>JBEIFV010000174.1:0-12062 GCA_040382235.1 Burkholderiales bacterium
GAAGAGATCGACCAGCGCATCATCGCAGGCGACCTGCGCCCTGGCGACAAGCTGCCCTCGGTGCGCCAGGCCAGTGCCAGCCGGCGCATCAGTCCGTCAACGGTGTTCCAGGCCTACTACATGCTGGAAGCGCGTCGGCGCATCCAGGCACGGCCGCGTTCCGGCTACTTCGTTGCCGCCACGGCCAAGCGCCGGGCCGACGCACCGGAAACCTCCAGGCCGTCTGCGGCGACCACCGAGGTCAAGGTGAGCGAGGTGATCTTCGATTTGCTTGAGTCCACCCGCGATGCCGACATCGTGCCGCTGGGATCGGCTTTTCCGAGCGCGAAACTCTTCCCCTTGGCGCGCCTGTCGCGCAGCCTCGCAGCCGGCATGCGCGAACTCGACCCCGCGCGCATCGTGCTCGACCTTTCGCCGGGCAACCCGACGCTGCGCCGGCAGATCGCGCTGCGCTACGTGGTCGATGGCCTTGCCGTCGAGATGCCGGAGATCGTCATCACCAACGGCGCGATGGAGGCCCTCAACCTGTGCCTGCAAGCGGTGACCGCGCCCGGCGATGTCGTCGCCGTCGAGTCGCCCACCTTCTACGCCGTGCTGCAGGCGCTCGAGCGCTTGCAGCTCAAGGCTGTCGAGGTGGCGACCAGCCCGCGCAGCGGCATCGACCTGGGCTCACTCGCTGCCGTCCTCGAGCGGCATGCGGTAAAGGCTTGCTGGTTGATGCCCAACTTCCAGAACCCGCTCGGCAGCCTCATGCCGGAAGAGAACAAGCGCGCGCTGGTCGAGCTCTTGGCCGCGCGCGGCATTCCCCTGATCGAGGACGACGTCTACGGCGAGCTCTACCACGGCGCACGCAAGCCGGCACCGGCCAAGGCCTTCGACCGCGCCGGGCTGGTCATGCATTGCAGCTCGTTCTCCAAGTGCCTGGCGCCGGGATACCGCGTCGGCTGGGTCGCCGCCGGAAAGTTCGCGCGCCGCATCGAACGGCTCAAGCTCATGACCAGCCTGTCGGCCGCTGTGCCCTCGCAACAGGCCTTGTCGCACTACCTCGGGCACGGCGGCTACGACCGCCACCTGCGTGCGCTGCGCCACACGCTGGCCGCGCAGCAGGTTGCTGCGCTCGACGCAGTCGAACGGCATTTCCCCAAGGGGACGCGCTGCACGCGGCCCGCAGGAGGCTACTTCCTCTGGCTTGAGCTGCCTGGCGAGGTGGATGGTCTCAAGCTGCATCGACTGGCCCTGGCGCAGAACATCAGCCTCGCGCCGGGGCACATGTTCTCGGCCGACCACCGCTTCACCCACTGCCTGCGCCTGAACTTCGGCCACGCCGACGACCCGCGCTTCAACGACGCGCTGCGCACAGTCGGGCAGTTGGCCGCAAGCCTGGTCGGCGGCTGACGTACCTTCTGCTCGGAAACCGCCTATCTTCAGAAATAAGGAAGAAAATCATGCCCGGCCTTCTTGTTCAGTTCAGGTCACACTCTGCCGCCCTGTGTTGTCCTGTTGACAACAACCTATAGTGTTGTTAAAGTTACAACATGAAGGCAACGCTCCTGGAGAAAGAGCGCATCAAGCTTGGCGACAATCGGTTTGTCGAGGTCGTGGTCTGGCAGGTTCCTAACCCGGATCCGGGTTCGGCTCACGAATTTAAATACCGGATGGTGCTGGTGGTTAATGAGGTCAGAGTACTGCGCTACGACAACGAAGCGGGCAAGGGTGATCACAAGCACGTCGGGGGCGTCGAGGTGCCCTATAGGTTCAGCACGCTGGATCAACTCGTTGATGACTTCTGGAATGATGTGGCAACACTCTGAGGCGACCATGAACACTGTAACCATTGAGGTATCGAGCATCGACGCGGCCAAGCAGCGCACCAAAGCAGCCTTGCGTGGCGTGCCGCAAGGCGCTCGCATCAGCTTTGCCAGTCATGAAGACCTGTGGGCCACGCTCACGGCCAACCGCTGGGCGCTGCTGAAAGCACTGACCGGTGCCGGCCCGCTGGGCGTGCGCGAGCTGGCACGGCGCGTGGAACGTGATGTAAAGGGCGTACATACCGATGCGCAGGCGCTGGTGCTGTGCGGCGTGATCGACAAAACCGCGGACGGCAAGCTGTCGTTCCCGTATGACGCAGTGCATGTTGATTTCGTACTCAAGGCGGCGTAGCTGTTGACAGCCGGTGGTCTGGCGGATGTGATCTGTCGCGGAAGGCGCATCCCACGAAGCATTTGAGTTCCACTTTGTTGAGGTGTAATCGACGGCTTCGCCGATAGCCAGTAACTGGCGTATTGCGCCTTTCAATAGGTTCACAGGCCGCATTCTGGCCTCCGACGAGCATGCCGGCTTCCAGTTGGCACAACTACAGCGCCAGACGCTCCATAGGTGTTTCAACTTCCGCTTTCGAAAATCAAGCAAGTGGTGGTCCCATGCACCAGCAAGCGCCCCTTACTGTCAGTGACGTGCCCTTCCGCCGTGCCGACGCGTCGGCCACGGTTGATCACCGTGCCTTCAGCCTTGATTGGGCCCGTCTCCGGGGTGATCGGTCGGACCAACGAAATTTTGAATTCAAGCGTCGTGGAACCGATACCTTTCTCCAAAGTTGATTGGATAGCAAGTCCCATGCAGCTATCGAGCATGGTGGCAGCGAGACCGCCGTGTACCGTGCCAGCTGGATTCAGGTGGATGTCCTTCGGTTCCGCCGCGACCACGACGCGTCCGCTCCCCGCTTCTGTGATGTCATAGCCCAAGGTTTTGGCAATAGTATTCAACGGTAGCGTCCCATCAACCAGACCTCACACAAACACAAGGCCGCTCATCGACCTCTGCATATCGGCGGAAACGGTTCCATAGGTCTTGCTGGAGAGGCGGCTATGCATTGCTTTTCCCTCATTGAGTGATGATTCCTGATCGCCATCGTATCGTTCGCATCGCAGCTTGGCTCGCCAGACTCGGACTTCACAGGCAGCAGCAGGACGAAAAGCGACTTGCCTCCGAACCCCAGTCGGACAACAGGTCCTGATTCGATTTTTCTCGATCATCGCCGCGAGCGGCCGAACCGAAAACCCCCACGCTGGTAGCGACAATCTTGACAGCCAGCGTCAGAACCTCAACGCGGTTGAGCTTGAGTGTCTCGGGCGGAAGCTTGGAATGCCGGCCTGCGCTCGAATTCGGCTTGAATCAATGTCGACGTGTCAGCTCCCCAAAAGCTTCAGTCCCCTGCTTCCCTGCACCGCGCCGTCACCTCGATCTCCACCTTCGCCCCCTCCACCGCCAGCGCACAGCACACTGTGGTGTTGGTCGCACGCGCCGCGCCAAGCCGGCGCTTGATCACGCCGCTCACCGCCAGCACATCGCCGCGGTCCGGCACATAGACCCGCACCCGCACCACGTCCATCAAGCCGGCCGGCACCTGGGCCAGCGCGGCTTCGATGGTGTCGAGCGCCTGTTCGGCCTGCGCCGCGGCAGATTCCGGCATGGTCATGGTGGCGAAGTTCTGCCCGACCGTGCCGGAGACGAAAATCCACTCGCCTTCGACCACGGCGCGCGAGTAGCCGGCCAACTCCTCATAGGGTGAGCCGCTGGAAATGAATCGGCGCGGCGTCGTCGTGCTCATCGCGCTTATTGCAACTGATAACCGGAATCGCGAATCACCGGCGCCCAGTGCGCGGTGGCGGCAGTGATCCATTCGCGCAGCTGGTCCGGCGGTGCGTAGGTGATGTCATTGCCCATCTTGCCCAGGCGCTCCACCACTTCCGGGTTGCGCAGCACCTGTGCCACCGCGCGTGTGAAGCGATCGACGAACTCGCGCGGCATATCCTTCGGGCCGACGAAGGCCAGCCACGGATTCTTGTCGACGCCTTTCAAACCGAGTTCCTGGAAGGTGGGGATCTCGGGTGCGGCCTTGCTGCGCGTGGTGCCGGAAATCGCCAGCACGTTGATGCGGCCGGCGCGATGGTGCTCGATGTATTCGGTGAGCGAACTCACGCTGGCCGGCACCTGGCCCGCCAGCAAATCCTGCGTCAGCGGTGCGCCGCCCTTGTAAGGCACGATCACCGGGTTGGCCACGCCGAGCGCCTTGCCAACAATGAGCGAAGCGAATTGCGGCACGCTGCCCGCTGCCGGCACGCCGAAGTTGGCCTTGGTCGGGTTGGCCTTGAGCCAGGTGCCGAAGTCGGCCAGGGTCTTGACGTTGATGCCGGCCGCGACACCCAGTGCGTTGTAGTAAGTGGCGACGCCCGCCAGCGGCGTGAAGTCGCGTACCGGGTCGTAGCCCGGCGCCTTGAAGGTCAGGGGAATGATCACCTGGGTATGGTCGATGGTCAGCATCACCGTCGAGCCGTCTGCGGGGGAAGCCTTCAACTGCTGGGTGGCGATCATGCCGCCGGCACCGCCCTTGTTGTCGACCAGCACCGGCTGGTTCAACACATCCTTGAGCTTGTCCGACAACAGGCGCGCGACCACATCGGTGGCACCGCCCGCGGGAAAGCCCACCAGCACCTTGACCGGGCCGGTGTAGTCCGCGGCCAGCGCCTGCTGCGCGGGCAACACAAACGCCGTCGCCAGCATGGCGTTGGCAACGAAGGGCAAGAAACGACGAGTTGACATGCGGTTCTCCTGGTGAAATGAAAAATGTCAGACGGATACGGCGGCAAAGCGGGGGTCGCGCCAGCGCTCTTCCACAAGTATGGCGCGCAATCGGGCGACAGCTTGCCACAGGTCGGCATGGGCCAGGGTCAATGCGGACAGACCGCAGCGTATGACGTCCGGCGCGCGAAACGAAGTCGCCACGCCGGCATCAAGCAAGGCTTCGCACACCGGCCCGCCGCCCGGGCAGCTGAAGGCCACGTGACCACCGCGCTGCGCGTATGCGGCAGGCGACACCAGCTTGACGCCAAGCGCACCGCACTGCTCCACCAGCAGGGCACACAATGTGACCGAGAGCGACTCGTGCTTCCACGCCAGGTCGGCGCACGAAACGCCGGCCCAGATGTCGGCCGCGGTTTCCATCACCGCGTTCTGCAATACCGGCATGGTGCCGGTGATGAGCGACAGCATGCCGGGCGCCGGCTGATACTCGCAACTGAAGTTCATGCGGTCGGCATGGCCCAGCCAGCCCGGCAGCGCCGGCCAGGCGCGGTCCTGGAGTTCGCGGCGAATGTAGGCCAGAGCCGCCGCACCGGGGCCGCCACACAGGTATTTGTAGCCGCACACCACCGCAAAATCGGCGCCACTGCCGGCAAGATCGACCGGCACCGCACCGGCGCTGTGCGACAGGTCCCACAGCACGCGCGCGCCGACCGCGTGCGCTTGTGCATTGACCTGCGCCATGTCCCAGCGATAGCTGCTGCGATAGTCCACATGCGACAGCAGCAGCAACGCCACATCATCGGTGAGCGCCGCGTTCAAACTGGCGGCGTCGTCGATCGCGCGTGCCTCCCAGCGGCCGCCACCGTGATGCACGATGCCCTGCACCACATGGCAATCGGTGGGAAAGCCTTCGCGCTCATACACGATCACGCGCCTGGTCGACGGTTCTTGCGCCAGCGCCAGACCGTACAGCGCCAGCTTGTGCAGGTTGAGCGTGGTGTTGTCGGTAGCGATCATCTCATCAGGCGCCGCGCCGATCAGGTGTGCGTAAGCGGCGCCGATGCGCTGCGGCGCATCCAGCCAGTCGGCCACGCTCCATGCATGACGGCGCTCGGCCGACCATTCGTCGTGCAGGGCGCGCAGCATGCGTGCGCTCGCCCCCTTCGGCAACGCACCCATCGAGTTGGCATCCAGATAAATGCGCTCGCCCGGCGGCGTTTCGAACGCGTCGCGCAACGCGGCGAGCGGATCGCGTGCGTCCAGCGCCTTGCAGGTTTCAAGCGTGATCATGCGTCGCCTACATCCTTCGATGGTGCATCCGGTGGCCCCGCCTGCGGCGCCCTGCTGATCATGCCATTAAGCAAATCAAGTGCCACCCGCTTTTCATCACGCAGGCGCGCATCGCCAAAACCACCGCCCCCTGGCAGATCAACCCGCAGGCGGCCGTGCGGCGGCACACTGATCACGCCCTTGCCGACGAAGGTCATGCAAGCGTCGCCGGTCTCGATCACCACCTGCCCTGCAGCGCCGCAAGCGCCGCCGCTGCGCCCGCGCGCGGCGTTGTCGCGACGGTCGAAGGTGGCCGCGGTGCACACGAAGCCGATACCGCCGCGCGCGCCGACCACAATGCGCTGCGCCATGCCGCCGCGATACTGGCCGGCACCACCCGAATCGGCCAGGTACTCCTTGTGCCAGAACACCAGCGGCGCCTGGGTCTCGGTCACCTCGATCGGAATGCTCCCAACGCCTGACGGAAAGGCGGTCGTCGCCAAGCCATCCTTGGTCGGGCGCGCACCGGTACCGCCCAGCCCCACACTCATCACATTGAACGGCGTGGCCGCCCCCGGCGCATGGCCCATCGCCAGCACCCAGATGCTGCCGGCCGATTCGGCCGGCACTGCACCACCCAGCGCCTGCTCCAGGCAACCGAACATCAGGTCGGGCAGCATCTGCCCCACCACATGACGCGCAGTCACCGGGCTGGGCCGCTGCGGGCTCACCACCAGCCCCGGCGGCGCCACTACCTCGAAGGGTTCGAGCGAGCCGGCGTTGTTCGGCACCTCCGGCGCGATCAGGCATTTCAGGCCGAAGACCGAATAGGCATCGGTATAGCACTTGGGCGAGTTGATGCCGCGCAGCGAGGCGGGCGAGCTGCCACTGAAATCGACGCGGATGCGCTCGCCCTCGATGGTCAGTTCGGCATGCAGGTCGATCGGCTGCTCATAACCATCCAGGCGCATGTGCGCACGCCATGAACCATTTTTTAGCCGGCCGATCGCCGCGCGGGTGGCGCTGCCCGATTGCGTGATGATGTGCTCGGCCAGAGCGTCGATTCGGTTAAGCGAAAACTCCGCCATCATCTCGATCAGGCGCGCCGCGCCGACATCGTTGCTGCTGACCAGCGAAAGAATGTCGCCGCGCGCCTCCACCGGGTTGCGTGAATTGGCCTCGATGATCGCCAGCACGTCTTCATTCAGCCGACCGCCGGCCAGCAGTTTCAGGTGCGGGATGCAGGTGCCTTCTTCGTACACCGAACGCGCATCGGCGGAAAAGCCGATGCCGCCGACGTCGATGGTGTGGCAGGTCGAGGCGAACAAGGCGATCAGGCGCGATCCGGCATCGGGCCCGCTGCCGGCGGCGAATACCGGCGTCACCACCACGTAGTCGAACAGGTGGCCGGTGCCCAGCCACGGATCGTTGGTCACATACACGTCACCCGGCCGCATGCCGGCCGGTGGAAACTTCGCCAGAAAATGCTGCACCGCCGCCGCCATGGTATTGACATGCCCAGGCGTGCCCGTCACCGCCTGCGCCAGCATGCGCCCGCGCGTGTCGTACACCCCGGCCGAGAGGTCGCCGGCTTCGCGTGCCACCGAACCGAAGGCGGTGCGCAGCAGCGCCTGCGCTTGCTCCTCGACCACCGCGATCAGGCGGTTCCACATCACCTGGGTGTGGATCGCGTCCAGCATCGCTGGCCGTGCCTCTGTCGCATCATTCATGGGTTGACCTCCAGGATCAGGTGACCCAGCGAATCGACCTGCGCCGACCAGCCGGCCGGCACCACCGTGGTGGTTTCATGCTCGGCGATCAGCGCCGGCCCGGGTACGCGACGATCCGCCGCCAGGTCGAAGCGCCAGTACAGGCCAAAGCCGACACGGCGGCCCTGCGCTGCTTCCCATGCCGCGCGTTCGCCGGCGGCAGGCATATCGCCGCAGGGCACCGCCCGCTGCGCCCGTGCCGCCGGCGCCGCCGCGGTCGCAAGCGTCAGCGACCAGGTCACCAGTTCCACCTCCGAGCCCGGAATGCGCAGGCCATAGACGCGCTCATACTCCGCCTCGAAGGCCTCGCCCAAGGCAGCGAACGCCGCCCGGTCCAGTGCGCCTGCGGCCAGGGCAATGCGCAATTCATGCCCTTGGCCCGCATAACGCAGCTCGACCATGCGCGCCGCACTGATCTGTGACTGCTCCACCCCGCAGGCCAGCGCCGCCGGCGCCACCACCTCGAGCGCTTCGGCATGCATCGCGGCCAGGCGTGCGTTGGCCGCCCCGGCATCACACTGCGACAAGAGGCAACGGTCACTCCTCACCACTTCGAAGGCGATCGGCGCGCGCAGGAAGCCGATCGCCGAGCCGACCCCGGCGCCGGCGGGCACCACCACGCGGCCAATCCCGAGCTTTTGCGCCAGGCGCCCGGCATGCAGCGGCGCGCCGCCGCCAAAGGCGATCATGGTGAAGTTACCGATCACGCGGCCGCGCTCGATCGCATGCACGCGTGCGGCGTTGGCCATGTTTTCCTCGACGATCTCGGAGATGCCGGCCGCAGCCCAGAATGCATCCATGCCCAGGTGCGCGCCGACGCCGGCTTCCAGCGCCGCCTTTGCAAGCGCGCCATCGAGTGGCATGCGCCCGGCAGCAAACTTGTCTCCATCGATGCGACCCAGCGCCAGATTGGCATCGGTCACCGTGGGCGCCGTGCCGCCGCCACCGTAACAGGCCGGGCCCGGCGCGGAGCCGGCGGAATCGGGGCCGACGGTAATGCGGCGCAGCGCATCGACGCGGCCGATCGAGCCGCCGCCGGCGCCGATCTCGACCAATTCGATGACCGGAATGCGCAGCGGCAGGCCGCTGCCCTTGAGGTTGCGATACACCCGCCCGACCTCGAAGCGGCGCGATCGCTCGGGTTCGCCGCCGGAGATCAGGCACACCTTGGCGGTGGTGCCGCCCATGTCGAAGGCCATCACGTCGGTTAAGCCGCATTCGCGCGCCAGGTGCGCCGCCAGGATGGCGCCGCCGGCCGGGCCGGATTCCACCAGCCGCACCGGAAAGCGCGCCGCGTGTTCCAGCGTGGTGATGCCGCCGCCGGACATCATCAGCAACAGCGGGCAGGTGAGTTGCCGGGCATCGAGCAACTGCCGCAGGCGCAGCAGGTAGCCCGCCATCAGCGGCCGCACATAGGCGTTGGCACAGGTGGTCGAGAAGCGTTCGTACTCGCGCATTTCCGGGCACACTTCGCTGGAAATGCATACCGTCACAGCGGGTCCCAGCACCTGTTCGACGATTGCGCGCGCGCGTCGCTCGTGATCCGGCCAGCGGTAGGCGTGCATGAAACCGATCGCCACCGCCGCGACGCCGGCTTCCGCCATCGCCCGCGCACTGGCGGCCACCGCAGCCTCGTCCAACGCCAGCAGCACTTCGCCATCGGCGGCGATGCGCTCGGCCACCGTGAAGCGCAGCGGCCGCGGCACCAGTTCCGGCGGCCGCTCGATGTTGATGTCGTACTGCTCGAAGCGCTTCTCGAAGCCCATTTCGAGAATGTCGCGAAAGCCTTCGGTGGTGATGAAGGCGGTACGCGCGCCCTTGCGTTCGATCAATGCATTGGTTGCAAGCGTGGTGCCGTGAATCATCAGGCCGATCGCGGCGGCGCCCAGACCCGATTCCTCGAACAGCCGGTCGATGCCGGCCATCACCCCGAGTTCGGGCGCCTGTGCGGTGGTCAACACCTTGCACGAATAGCGCCGCTCACCAGTTTCCAGCACCACGTCGGTGAAAGTGCCGCCGATGTCGGCGGCGAGTCTGGCGCCGCCGCGGCCATGCCCCTGCGTCAACGCCGGTTTCATATCATCTCACCGGAAAACTGCGGCGCGCGCCAACGCCCGCTCTCCAGGATTTCACGCAGCCGTGCCACGCCGTGCCACAGGTCGACATGGCTGGTGCCGATCGGGTGCACGCCAAAGCGCAACGCATCCGGCTTGCGGGTCGAGACCACCACACCGGCAGCCACCAGCGCCTGGCCCAGCGCGCTCACGTTGGCGTCCGTCAGCGTCATGCGCAGCGCCACATGACCACCACGCGCGGCATGGGCAAGCGGGCTGGCCAGTTCGATGCCCAGATGCGTGCATTCCTGCGCAAGCAGGCTGATCAGGGTGTCGGTCAGCGATTGGTGCTGACGATCAAGCATGCGCATGTCGGCCGTGCGCCAGAGCTCCGCGGCTGCGCCGAACGCGGCGTTGGCCAGCACCGCCGGGGTGCCCACCAGGTGGCGTGCCACGCCTGGTGCAGGCCGGTAGTCGGCGGCGAAGTCGAAGGTGGCCGCATGCCCCATCCAGCCGCACAGCGCCGGCCAGGCGGCATCCTGCCAGCGCGGATGCACGTACAGGAGTGCCGGCGCGCCGGGCCCGCCGCACAGGGATTTGTAGCCGCACGCCACCGCGAAATCCACATCGGCGGCGCGCAGGTCGATCGCCACCGCGCCGGCCGCATGCGACAAGTCCCACAGCGCCAGCGCACCATGGGCATGCGCCAGCGCAGTCACGGCGTTCATGTCCAAGCGGGCGCTACTGCGATAGTCGACATGTGACAAAGCGACCACGGCAACATCGCCTGGCGCCAGCGCGGCTTGCAGATCCGCCACGCCATCGAACAGGCGTACTTCGGCAAGACCGGCGCGCGCGATGCCCTGTGCGATGTAGCGATTGGACGGAAACACTTCGCGCTCGACGGCGATCACGCGGCGCGGCGCGGCCGCCGCCAGGGCATGGCGCAACAGCTTGTACTGGTTGATGCTGGTGCTGTCGCACACAGCCACATCAGCAGGTGCGGCGCCGATCAGGTGCGCCAACGCCGCGCCCAGCTTGCGCGGCTGCTCCAGCCAGTCATCCTCGTTCCAGCTGCGGCGGCGCGCCACGCGCCAACCCCGCTCCAGCACAGCGGCCACCCGCGCCGGCGCGTCCAGGGGCATCGGGCCGATCGAATTGGCGTCGAAATAGAGCGTATCCGGCGCGCCGGCCGCGAAGCGCTGGCGCAGGGCCGCCGCCGCATCCGCGCCGGCGTCAAGCCGCACACAGTCTTCGAGAGTCAGCCCCATCAAAGTCACGTCGCCAAGCAAGCGTCAAGCCGGCGGCGCGGCCTCAAGTTGCGCACGAATCAATTCGATCTCGGTCTCGTGGGTGTGCATCAGGCGTGCCCAGCGTTCCTCGCTCATGTCGCCGGTGCGCCAGGCTTCAAGTGTGATGAGGCAGGTACCGGGTGCATGACCCAGCAGCGGGCCATCGATCACGCCGGCGCGAATCCGCGGCACCAGCGTCTCCGGCGTGCCGCCAACCAGATAATCCACCTGCCCGCGCCCGCAGTCGGCCACCACCCGCACCCAGCCAAGCCCGCCATCGAACAGCGACTCGCCGGTGAATAGCCCCGGCGCGGTTTCGCGGCAATTCCACAAACCCAGGATCCAGCGCGACATGCCGGCACCGGTCGACAGATGCGCCAGCGCCTGCGCGCAGCCGGCCCTGCACAGGCGCGCGGTAGCATGCACCATTGAAGTCATCGCCATGGTCGGTTCGATGAAATGAATTCCCGGACTGCCGCTCAAGGCCGCGCCTGCGCGGCCGACCCCGGCAGCAGCACCTCGAGCACCTCGAGATCGGCGGTGCAGGCATCGATCGCATAAGGCACACCCGCCGGCACCACGCAGCAATCGCCGGCCGCCAGCCGCTGCGGACCATCGCAGTCCAGTGTCATCGAGCCACCGAGGACGAACATGAAATGAAACTCGGCCTGATGCAAGGCATCCACACGCCCCGGCGTGCCGTGCGCGCGCACCACGCGCGCCGCCGCATGACCGCGCGTGGTTGCCGCGATGTCGAGATCGCGCTGCTCGAAGGCGCCAGAGCGCTGCCAGCGCGCGCGCGCCGCCACGTGCCGCACAAAGCACTGGCCCGAGAAGTCACGCCCTGCATTGCGCCGCGCATTGGGCAGGCGCAACAGTGGATCGGCCAGCGTTTCATGCGACGCCGGCGAGGCGATCTCGACCACCTCGGTGCCGGCCGCGCTTTCGAGCACCCGATGGCGGATGCGCGGCGGCTGCAGCACGCAATCACCGGCCTGCATGACAAACGGGGGCCCCTGGTCTTCGTACACCACCTTCACCCAGCCCCGGCTGCAGTAGATCATCTGGAACCCGATCTTGTGGAAGTGCACATAGTC
>JBEIFV010000175.1:0-12061 GCA_040382235.1 Burkholderiales bacterium
GCGGTGCTGCTGCCTCGTGTTCGTCCCCTGGTAATGCCTTGTGTGCAAGGGTACCGCAGGGGGAGGCATACCGGGCAAGGTCGCTGATCGCTTGCAGCTCCTCGTCAAGCGTGAACTGCGCCAGGGCGCGTATAGCGCTGGCGTACTCCGGGTCAGCCGCCAGCCGGGCCACGTCGATACGGCAGCCGGAATGTCTCTCGGCGCGACTCTTCATGAGGCGCAACATCAACTTGCGTGACAGGGAATTGAACATGTTGGCGGGCCTTCGCAAACGCACACGGATGACCAATCATAGCCCGACAGGCACGCGGTCAAACAGTGGAACAAGAGGGGAAAACTGCTTCTTCGATGGCGCTTACGCGTGTAGGAATCCGCCTGACAGGGCGCGGCAAACGGGCGTCAACCGAGGGGCGCGCTTCAGGCCTTGTGCAGCAGTATCAGGAACACCAGGCCGATGGCGGCGTAAAACATGAACGCGGATTCGCGGCCGTTCCAGTCCTTCGACTGCCAACTGGCGAACCATTGACCGCCGATCACCATGAAACCGCCAAACCAAAGCGCGAAGCCCATGCCCAGACCGCCAAACGCGAGCGCCTTGGCGGCGTGGAATTCATCGGCCGTCGCACCGACGGCTAGCGACAGCACGAACGCGCCGGCGCAACACAAGAGCGCGGTCGCGCCCTCGGTTGCCACGATCGCGCCGAAGAACAGGCGTTGCAACCAGGGCGAGTGGATGGCGCGCGCTTTGAGCCGGCTGTCCGGAAAGATGGTGTCCATGCTCATCAGGTGCCGCACGAAATTGAGGTTGCTTTGCGGGTCGCGCAGATTGTTGAGCGTGACAAGGCCGGCGAACGCGCCGATGAGGAAAACGAAAAGAACTTGACAGATGCGAATGGTGTTCATGAGTGGATGCACCTAAGGATGGTTTGCGTGCGAATGATGCCCCGCTTGTGGGATATGTTGGTCACGACTGGCTTGATTCCCGATCAGCGCGCTTCCCGGGCCAGGCGTGCAGGAGGTTTCGCCGGGGCCGCTTCCTGGCAAGTCTGCAAGAATCGTGCGCGAGTTTACGCACCACAGCGGTCCGTGCCTGCAGCGCCGCTCTTGTTCACTACCGGATCACCGCCCACTGGAACATCAATGCGTTCGGCAATCCGGTAACATCCTGTCCACAACGTTTGTGGAGGCATCAGACATGAAACTCAACCCCGAACAACTCGCGCAATTCGATCGCGACGGCTACCTTTTTTTTCCAGCTTTGTTCAAGCCCGAAGAGATCAAGCGTCTGGCCGACGAAGTGCCCGGCATCTACGCGCAACGGCGTCCCGAGAACGTGCGCGAGAAGACCGGCGACGTGGTGCGCACCAATTTCGCCGCGCACATGTACAACGACATGTTCGCGCGGCTGGCGCGTCACCCGCGCATGGTCGAACCGGTGCGGCAGATTTTCGGCGAAGACTTGTACATGCACCAGTTCAAGATCAACGGCAAGATGGCCTTTGACGGTGATGTGTGGCAGTGGCACCAGGATTACGGCACCTGGTTGAACGACGACCACATGCCCGAGGCGCGCGCGATGAACGTCGCGATCTTCCTTGACGACACCAATGAATTCAACGGCCCCCTGATGTTCATTCCGGGCAGCCACAAGCAGGGCGTGCTGGAAGCCGGCCACGACACCTCGACCACCAGCTATCCGCTGTGGACCATCAACAACCAGACCATCACGCAAATGGTCGAGAAAGCCGGCGGCTTGAAGGGCGGCATCGTCGCGCCCAAGGGGCCGCCGGGCTCGATGATCATTTTTCACGGTTGCCTGGTGCATGCCTCGACCTCCAACCTGTCGCCGTGGAACCGGGTCAACGTGTACCTGTCGCTCAATGCGGTGGCGAATCACGTGCGCCGCTTCAAGCGCCCGGGCTATATCGCGCATCGCCAGTTCGACCCGATCGTCTGCCTTCCGGACGACTGCCTGCTCAAGGACTACCCGGTGGTCACGCCGTGGAAAAACGGCACGCCGGCCGAGGAGTTGACGGGCTTGATGAAAGAGGCGGCTTGAGATGAATCTGTACGCCAAGCTTCAGAAACGCCAGGCCGAGGGCAAGCCGGTGCGCATCGGCTTGATCGGTGCCGGCAAATTCGGCTCGATGTATTTGGCGCAGGTGCCGCGTACGCCAGGTGTGCACCTGGTGGGCATTGCCGACCTGAGCCTGGCGAACGCGCGCACCAATCTGGCGCGCGTTGGCTGGAAGCCCGAGCAATCGTCGGCCAGCTCGTTTGACGAGGCCATCCGGCTCGGCAACACCTGTGTCACCGATGACTGGCAGGCACTGGTGCGCCACCCGCAGATCGAGATCATTGTCGAATGCACCGGCAACCCGGTGGCGGCGGTGGAGCACATCCTGGCGGCGTTCGAGCATCGCAAGCATGTGGTCAATGTGACGGTTGAAGCCGACGCCTTTTGCGGGCCATTGCTTGCCAGCAAGGCGGCACAGGCCGGCTTGGTGTACAGCCTTGCCTATGGCGATCAGCCTGCCTTGATTTGCGACCTGGTCGACTGGGCGCGCGCCGCGGGATTTTCGGTGGTGGCAGCCGGGCGCGGCCACAAATGGCTGCCGCATTTTTCCGAGTCGACGCCGGAAACGGTATGGGGTCATTACGGCCTGTCGCCCGAGACCGCGCGCATTGGCGGGCTCAATCCGAAGATGTTCAATTCCTTTCTCGACGGCTCAAAACCCTCGATCGAGAGCACCGCGGTGTGCAATGCCACGGGCCTCACGGCACCGCCCGACGGGCTTCTGTACCCGCCGGCGTCGGTTGACGACATTCCCTTTGTTTGCCGGCCGATCGCCGAAGGCGGTGTGCTGCATTCCAAGGGCCAGGTCGAGGTGATCTCGTCGCTGGAAAAGGACGGCAGGGTGATTCCCTACGACATCCGCTTCGGCGTGTTCGTGGTGTTCGAAGGCGAGACCGAGTACATCCGCAACTGCTTCAAGGAATACATGGTGCGTACCGACCCCAGCGGCCGCTATGCCTGCCTCTACAAGCGCTGGCACCTGATCGGGCTGGAGGTGGGTATCTCGGTGGCATCCGTCGCGGTGCGCGGGGAATCCACCGGCGCCGCCACCTGCTGGAATGCCGACGTGGTGGCGACCGCCAAGCGCGATCTCAAGCCCGGCGAAATGCTCGATGGCGAAGGCGGTTATACGGTATGGGGCAAGTTGTTCCAGGCGCAGAAGTCGCACGCCGCGGGCGGCCTGCCGCTGGGCCTGGCGCACGAGGTGAAGGTGTTGCGCCCGGTGAAGAAGGGCCAGAGTCTGACCTGGGCCGATGTCGCGATCGACGAGAACCTGCCTGCCTACAAGGTGCGCCGCGAAATGGAAGCCATGTTTCATCCCTCACTGAGGAAAGCCGCATGAACGCAGCGCCCAAAGCCCTGGTATTCGATGTCTTCGGCACCTGTGTGGACTGGCGCGGCAGCATCATCGCCGAAGGCCGCGCCATGAACAGCGAGCGCGGCTGGAGCATCGATTGGGAAGGCCTGGTCGACGCCTGGCGCGGTGCCTATCAGCCCAACATGCACAAGGTGCGCAAGGGTGCCTTGCCGTGGACCAATCTCGATGCCCTGCACATGATGGCGCTCAAGGGCCTGCTGCCAGGCTACCTGAACGGCACGCCGAAAAGCGCGCTCAAGGCGGCGGACATCGCGCGCATCAACACCATGTGGCATCGCCTCAAGGCCTGGCCGGATGCGGTGCGCGGATTGAAACGGCTGAAGACCCGGCATGTGATCGGCAGCATGTCCAACGGCAATGTGGCGCTACTGACGAATATGGCGAAATTCGCCGGCCTGCCGTGGGATCTGGTGTTCTCCGCCGAATGGGTGCGGCACTACAAGCCGGACCGCGAAACCTACCTGTCTGCACCGCTTATGCTAGGCCTGAAGCCGTCCGAGGTGATGCTGGTGGCGGCGCACAAGAACGATCTGGACGGCGCGAAAAAGGCGGGCCTCATGACCTGCTTCGTGCCGCGACCGCTGGAGTTTGGGCGCACCAATGCGGCAACAAGTGCCTACGACGGCGCTTATGAAAAGCGCTTTGATCTCAACGTGCGTGACTTCGGCGAACTGGCGGGCGCGCTTGGATGCTGACGCAAGAGCTGTTTCGTGACGATGCTTATCTGAGAAGCGCGACCTCGACCGTTGTTGCTGCCGATGCAACCGGCATCACTCTCGCCGCGACGATCTTCTACGCCGCCGGCGGTGGCCAACCTGGGGACACCGGCAGCATCCACTGGGATGGTGGGCAACTACAGGTAACTGATACCCGACGCGGCGCGGTGCCCGGTGAAATCGTGCATTGCGTGGCGCCAGGCACGTTGCTGCCCGCGCTTGGTACGCCGGTCTGCATGGCGATCGACTGGGAGCGCCGTCATCGACTCATGCGCATGCACACCTGCCTGCACGTGCTGACCGCGGTGGTACCGGGGCCGGTCAACGGCGGCAGTGTGCGCGAGGATTCCGGGCGGCTGGATTTCGATCTGCAGGGCGAACGGCTGGACAAGGCGGAGATTGAAGCGCGCTTGAACGAAATGATCAAGGCTGGTGCCGTGGTGACTACCGAGTGGGTCAGGGAGGAGGAACTTGCGGCCCGGCCCGAACTGGTCAAGACCATGTCGGTCAAGCCGCCGGCCGGGTTCGGCCGGGTTCGGCTGTTGCGTATCGCGGGCATCGACCTGCAGGCTTGCGGCGGCACCCACGTGGCGAATATCGCCGAGATTGGTGCGGTGGTGGTGACGAAAATCGAAAGCAAGGGCAAGCAGAATCGGCGTGTCAGTGTAGCTTTCGCCTGATTCGGCAGTGCTCGGTGGTTGCCAGACCTGACTACCAGCGCGGGCCGTAGCGCCGGAAGAACGGGTCGTAGTGGTAACCGCGGCCCCAGCCGCCGCCGAAGCCGGGTCCCCACGGGCCGTAACTGAAGCCCCAGTTCCATTGGTCCTGGCGCCGCTGCAGCGCCAGCCTGCGTTCGCGCTCAAGCGCCAGTTGCGCCGCCGCCTCGGCGTCGCGATCGGCCAACTGGGTGATCAGCGTGGCCTGGCGCGCCTTTTCCTGGGTTTCGACCATATGGTCGATCACCTTCTGGTCCACGCCATTGCGTGACAGCACCACGATTTGCGCTGGCGTCAAGGCGTGAATCGTCGAGGTCGCCGTCAGGCGCGCGATGATCGCATCCGGTGCCGTGCCGGCCTGCGACAGTGCCACTATTTCGTCCAGCGGCACCTTCGGGTTGGCGATCGGCTTGAGATTGGCCAATTGTTCGGGCGTCAAGCGTTGCACTTCGCCCGGCTGCGGGCCGGACGAGGCACATGCCGTCAGCAGGACGGCGAGAACCGCTAGAACAAGACTGCGTGCCACTCGCATGGCGAACTCCGCTACGGGGTCGTGGTCAGGATATAACGCTTGGACCGACGAGTGGTGCACATGTTCCCGGCGGTTTTGTACGATTCCAGCCTCAGACCGCTGCCTTGAACGGACTGTGTTCGTTGAGTTCGTCGACATAGCGGTGGATGCCGGCGGATTCGCGCTTCAAAAAATCCTCGACCGCGGTGGCAAATTGCGGGTGTTTGAGCCAGTGCAGCGAACGGGTTTCAACCGGCAGGAAGCCGCGCGCAAGCTTGTGTTCGCCCTGGGCGCCGCCTTCAAAAGTTGATATCGCCTGGGCGATGCAGAATTCGAGCGGCTGGTAGTAGCAGGTCTCGAAATGCAGGCCGGGCAGGTAACCCAAAGCGCCCCAGTAGCGGCCGTACAGGGTTTGCTGGTCGTGTATGCAAAGCGATGCGCAGATATCCTTGCCATCGAGGCTGCCGACTACCAGCAGCAGGTGCTGCGGCATGTTTTGCCCGATGGTTTCGAAGAATTCCAGGTTCAGATAGGGCGTCGAATGATGGGCGCGGTAGGTATGGCTGTAACAGCGGGTCCAGAAGCGCCACAGGTCGGGCGTGATGTCGGACCCGCGCACCCAGCGGTAGGTGACGCCGGCGTCGCGCACCTTGCGCCGTTCCTGCTTGATTTTTTTGCGCGTGTCGTGCGACATGGTCGCCAGAAATGCGTCGAAATCCGCGTATTCATGGTTCTTCCAGTGAAATTGCACCGTTCGGCGCGGCATCATGCCGGCTGTTTCCAGCAATTGCGCTTCGTCGTCCTCCGGGAACAGTACGTGCAAGGAGGAAACCTGTGCGGTTTTCGCCAGATCCAGTGCGCCGGCAATCAGCGCCGCCTGAGTTCCCGGATCGGCGCCGAGCAGGCGCGGGGTGGTGCAGGGCGTGAACGGAATCGCGCACAGAAGCTTGGGGTAATAGTCCAGGCCGTGGCGCTGGTAGGCGTCGGCCCAGGCCCAGTCGAACACGTATTCGCCATAGGAATGCATCTTGACGTAGAGCGGCATGGCCCCCACCAATTCGCCCTTTTTGCGCAGAGTCAGGTATTGCGGCGTCCAGCCTGCCTTCTCGCCCGCGCAGCCGGTTTCGTGCATGGCGTGCAGGAACGCATGCGACAGCAGCGGATGGTGGCCGGCCAGCGCATCCCATTGGGCAGGCTCGACCAGGCCCAGGGACTCGATGATCGTGAGGTTTGTCAAGGCAGAAGAAGAGGAGTGCGATAATTCCATGGAGTCCCGGTAGTAGAGTTTCCGTCTCCATTTTTTCTTCGATTGTAGCCTCATGCCCGTCAAGCTAGCCATTGCGCAGCTCAATTTCACTGTCGGTGACTTAGCCGGCAACCGCAAGCGCATTGCCGACGCGGCGAAGTGCGCGCATGCAGCCGGCGCACAGGTGCTTTTGACGCCGGAACTGGCGCTCACCGGATATCCGCCGGAAGATCTCGTGATGCGTCGTGCCTTCATGGAAGCGACCATGACGCATTTGCGCGAACTTGCGGTCGAGCTCGCGCCGCTGGCCGGGTTGCGGGTGGTGGTCGGTCATCCGTCGGGCGGTGATGACCGTACCCGCTCGATCACCATCCAGCAACGCCACAACGCCGCGTCAGTGCTGGGTGACGGGCGGGTTATCGCGACCTATGCCAAGCGCGAGCTGCCGAATTACCAGGTGTTCGACGAAAAGCGCTATTTCACGCCGGGACGCGAAACCCTGGTGTTCGAAGCCGGCGGCCTGCGTTTCGGCCTCCTGATTTGCGAGGATGCCTGGTTTCCACAGTCGGCGCGCGAGTCGAAGGAAGCCGGGGCACAGGCGCTGCTGGTGATCAACGCTTCTCCGTACCACATGGGCAAGAGCGGTGAACGGGTCGAATGGATGCGTCGGCGCGTCAGCGAAACCGGTTTGCCGCTGGTATTCGCGCACAACGTCGGCGGGCAGGATGAAATCGTGTTCGACGGCAGTTCATTCGCACTCGACGGGCACGGAGCGCTGAAGGCGCGCCTGCCGATGTTCGAGGAGCGCCTCGACTTCGTCGAAATCGACGGTGCCGAGGTCAGCGGGAGCGAAATCGCCCCGGAGCCCTCGATCGAGGCCCAAGTCTATTCTGCCCTCAAGCTGGGCGTTGCGGACTACGTCGGCAAGAACGGTTTTCCGGGCGCACTGATCGGCATGTCGGGCGGCATCGATTCCGCGCTGACCCTGGCGATCGCCTGCGATGCCTTGGGGCCTGACCGCGTGCGCGCGGTGATGATGCCTTCGCAATACACCGCCGACATTTCGTGGATCGACTCGCGCGACATGGTCGAACGCCTGGGCGTGCGTTACGACGAGATCGCCATCCAGCCGATGTTCGACGCCTTCGAAGGCGCCCTGGCGCAGGATTTCAAAGGTCTCAAGGCCGACACCACCGAGGAAAACCTGCAGGCGCGCATCCGCGGCACACTCCTGATGGCGCTCTCCAACAAGCACGGCTCGATCGTGCTCACCACCGGCAACAAGAGCGAAATGGCGGTCGGCTACTGCACCCTGTATGGAGACATGGCCGGTGGTTTCGCGGTCATCAAGGACATCGCCAAGACCCTGGTCTATCGGCTTGCGGTGTACCGCAACACCATTTCCCAGGTGATTCCCGAGCGCATCATCACCCGCCCACCATCGGCCGAGCTGCGCCCGGACCAGAAAGACCAGGACAGCCTGCCGCCCTACGATGTGCTTGACGCCATCCTGGCGTTGTATGTCGAGGAAGACCAGAGTACGGCAGACATCATCGCTGCCGGTTATGCGAAACAGGATGTGGAAAAGGTGGTGCGCCTGATTCGCATTTCCGAATACAAGCGGCGCCAGTCTCCGGTGGGCGTACGGGTCACGCATCGCGCTTTCGGGCGCGACTGGCGCATGCCGATCGTCAACCGTTTCAGGGACTGAAACACCCGGGTTGGGTGCTGTTAATATTGCCGCAGGCAGGATATTCCCAAGGAGACGCGATGAAAAAGATCGAGGCGGTGATCAAGCCGTTCAAACTGGACGAAGTGCGCGAGGCGCTGTCCGAGGTCGGTGTGACCGGGCTGACGGTGACCGAGGTCAAGGGCTTCGGCCGGCAAAAAGGGCACACCGAGCTGTATCGCGGCGCTGAATACGTGGTCGATTTCCTGCCCAAGGTGAAAGTCGAGGTCGTCACCGCCGATGGCGACGTGCAAAACGTGCTCGACGCCATTATCAAGGCGGCGCGTACCGGCAAGATCGGCGACGGCAAGATTTTCGTGACCAGCGTCGAGCATGTGTTGCGCATTCGTACCGGCGAGACCGGCGAATCGGCAGTCTGAGCGCGGCGTTGCGCATGGCCGAAAACCCCGCGCTGCGGGGTTTTTTTACGCCTCTCGGCGCTTGGCGGCGGTCGGCAGGGCGTCGACCCGCGCATATTCACCTTGCTTGAACATGGCGGGGTTGGCTGCAAACGCACGCATCAAGCCCATGGCATCGGCGCCCCAGAACAATTCGCCCGCCAAATCGAAGGTCGGCACGCCGTAGACGCCGCGCGCCAGGGCGCGCTCCGTGTTGGCGAGCAGCTTTTGCTTTACTGCCGGGTCGGCGATCGCCCCGGCTGCATCGGCGAGCCCAAGCCTGTGCGCCAGTGCGGCGAAGGTCGCGGGTGCATTGACGTCCTCGCCGCGCCTCCAGATGCAGTCGAAGATCGCTTCGACCGTGCCCGCTGTCGCGCCGGCGGCAAGCGCCAGTCGCAGCGCGTGCAGGGGATTGAACGGATGGGCCGGCGGAAATCGCATTTCGATGCCCTGCTCACGTGCCAGCCAAATGCAGATGCGGTAGGTTTGGCGGCGTTTTTCCGCGATCTCGGCAGGCCCCTTGTGACCGTGCGCCTTGAGGAGTCCGGCGAACAGCACCGGCACGTACTCGATCTCGAGTCCGGCCGGCAATTGCCCGAACTGCTTGAGATGCAGATAGGCGTAAGGCGAGATGAAATCGAAATACCAGGTGGCACGCATCGCTTCAAAGCCCGATGGTGGTGGCGCTGACCGCCGGTGAACTCTGTTCCCAGATCGCATTGAAGCGATTGAGCCAGGCGCGTGATTCGACCGCGTCGTCCAGATAGACCGAGCCGCGGGCCTGCCGGCTGTGGGGGCGGCGCAGGCAGTGGGCGTCGTCGCCGATCACCAGGGAATCGTCCAACTTGCGGATTTCCTCGTGCGTCTGGTGGATCGCGATGGCATGGCTGAACTGGCGCAACAGGCGCATCAGGCGCGGTGAGGAGCGGGTGATGAGGCTTGTATCGTGCACCGCGATATGCAGGCGGCTGGCGCGGTTCTTCAGCAGAAAGCTGCGCAACTGCTCTTCGCGCGCGGCCGTGCCCATGCCGAAGTCGGCCAAGGTCGGATCGAACAGCCGCAAGGTGCGCCGGGTCTTGCCGATCACCTCGTCAAGGGCTTGCGCGAACTCGGCTTTGGCAGTGATCAGGCGGCGCTGCGGCTGACCCTCGATGACCACCGTGGTCGGCGGCGGTTCGGGCGGCGGTTTCCAGTTGGTGAAGTCAAGATCGTTGTCATTGGTGCTCATGTTGTTCTCCCCGCATGCAGCCATCCATGCTGGTACCAAGCATAAAGCAAACCAGCTGCCGCAGCTTCCGTGGCCGACACCGATTCCAGGTAACGTGCGTCAGCCAGCCGGCGCAGCACGGCAGGCGCTGGTTGCACGGTTTCACCGTTGATGTAAAGCCAATTGTCGCGATGCAGCATGCGTGTCCGTGGATCCAGTCGCACACCCAGGCGGCCGATCGCGCGCACGAAACCGGCCCGCCCCAGCGGCGCTTTTGGTGCGTCAAAAAAAACATTCGCTTTGGGCTCGCTTAAGGTTGTGCCAAGAAACCCCGCAACCTCCTCGCGGCTTGGTTGCACCTTCCCGATCAGGCGCATGGCCTGTGCCAGGTAGCTGTCGTCGATCAGCGCCGTCTGGCGCGCCGGCCGCAGGTCGGGGTCGGCAAACATGCCCTGGCGTTGCACTTTGTCCGCCAGATGTTCCAGCAGACCGCGCGTGAGTTCCTGCGCGGACGGCGCGCGAAAGCCGATCGACCATGTCATGCATTCACCCAGGGCCACGCCTTCATGGGCGCAACCTGGCGGCAGGTACAGCATGTCGCCGGGCTCGAGCACGAATTCATGCTCGGGCCGGAACTTGCGCAGGATCTTGAGCGGCGCGCCCGCCACCAGGCCGCGGTCTTCCTGCATCGAGATGCGCCAACGGCGAAGCCCCTGGGCCTGCAACAGGAACACATCGTAGGAATCGAAATGCGGGCCGACGCCGCCGCCATCACTGGCCCAGGAAATCATCAGATCGTCCAGGCGCGCGGCCGGGATGAAGGCGAAGCGCCGCAGAAACTCGTCAGCCGCGTCGTGGTGCAGGTTGACGCCCTGCACCAGAAGCGTCCACGGATGCGCCTTCTGCGAGCGCAGTTCGCGTGCCGAAAAGGGGCCTTGTTCGAGCGTCCAGCGCCGCCCTGTGCGTGCGACACGGCGGCTTTCGACCGTGTCGCGTGCGGCTAAAGCGAACAATTCCGCTTTCGAAACAAGCGCCTTCATGGCGGGAACCGCGCGCCGGATCAGGAGCGGCTTCTTGTGCCAGAAGAGTTTGAGGAATCGATCGGGTGAATAGCCGCCCAAAAGTTGCGAAATATCGCTTGGCAATTCGTTTTTCATCTGGCTATTATAGGAACACGGAATCAGAAACTTCAGGAGTTGCTTAGCCCCCTTTTTTGAATTGAACCGGCGTCTGCGCAGGCCTTGCCTGAAGCGGGTCGCCCATGCAGGAGTCAGTCATGCTCAACGCAGGACAGTCCGCCCCGAAGTTCCGTTTGGCCGATGCCGACATGGCCATGGTCGACATCGCCAAGCTGCGCGGCAAGCGCAACGTGGTGCTGTATTTTTACGACAAGGACAACCTGCCGGGCAGCACGATGGAAGCCATCGAGTTCTCCGATCTAGACGATGACTTCCGCCGCTGCAACTGCATCGTGCTGGGCGTTTCACCGGATGACTGGCTGAGCCATGCCGAATTCCGCGATCGCCACGGGCTCACCGTGACCCTGCTGTCCGATCCCGAATGCGAGGTCTGTCGCCAATACGATGTGGTGCGGGTGGAAGGGCAGTCGTCGGCCGGCCGGCCGCACGTTTTGCGATCCACGTTCATCATCGATCGTCTGGGCACGGTGCGGCATGCGCTCTACGGTGTCAGCCCCAAGGGCCACGCCAGCGAGATTCTCAACCTGGTCAAGACATTGCCGCACTAGCATTTTTCCAACCTCGAAAGCTTGCGCATGAACATCGGCCGCGACTCGGTCGTCTCGATTTCCTACACACTGTTCGACGCCCAGGGCGAACTGATCGAACAGACCGAACAACCAATCGCCTACTTGCACGGTGGTTACGGCAACATCTTTCCCTTGGTCGAACAAGCGCTACAGGGCAAGTCGAAGGGCGCTGCCGCGAGCGTCAAGCTCGAACCCGAAGACGCCTTCGGCGACTATGACGAAGAGCTGCTGCGCGTCGAGGCGCGCGATCTGTTTCCCGATGTGCTCGAAGTCGGCATGCAGTTCGAAGGAATTCCTGGTGAAGATGTCGATGCC
>JBEIFV010000176.1:0-11999 GCA_040382235.1 Burkholderiales bacterium
CAAATCAAGTTTGGTCACCAGGGCGTTGAACTGGCGCGCCGAGGTCACGTCAGTGTGTTGCATCTTCAGAATCACGTCGCCGGTCCGCAGTCCGGCCCGCGCTGCCGAGCCAGCAACTGCCTCGACCACTACGCCGCCTTCGACCTTGAGTTCGCGTCTCTTGGCTTCGGCAAGATCCGACACCACCAGCCCGATCGCATTGGGTGCCGCTTCCTTGTCCTTGCCGGGCGCCGGCGCCGGCCGTCCGGGTCGTTGCGCTACGCGGTCCGGTTCCATTTCGCCCAAGGTCAGCGATAGCTCACGTGCAGCCCCGTTGCGCCAAACCTGCACTGCCACTTTCTGGCCCGGCTTGGTGTTGCCGACAATGCGCGGCAGGTCGGTGTGCTTGTCCACCGGTTTGCCGTCAAAGCGCAGAATCACGTCGCCCTCCTTGAGGCCGGCCTTCTCCGCAGCGGTATTAGGCAACACTTTCTCAACCACTGCCCCAGCGGCTGCTTTCAGGCCCAGCGATTCCGCCACGTCCTTGGTAACAGCGCCTGGTTGGACGCCGAGGAAACCGCGCGTGACGCGGCCATTGGCGGCCAACTGGTCGCCCACCCGCATTGCTTCGTCAATCGGAATGGCGAACGAAATGCCCTGGTATCCGCCCGAGCGACTGTAAATCATCGAATTGATGCCAACTACCTCGCCGCGCATGTTGATCAACGGGCCGCCGGAATTGCCGGGGTTGATCGCAACGTCAGTCTGGATAAATGGCACGTATTCGCCAGTGTCGCGCCCCTTGGCGCTGACGATTCCAGCGGTGACGGTATTGTCCAGGTCAAACGGGGAACCGATGGCCATCACCCATTCACCGACCCGCAAACGTCCTGAATCACCGATGGTTACAAAAGGCAGACCGGTCGCGTCTACCTTCACAATGGCTACGTCCGTGCGTTGATCCACACCCAGCACCCTGGCCTTGAATTCACGTTTGTCGGGAAGCCTGACGTAGATTTCATCCGCACCGCGAACCACGTGCGCATTGGTCATGATGCGCCCGTCGGCTGAAAGTATGAATCCCGATCCGACGCCGGATGGCGTTTCCTCACCCCGCTGCTCGGGTGCCGGCCGCTCCCGGCGCGGACTGCGCTCGCCGCGCGGCGGACACATCCAGGGAAACAATTCACAAAACGGGTTGTCTTCGTCAGCCCCCTGCCCCCCGCGCGGTCCGGCCCGCCCGCCTGTGCCGGGGGCGGTTTGCGTGGTTCGGATATTGACCACCGCCGGCCCGACCTTGTCCACCAGATCGGTGAAGTCCGGCAACATGCGTGCCTGCGCGAACGCGTTGGAAACAGTGTGAAATGGCGTGAACAGGCAAGCGGCGAGTAACAAGGCTCGCAGGGGGCGTGACATGACTACCTCAGGTTCTGATTGAAAGGATGAAGAGACACGAAACCTACTTGGGCACAGGCCTGAATTCGATGGCCTGGGCGATGCGAGCTACGCATGCGGGCGGAGCTTCGCCGAGCACAGTGACAAGTTGGTCGCCGATGCGGCGCCGATACACGTTCACAGCGCCCTGATTGGTGGAGCCTTCATACGTTTGCACCCCGTCGCGCAATGGCTCGAGGAAAACCGAAACGGAAGCCAATCCGTCGGAAAACACCACCTGGCCGACCTCGACCTGACCAATACCGCGACGCACCTCGAGCACTTTGCGAAAGCCAGGCAGAGGACTTTCGATGTGCCAGCCGACATCGCTCCCACGCCAACTGGACACCGCTGGTGCCGAGGTGCGCCAGTCGCGCCCGCCGATCGGCTTGGCGAGGCGAGCCTGAAACCGTTCGGCTGTGCCCCCAATTTCAACCTGCGAGAAAGCGATCTGCTCGACCACCTGGCCTTTCTCGTTGATCATTTGCGCCTTGAGCAAAAGCGCACTGCCGAGATCGGCCCACAATTTGTGGCTGTAACGCATTTTGTCCTTGGGTTCCAGAATCAAGGTTTGACACTCGACGCCTGCCACCCTGTCGATTTCGCCTTTACGTATCTCGTACTGCTCGCCGATATGGGAAACCTGTTCGCTCAAAAGCGCGGGGAAACTGCCCTTGTATGTTCGCTTCTCGACCAAAACGGTCTTGGTCCCGGGAAAATATGACTTGACCTGGTCATTGTGGCGAACGATCACCAATGCCGCTCCATCGAGCATCTCGATGCGTTCCCGGTGATTGCTGCCCTCGACGGTGTGCGTGGTGCGGGAGGTCTGCGGCTGCCCACCGTGCTGCACGTAAACGAAGGTGCCGGAATAGTTCAGACGCTGCGCGGCCTGCTGGATACGTTGCAACCATTGCATGGCATCGGACGCGGGTTGCTGCGCAAGCACGCTTGCCGGCGACACTGTCAGCCAAAGCAGCCATCCGCACCACACCAGCGGGCATTTCATAAGGCCTAGCGTCCGCTGTCGAAAGTGACACTTTGGACCACGCCGCCGCCATGATACGCCGCGACGCTGCTTGAGTACTGACGATGCGCCTCGACGTACCCGCTTGCCACCCGCGGCGCCGGTGGCGGGGCCGAGCTCGCCACAACCGCAGCTGGCGCACCCGCTGGCGCGGCCGCTATCTGTTCCTGTGCGAAGCGCAATTGTGGCAAGGCCCATGCGACGGCGACAACGGCTGCGGCCGCCGCAGCTAGCGACGCCGGTCGACGCCAGCGTGAGGAATACGCGTTCGCACTGACCATTGGTACCACCAAATGGTGCGGCTCAAGCGCAAGCTGCGCGGCAAGCTTGTTTGCCAAAACCGCAGAATGACAACCCATGTCGTCGCTGCGCAACACGTCCCCTATGCAGTGGTAAACACCCCAGTCGTCGGACAACTGGGAACGCGACCGCAATGCTGTCAGCATGCCCGCAGCCTCGGGGGCGTCGGATTCACCGTCGATCAACGCCGACAAAAGTTCGCGTTCTTCAGCCAAATGCGGTGCCATTTCAGTCTCCGTCCATTCCGCGCTTACCAGCGCTGGTCCTTGTTGGTCCCCAGAAGGGGCCGTAAGTCGGTGGCAATCGCCTCGCGTGCCCGGAATATGCGCGACCTCACTGTGCCGATCGGGCAATCCATCAGTTCGGCGATTTCGTCATAACTCATGCCTTCGACCTCACGCAAGGTGATCGCGGTGCGCAGCTCTTCCGGCAATTTGTCCATGGCCGCGTTGACAGTCATAGCCACCTGGCGCGACATCAGAATCGATTCAGGGGTGTTGATATCTCTTAGTTGCCCCGCATCCTCAAAAGTTTCCGCTTCTTCGGCGTCTTTTTCTGTGTTCGTAGGGGCGCGCCTCCCTTGCGCCACCAGGAAATTCTTCGCTGTGTTGACTCCAATTCGGTACAGCCAGGTGTAAAACGCAGATTCGCCGCGAAACTGCGGCAACGCACGATAGGCCTTGATGAACGCCTCCTGCGCGACATCTTCAACTTCGGCCGAGTCGCGCACGATGCGGGATATCAGTCGCACCAGCTTGCGCTGGTACTTTGCAACCAGTAGTTCGAACGCATGCTTGTCACCGCGCTGCGCTCTTTCAACCAGAAGCTGGTCAACATCACGTTCGGACAACCGCCCACCCTGTTCAATTTGGATTGCACCAAGACCAGCCGCGTTGGCGCTTGACTTCGAGCGCCGCGGTCAGGACCCCTGCCCGGCATCGGGGGCGGCGTGCCGCAAACGCACGCGCAAGCGCCTGAAAGCATCAGATCCGGCTCCGGCTCGCGTAACTGCCAGCCCGAATTCGGATGCTGTGTCGCAGCGAAAGTTCAAGAAAACCACTTGCGGCATAACGACTGTCTTGCGCGCAAACAACGCGACACGCGTGCCCCCGTCGCAGGCGCCGTACCAATCGCCATCCGCTGAATGGATAAGACCGGGAATGCGCGCGGCACGCGCCTCAGCACGGCCTCGGCTCATCAATGCAAACCCGATCGGAAAGGCACCGACGGCGGCGAATCCGGGAGCGACCAGTACAAGCCACACTTCAACGACAGCGGCCATGCATGCTGCGCCCCACCACAAGCGCAGCAACTTCGCTGGCTGACCAAGCGCCAGGTCGCGTACAAACGCGCCATCGGGCATGGTCGCTCAGACTCGCGCAAAGACCAGGGTGCTGTTTGTGCCACCGAAACCGAACGAATTCGACACCGCCGCCCGGATCGGCATATCACGCGCCGTATTGGCGCAGTAATCGAGATCGCACTCCGGATCCTGATTGAAGATATTGATGGTCGGGGGAGAAACCTGGCGCTGCACGGCAAGCGCCGAGAACACCGCTTCGATACCACCTGCGGCACCCAGCAAATGGCCGGTCATCGACTTGGTTGAATTGACGACCAGTTTTCGCGCATGGTCGCCGAAAGCGGACTTGACCGCTTCGGTCTCGTTCTTGTCGCCCAGCGGGGTGGATGTGCCGTGCGCGTTGACATAATCGATCTGGTCCGGATTCATGCCCGCATTGCGCAGCGCGTTTTGCATCGAACGGCGCGGCCCGCTCTGGTTCGGCGCGGTTATGTGAAATGCATCACCGGAAAGTCCGTAGCCAGCCAATTCGCAGTAAACGCGCGCGCCGCGCGCACGGGCATGCTCGTATTCTTCGAGCACCACCGCACCCGCACCTTCGCCGAGCACAAAGCCGTCGCGATCACGGTCCCACGGCCGGCTGGCCGTAGTCGGGTCGTCGTTGCGTGCGGACAGCGCGCGCGCGGACGCGAATCCGCCGATAGCCAGTTGCGTGATGGTCGATTCGGCTCCACCTGCCAGCATGACATCGGCATCGCCATACTCGATCAGTCGCGCAGACTCGCCAATGCAGTGATTGCCGGTCGCACAAGCGCTGACGCACGCGAGGTTCGGGCCTTTGAGCCCGAACATGATCGAAAGATGTCCGGAAATCAGGTTGATGATCGATGCCGGGATGAAGAACGGCGAGATGCGTCGCGCCCCCCGCTGCAACATGACCGAATGCATTTCCTCGATCATCGGCAGGCCGCCAATCCCGGAGCCGATATTCACGCCCATTTGCTCGCTGTTGGCATCGTTGACCACGATGCCGCTGTCACGAAACGCCTGCATCCCTGCCGCGATACCGTAGTGGATGAAGAGGTCCATGTGGCGCGCTTCCTTGGCCGGCATGTAATCCTCGACCGAGAAACCCTTGACTTCACCGGCGATGTGACAGGAAATCGGCAACTTCTCGTCTTCAGGGTCAAAGCGCGCGATACGCGCAATACCCGATTTGCCCGCGAGCAGGTTGGCCCAAGCTTCATCCACACCATTACCTATCGGGCTCACTATGCCCAGTCCAGTCACCACAACCCTGCGTTTGGCCGTCATAAATCCCACTGTGATGCTCCCCGGGGCGAATGCGCTTGTCAAGCCTTCTTGTGGGAGCTGATGTAGTCGATCGCCTGCTGCACGGTGGTGATTTTCTCGGCCTCTTCGTCGGGAATTTCGGTCTCGAATTCGTCCTCGAGCGCCATCACCAGTTCAACGGTGTCCAGCGAGTCGGCACCCAGGTCGTCAACGAAGGACGATTCGATCTTGATCTCTGCCTCGTTGACGCCCAACTGCTCGGCGACAATCTTTTTCACGCGTTGTTCGATGTTGTCCATGCTGAAAAACTCCTTCCCGTACGTGGATATGAAAGCGCGCGAATTCTAGCAGCTTTGCCTCTGCGGCCCGATTGACATTTTGCACACTCGGTGTGCCAGGCGCTCACATGTACATGCCGCCATTGACGTGAATGGTGCTGCCGGTGATGTATCCGGCTTCGGTACCGGCCAGAAACGCCACCGCCGCTGCTACCTCCTCGACCATGCCCAGACGGCCCAGCGGCACCTGCGCCAGCAGCGCCGTGGTCTGCGCCTGGCTCAGACCGCGCGTCATGTCGGTGTCGATAAAGCCGGGCGCGACACAATTGACGGTAATGTTGCGGCTGCCGATCTCGCGCGCCAGCGCCCGGCTCAAGCCTGCGACCCCCGCCTTGGCCGCCGCATAGTTGGCCTGACCGGGATTGCCCGCATGCCCCACTACTGACGTGACATTGATGATGCGGCCGGTCTTGGCCTTCATCATGTCACGCATCACCGCACGGCTCAAGCGAAACACGGCATCGAGATTGGTCTGCATGACAACTGACCAGTCATCGTCCTTCATGCGCATAGCCAACTGGTCGCGGGTGATGCCGGCATTGTTGACCAGTATCGAAACGGCGCCGAACGCCTGCTTGATTTCCTCGATAAGCGGCACAATCCGGTCGATGTGGTTGACATCGAGCTCGCGTCCCGCGCCACGCACCCCCGCATCGCGCAAGTTCGCATCGATCGCCGCGGCACCGGCCGCGGTGGTCGCCGTGCCGATCACGATAGCGCCGGCGGCACCGAGGCGCGCCGCAACAGCTTGTCCAATCCCGCGCGAGGCGCCGGTTACCAGTGCCACATTTCCATCCAGTTTCATGCCACAGCCTCCAGGCTCGCGGTGAGCGATTCGGCGTCGTTGACAGCCAGGGCAACCAACTCCGGGGCGATGCGTTTGACAAGCCCCTGCAGAACCTTGCCCGGCCCGATCTCGACCACATGAGTAACGCCGGCAGCTTGCATGGCCTGGACGGTTTCCACCCAGCGCACCGGATTGGCCGCCTGTAACGCCAGCGCTGCGCGGATCGCGGCCGGGTCGGCATGCATGGCCACGTCGACATTGTGTATCACCGGCACGGCCGGCGCAGCGATGGTGAGGCCCTGCAGACGCTGGCGCAGTTGCTCCGCCGCGGGTTTGAGAAGCGAAGAGTGAAACGGCGCGGATACCGGCAGTGGCAGCGCCCGCTTGGCGCCACGCGTCTTGGCGACGACACACGCGCGTTCGACAGCCGATTTCTGCCCGGCAATCACAATCTGCGTCTGGTCGTTGAAATTGACCGCCTCGACCACGTCACCCTGCGCCGCTTCCGCGCAGGCCGCACGCACCGCGTCGGCATCCAGGCCCATGATCACCGCCATGCCGCCGGACCCGATCGGCACCGCCTCCTGCATAGCCTGGGCGCGAAAACGCACCAGCGGCACGGCGTCGACAAACTGCAGCGCACCAGCGGCCACCAGGGCGGTGTACTCCCCCAGGGAGTGCCCAGCCATGAGCGCCGCGGGCGGACCGCCAGCCGCCTGCCAGGCGCGATACATCGAGTATCCCGAAACCAGCATCAGCGGCTGCGTGTTGACCGTTGCGTTGAGCGTTTCGGGCGCACCGGTTTCAACCAGATCCCACAGGTCCTGGCCCAGCACCGCTGACGCCTCGGCAAACGTGTCACGCACGATTGCCGAGGCGGCAAAGCCCTGCATCATGCCCTGCTTCTGCGAGCCCTGGCCCGGAAATACAATCGCGATTTTCATGCCATCTCCAACAGAATTGCACCCCATGTAAATCCCCCTCCCACCCCCTCGAGCAGCACCCGCTGCCCGCTCTGGATTCGGCCAGCGCGCACCCAGGTATCAAATGCCAGGGGTATCGAAGCCGCCGAGGTATTGCCGTGTACGTCGACGGTCACAACGAGCTTCTCCAGCGGCATTCGGAGCTTGCGTGCGGTAGCGGTGAGTATGCGCAAATTCGCCTGGTGAGGAATCAACCAGTCGATATCGGCTGCGCTCATATCGGCCTTCGCGATGACTTCGCGCGCGACCTCGTCAAGCACGCGTACGGCAAACTTGAAAACCGCCGGGCCATCCATGCGCAGAAACGGGTCGCCGGTGATCGCGCCGCCAGCCAGGTTGCCCGGCACACTCAAGATGCCGGCCTGCGAGCCATCGGCGTGCAGGGCCTGGGCCAGAATGCCTGGCGACTGCGCCGCCGTGAGCACCACCGCGCCGGCGCCATCGCCGAAAAGCACGCAGGTGGCGCGGTCGCTCCAGTCAAGAATGCGCGAAAAGACCTCTGCACCGACCACCAGCGCACACTTGGCCACACCGCCGCGAATAAACAGGTCGGCAGTCGCAAGGGCATAAATGAAGCCGCTGCACACGGCCTGGATATCGAAAGCCGGGCATCCGCTGATTCCGAGCCGCGCCTGCAACAGGCATGCTGTACTGGGAAAAACGTAGTCGGGCGTGGAGGTGGCGACAATGATGAGATCTATTTCGCCAGGCCCGATACCGGCGGCATCCATCGCGGCACGTGCGGCAGGTTCAGCCAGCGCGCTGCTGGTTTGTCCCGATTGCGCCAGGTGGCGCATACGAATGCCGGTGCGCTCGCTGATCCAGGCGTCCGAAGTGTCGATGCCGCGTGCCGCAAGCGCATCGTTGGTCACCGCCGCGCCGGGCAGGTATGAGCCGGTTCCGGCAATGCGCGAGAAACTCATGTTGCGAAGCTTGCGTCTAGGCTACAGCACGTACCGGCGTGCCGCCCGTCGCATGATCCGCGATACGCCGGGCGATTGCCGCCACGACACCGGCCTCGACCGCATCATGGGCCCGATCGAGCGCGCGTCCAAATGCGTAGACATCCGCCGCGCCATGGCTTTTCACCACCAGGCCATTGAGCCCGAGCAGGCAGGCACCGTTATAGCGGCGGTGATCATAACGACGCCGAAAACCGTTGATCGCCGGTAGCGCAAACAAGGCTCCAAGTTTGGTGAGCAGATTGCGCTCGAACTCCGCCTTGAGCGAGCGCCCGAGCATTTGCGCCAGGCCCTCGGATGTCTTGAGCGCGACATTGCCGACAAAGCCGTCGCACACCACAACGTCCACCGTGCCTTTGAAGATGTCGTTGCCTTCCACGTTGCCGAAAAAATTGATTTCCCCGCGTGCATGGGCCGCGCGCAGCAAAACCGCTGCCTCTTTCACCGTGTCGTTGCCCTTGATCTCTTCCTCGCCGATATTGAGCAGGCCGACCGCCGGCATCTGCGTGTGTTCGATGGACGATACCAGGCCAGAGCCCATGAGAGCGAATTGATACAGATGCTGGGGCTTGCAATCAACGTTGGCACCAAGATCGAGCATGTAGGTCGCGCGACCTTGCTGGTTCGGCAACGGCGCGCAAATCGCCGGGCGATCGATCCCGGGCAGGGTACGCAACAAAAACGATGAAATGGCCATCCATGCTCCGGTGTTGCCGGCGGAAATGGCGGCCTGCGCCACACCCTGCTTCACCAGGTTTACCGCGACATGCATTGACGAATCTCGTTTGCGGCGCAGGGCCTGCGCAGGCGGATCATCCATGCTTACAACTTCGGTGGCGGCGTGTACCTGCAAACGCGCGGGCGGATGTGTCACCTTGCGGACCAGGTGCTTCAAAGTCTGCTCAATCAGCTCTGTCTGTCCGACCAATATGACTTTCGCCGAGGGGTGGCGTGCCAGAAATTCAAGGGCGGCAGCAACCGTGACGACCGGGCCATGGTCGCCGCCCATGGCATCGATGGCGATGACTGCACTCATCGCGCCAGCGCGGCCGCGAAGCCAGGCACGATCGTGTCATCGGCCCCGCGGCGGAAGAGAGCCGCAGCGCGCGTTTGCAGCTTCATTCGGTGATCCGCATCTACCTGAAAGAATACCGGTCAGAAAAGTTCGGCAGGCAATCCAGCCGATTCCAACCTGCCAGCGCTCGCCATGCCACTCCCGAGACTGGTTAGCTCTTCGCCTTGACCACTTTGCGTCCGCGGTAGTAGCCGTTTGGGCTGATGTGATGGCGCATGTGCACTTCACCCGTGGTTGGTTCGATTGCCAACGACGGTGCCGTCAAGAAGTCGTGGGCGCGATGCATGCCGCGTTTGGACGGTGATTTTTTGTTTTGCTGAACTGCCATGATGAACTCCCATTAACTAAAAAATTCAAGCGCGCTACAAAAATCTGGCGTCGCTCATTCATTGCTTCTTCTTCAAACCAGCCAACAGTGCAAACGGCTTTATCTTTTCACCCACCGCGCTATCGGCCGGCGGTGCGCATGTTTCATGCATGGGTGCAAACGGCAAGGCCAACAACAACTCATCTTCAAGCAAGTGCAAGAGGTCGAATTTTTCCGATTGCAGCACCGCATCCCAGCGGTCGTCGTCGTCCGCGTCCAGAGCCGCCTCGGTGTCGACCAATTCAAAACGTGCGCGCGGCACCAGCTTGACCTCAACCGGGTTCATGCAACGCTGGCACTCCAATTTCACCACACCATCCAGCCGCACGCGCAGCCCCGGAAGCCCGCGCGGCGAACGCGCGACCTCGACATAAACCGCGATCGGCGCGAAGTCTTCGACCACCTCTTCATCGAGACGCTCCAGCAATCCGGGCGCCAACACTGCCTCAATGAAATCCCGGCGCTCCACGAATCGCCGCGAATCGATGACCCAGTCCCCGGCCTGAGACATCAATGCAGGATTTTCCACGCCTGCCTTCCGTTTGTAAAAACGAAACGCCCCCACGGGCGAAAGTCATCAAGTATAGCGTTAATTGCCTTTGTGGTCAAAAGCTTAGCAAGGCACTCGGCAAGAATTGGTGCTCCCTTCTTCCCTTCTCGTACTTGAATCAGGCACCAGAGCTCGCCCGTTCCGGCAGGTCGCGCACCCATTTCGGCTCCAACCAATACATAAATCGCTTGTGCCCATTGCTGGCTGAAGCTAGGACGCAAGCCGACGTTTGCATCATGGACGGCGGAATTGAGTACAGTGGCGTTTTGGTTTGACCTGTATACAACCTCAGCATCCGCCCCGAATTCACCATGCAACCCCTGATCCTGGCCTCCACCTCCCGCTATCGAGCGGAATTGCTGTCCCGCCTGCGCCTGCAGTTCGAAATCATTGCCCCCGGCGTTGATGAAGCAGCATTGCCAGGGGAAGCGCCTGCACACATGGCCATGCGTCTGGCGCTGGCGAAGGCGCGCGCGGTCGCGCACGGCTCAGGACGTGGCCTTGTGATCGGGTCTGATCAGGTAGCCCATTGCGATGGTCGGGTACTTGGCAAACCGGGCAGCCATGGGCCTGCGCTCGGCCAGCTCAAACTCATGCGCGGGAAAACCACATATTTCGACACGGCTGTGGCCCTGGTAAACGCCTCAAGCGGGCGCGAACAAACAGCACTTGTCACAACCGCGGTGCGGCTTCGCGACGCAAGCGATGCCGAGATCGGGGCTTATCTCGCCGCCGAGCAACCTTACGACTGTGCCGGCTCGGCCAAATCGGAGGGACTCGGCATCGCCTTGATGGAAAGTATTTCGGGTGACGATCCGACCGCGCTGATCGGCCTGCCTCTGATCGCGCTTGCGCGCATGCTGCGCGCCGAAAACGTGACACTGTTCGCACCGGCATGACAGGCGGCACGCTGTACCTGATACCAGCAGCGATCGGGGACCCCAAGGGCGGCGACCAGGCGGCGCTGGTCAATGCGACCATCCCCGCGGCTACGCTCTCGGTGCTGCAGGGCCTTGTGACTTTCGCAGTGGAAGATGCGAAGTCCGCACGCGCATTCCTGAAGGCTGCCGGTATTCGCCTGCCGGTCCAGGAAGTATCCATCACAGAGATCGGCCATGCGCCCGGATCGCAAGACCTCAAACCCCTGATCGAAACGCTGTGCATCGGGCGCGATGTCGGCCTGCTGTCCGAATCGGGTTGTCCCGCGGTGGCGGACCCGGGTGCGCTGCTGGTGCGCATGGCGCATGAGGCCTCGATCAACGTAGTGCCGCTGGTCGGCCCCTCGTCCTTGTTGCTGGCACTGATGGCATCCGGTCTGGAGGGCCAGCGTTTCGCCTTCGCAGGCTACATCCCGGTCAAGGACCCGCATCGCGCGCGAACCATTCGTGACCTTGAGGTACGTTCGCGCGTGGCGCATGAAACTGAAATCGTCATCGAGACTCCGTTTCGCAATCAAGCCCTGTTTGAAGCTCTCGTCACCACGCTGCATCCTGCGACAAGACTGGCTCTGGCGGTCGACCTGACCTTGCCCTCGGAGAGCAATCGCATGAAAACCGTGGCCGCCTGGCGCCGCGAGCCGGCGCCGATGCTCGCGAAGCGCC
>JBEIFV010000177.1:0-11951 GCA_040382235.1 Burkholderiales bacterium
CCCGTACACGTGGGTCGACAGGTAGTGGCTGACGCCGCGGCGGAACTCGTCGGGGCCCAGGTCCTGCTCGAGCATGCGCAACAGCGCTCCGCCCTTACCGGACCGATGGTGACTTGGGCATCCGGGAACAACTCCTTGACCGCATAGGCCAGCAGGTGCGCGGCGGAGTGGCGTATCAAGTCGAGGCCGTCGGCGTCACGTTCGGTGATGATCGCGAGTTGCGCATCGGAAGCTATCAGATGGCTGGTATCGACCAGCAGGCCGTCGACTTTTCCGGCCAGTGCGGCCTTGGCAAGACCGGCGCCAATCGATGCGGCAACCTCGGCCACAGTCACCGCATTGTCAAATGCGCGCTTCGAGCCGTCAGGCAATTGCACGGAAATCATGATTTCAACTCCTGGAAATAAAAAAGGCGTGGACTTGCGAGCCACGCCTTTTTTGCATCAAACGAAGACGAGCGCAAGCCTGATCAGCGGATCTCCCGACTAGTCAGCGGTGTCATAACGCTCGCTTTCATCACTTCTCTCACAGTAAATGCTGGTTGGCGCGATTGGACTCGAACCAACGACCCCCACCATGTCAAGGTGGTGCTCTAACCAGCTGAGCTACGCGCCAGCAAAAACATCATTTTAGCGCCTTTTGAGGGCACTGTCCAAGGGCCGCTTGATTGTGACGTGTGCTTGTGCACGGCTTGGCGAGTTCGGGTCGATACGTTGCACTGTCGCTGCCGCAGGTCCCATGCATCGATCGCGTGTGGCAGGTTGGGTTGAGTTTGGGATCAGGCGCTCTGGTTGGCAATCAGTCGCGTCGTGCGGAAAAGACGCCGGGCACCGAGCGAACAGCGGCAAGCGTGCGCTCGAGAACGGCCACGCCGGCGATTTCGATGGTGAATGCCATGCGCGCGACCTGGCGCTGGGTCGCGGTCCGTGAGGCGGTGACGTTGGCTTTCTCGCGTGAGAACACCTCACCGATATCGCGCAGCAGTCCGGGCCGGTCGTGCGCCTGGATTTCAACATCGACCGCGTACAAGCCTTCAGTCGACTCACCCCACTGCGTTTCAATCATTCGTTCCGGATTGCGGTTCAGCAAGTTGCGCAGGTTGCTGCAGTCGGCGCGATGAATCGACACGCCTTTGCCGCGTGCGACGAAGCCACAAATCGAATCCGGCGGCGCCGGCTTGCAGCAGCGCGCAAGCTGGGTCATCAGGCGATCGATGCCGACGATCAGGATTCCGCGGCGCGGCGTTGCGTCGATCCGGCTGCGTTTGGGTGCCAGGCTCGCATCATCCACCGGCGGCGCCTCGGCGGCAAACGCGGTGGCGATCGTGCGCAGGCTCCATTCGCCGCGGCCCGCGGCTATGAACAGGGCGTCCAGGCTTGCGAATTGCAGAGTCGTTGCCAACTGCTCGAGATTGGCGCCGGTGCGTCCAAGGCGCTGCAATTCGCGTTCCACCAGATTGCGACCCTGGGCCGCGGTCTCGGCATGTTCCTGCGCGCTGAACCATTGCCTGACCTTGGTACGCGCACGATTGCTGACCAGGTAGCCCTGTGCCGGATTAAGCCAGTCGCGCGATGGTCCGCCGCTCTTGGCCGTGATGACGTCGACGCGCTGGCCGGTGGCCAACGGCGTGTTCAAAGGCACCATCACACCGTCGATGCGCGCCCCGCGACAGCGGTGGCCGAGGTCGGTATGCAGGCTATAGGCGAAGTCGATCGCGGTCGCGCCAAGCGGCAGGTCCACCACCCGGCCCTGTGGCGTGAGCACGTAGATGGTGTCGTCCAGGCGCGCCTTCATGGTGGCTGCCTGCCAGTCCGGTGCAGCATCCGGGCCTGGCGCCGCGCCCTGTGCGATGTCATCGCGCCAATTCAGCAACTGGCGCAGATAGGCCACCTTGGCGTCAAACTGCCCGGCGCTCCTGACGGACTGCGTCGAGTTGCTGACACCGGCCTCCTTGTAACGCCAGTGCGCCGCCACGCCAAGCTCGGCATGACGATGCATTTCGTGGGTGCGGATCTGCACCTCCATGGCCAGGTCGTCAAGGCCTGTCACCGCGGTGTGCAGGGAGCGGTAGTCATTGCCTTTGGGGCGCGCGATATAGTCGTCGAACTCCCTGGGAATCGGCTGCCACAGGTTGTGCACCACGCCGAGCGCACCGTAGCAATCCTTGACGTCGTCAACCAGTACGCGCAAGGCACGTACATCGTAGAGTTCGTCGAACGACAGGGATTTCTGGCGCATCTTGTTCCAGATGCTGAAGATGTGCTTGGGCCTGCCGATCACTTCGGCGTGAATGCCGGCGCCTTCCAGCTCGGTCTTGAGCGTGCTGATGGCATCGGTGATGAAGGTCTCGCGCGCGGTGCGGCGCGAGGCCAGCATGCCGGCGATCTCGCGGTAGGTGTGCGGATCGAGCAAGCGGAATGACAGGTCTTCAAGCTCCCACTTCAACTGCCACACACCGAGTCGATTGGCAAGCGGAGCATAGAAATCAAGCGTTTCGCGCGCCAGCGCACGCCCTTGTGGATGGGCAGCCATGGCGCTGACATGACGCAAGGTCTGCACCCGCGACGCCAGGCGAATCAGCACCACGCGCACGTCCGACACCATGGCCAGCAGCATTTTGCGCAACGTCTCGGTCTGGCCTTGTGCATCCGTGCCAAGGCTGGCGCTGCGCGTCACGTCACGCAACTTGTGCAGGCGCGCTAAGCCCTCGAGCAATTGGGGCACGTCATTGCCGAAACGTGTCGCGCAGCCGTCGCGCCAATGGGTGTCGAAGTCGGGCCAGGCGAACAGCCATCCGGCAGTCACGGCATCGGGGTCGAAGCGCAATTCGACCAGCAGGGAAGCAAGCCCTCGCGCATGGTCGAAGGCTGATTCGCCGGTGCCAAGTGGATTCGTGCCGTACACCTCACGCGCCAGTTCGCGCGCCTGCGCGATGCCATCGGCCGCGACCGGCATGTCTGTTCGCCCTGGAATGAGGTTTGCGAGATCGTTCTGCATGATGGCCGCATTTTAGTTCGCCCGATGTTTACCTATAATCCTCGTGGGGCGTCAGTCAGCGGTTCGGCGCCAATCAAACGACCATTGCCCATTCCTTCCATCTTCCGGCTGTTTGCCTCGCCCTATGCGCTCCTGACCATGGCCTGCCTGATGTGGGCCGGCAACTGGGTGACGGCACGCGCGATGCGCTTCGATACCGGCCCCAACGTGATGGCACTGGGTCGCTGGATTGTTGCCTCGCTGGTCATCCTGCCCTTGGCTTGGCCACATCTGCAGCGCGACTGGCCGGTGATCCGCGCCAACAGCAGGGTGCTGCTGCTGTTGTCGGTGATTGGCGGCGCCGGCTACAACGCACTCTCCTACGCCGGGGTGGCGCACACGAGCGCGATCAATGCGATGCTTCTCAATGCGACGGTTCCGTTCTTCATCATGGGGCTATCGTGGCTGGCCTTGCGTGAATCCTTAAGGCGCGGCCAGATCGCCGGCATGACGCTGTGCTTTGCGGGGGCCTTCTGGGTCATCATCGCCGGTGACCCGGCGCGTGCGGCGGTCCTGGCTTTCAATCCGGGCGATCTGATCGTATGCCTGGCGATGCTGTTCTGGGCTGCCTATACGGTGCTCATCATGAAACACCCGTTCAAAATCCACCCGACATCGTTTGTCGCCGTTCTATCGGTCATCTCGGTACTTGCCCTGATCCCGCTGGCTGCCTGGGAGGCGGGAACGCGGCCGATAGACCTGACGCCAACGGTGCTTGCCTGCTATCTCTACCTGGGCATTGGCCCGTCGGTGCTGTGCTTTCTGTTCTGGAACCGCGGAGTCGCTGCGATCGGGCCCAATCGCAGCGGCATGTTTCTCAATCTTGTGCCGGTGCTCGGCAGTGCGCTTTCAGCAATCGTGCTGGGCGAGCGGCCGGAGATCCATCACGCGGTCGGATTTGTCCTGGTGTTGGCCGGTCTGGCTGTGGGCAATCGCGGCCGGCCATGAATATCTTCGCACGCATCGCCAGCTGGCGCCGGCAACGGATCCTCAAGCGTTACGCGTTTCCCGATGCGGCCTGGCAAGCGGTGCTTGTCGCCTATCCTTTCTTTTCCCGCCTCGACGACGCCGAACGGCTACGCTTGCGTGAAATGGTTTCGCTGTTCTGCGCCGAGAAGGAATTTGCCGGGGCCGGCGGCTTCGAGGTCACGCTTGCAACACAGCTCGCGATCGCCGCCCAGGCCTGCCTGCCGGTGCTCAATCTTGATTTGAGCCTGTACGGCGGCTGGCATGGCGTGGTCGTTTACGCGGGGGAAGTGGTGGCGCGGCGCGAAACGATCGACGATGACGGTGTCGTGCATATTTACGACGAGGTGATATCGGGTGAGGCGATGCCGGGTGGGCCGTTGGTGCTGTCCTGGGAAGACGTGACGCTGGCGGGATCGGACGCGGCACCCGCCTACAACGTGGTGATCCACGAATTTGCCCACAAGATCGACATGCTTAAGGGCGAAGCAACCGGCGTGCCGCCGTTTCTCCCGGCGTTTCATCAGGGCCTGGACGGCCGCGCCTTCGAGGCGGCGATGCAGAAGGCGTACCAGTCTTTTGCAGGCGAGGTGCAGCGCTGGGAGGAAGATGCGGACGGCTCCGACGCGTACGCGCCCGTGCTCGATCCCTATGCGGCCGAACATCCGGCGGAGTTCTTCGCCGTACTGACAGAAGCATTCTTCACCAGGCCACAAGACGTGGCCGACGAATTCCCGGAACTGTACCGGCTACTCGCCGCGTATTACCGGCAGGACCCGCTGGCCGCAGCGGCCGGGTCGACCGCCGGCACGACTGCTTAGCCGCGTATCGCCGACTCGGCCGCGAACTGGGTGAGGTCGACCGGTGGCGCCGGCTTCCAGCCCTTCTTGCGATGCTCGACCACCACATTGGTGAAAATGCCGCCGCGCACATACCACTTGGCGGTGAGACGTGCGAAGCGCGGGGCGGTGGCGGCGACAATGTCGTCCAGGATGGTGTTGCTCACCTTTTCGTGAAACGCGCCTTCGTTGCGAAAGCTCCAGGCATACAGTTTGAGGCTCTTCAACTCGACGCATTTGCGATCCGGCACGTAATCAAGCACCAGGGTGGCGAAATCGGGCTGGCCGGTCAGCGGGCACAGGCAGGTGAACTCCGGCAACTGCATGTGAATCTGGTAATCGCGGCCGGGTGACGGATTCGGAAAAGTGTCGAGCTTCTTGCTGGGTTTCGAGGGCATTGATGGCGCTTTGTCAAGACAAAATCGTGCAGGGCGGGGTGGTATTATAAGAGTTGAAATCCCGTTCGCCATTGGCATCAGCGTGGGCCTTGCGACTCACCTGCAAAAATCAAGAAAATCGTGCGACTGACCTCCATCAAGCTTGCCGGCTTCAAGTCGTTTGTCGATGCCACTACCGTTGCCGTGCCGGGCCAGTTGGTCGGCATTGTCGGGCCCAATGGCTGCGGCAAATCGAACATCATCGATGCGGTGCGCTGGGTGCTGGGCGAATCCAAGGCTTCGGCTCTGCGCGGCGAGTCGATGCAGGATGTGATTTTCAATGGCTCCGCGCAGCGCAAGCCGGTGGCGCGCGCCAGCGTGGAACTGGTGTTCGACAACACCGGCGCGCCGCCGCACGCCGGCATGGGCCAGTGGGGCCAATACAGCGAGATCGCCGTAAAGCGAGTTCTCACGCGGCAGGGCGAATCGAGCTATTTCATCAACAACCAGTCGGTGCGGCGCCGCGACATCCAGGATATTTTCCTTGGCACCGGCCTGGGCGCGCGCGCCTACGCGATCATCGAGCAAGGCATGATCTCGCGGGTGATCGAGGCCAAGCCGGATGAATTGCGGGTGTTTCTCGAAGAGGCCGCCGGCATCTCGAAATACAAGGAACGGCGCCGCGAAACCGAATCGCGCCTGGCTTCGAGCCGCGAAAACCTCACCCGGCTCGAAGACATCCGCCGTGAACTCGATACCCAACTGGCCAAGCTTGGCGCCCAGGCCGCGGTGGCGCAGACCTATCGCTCCCTGAGCACCGAGCAGACCGAAAAGCAGCACCTGGTGTGGATGATCAAGCGTGACGAGGCCGCGGCCGAACGAGAACGCCATGTGCGCGATATCGAGCGCTCGGTCAACGAACTCGAAGCCGAAACGGCGGCGTTGCGCAGTTTCGAGAAGCAGGTCGAGGAAATGCGCGGCGCCCACTACAGCGCCGGCGACCGCCTGCACGCCTCCCAGGGCGAGCTGTATGACGCGAATGCCGAAGTAAGCAGGCTGGAAGCGGAGATCCGCTCGATCGTCGATGCGCGCGCCCGCTTGTCGGCGCAGTTGAACCAGCTCGCGGCACAGATTGAGACCTGGGTGCAACAGCAAACCCAGGGCCAGGCCGATATCGTTCACTGGACCGCCGAGGCCGAAGCCGCCGCGCAGAGCGCCCTTGAAGGTGCCGAGATCGCCGCCGAGCACGCGGCGCGGCTGCCGGAGGCGGAAGCTGCGGCACGCGCGGCCCAGGAGTTGCAAAACGCGTCACGCGCGGCGGTGATGCAGACCGAGCAGCAGTTGCAGGTTGAGGGGGTGCATCAGAGCAATGCGCAGCGTGCGCTCGAGGCGCTGATCGGCAGACGTGACCGCCTGCGCATGGAGCAAAACGGCCTCAACCAACCCGACCAACAGGCGATTGAGCGCAAGCGCTACGAGCTCGCGCGCCGCGAGGCCGAACTGGGTGAACGCGAGGAGCAGTTGGCCGCGCAGGAGGAGGCGCTGCCGGAAGCCACTGCCGCACGCGACAGCGCGCAAGCACAGTTGCAGGAGCAAAGTCGCGCCACGCATGAGTTGGAGGCGCGCATCAGCGCGCTGAAGGAACTGCAGGAAAAAGTGCAGAAAAGCGGCAAGCTGCAGCCCTGGCTCGAACGCCATGAGTTGGCGCAATTGCCGCGCCTGTGGCAGCGCCTGCATGTCGAACCCGGCTGGGAGACCGCGATCGAGGCGGTGCTGCGCGAACGCCTGTCATCGCTGGAAATTCGCAATCTCGACTGGGTCAAGGCATTTTTCAGCGACCCGCCGCCGGCCAAGCTGGCTTTTGTCACCGTTGAAGCGGTCGAGTCGGCGCAGGTGGTCCCGCCGCATCTGCGGCCCCTGATCAAGCAGTTGCGGATCGATGACGCCAACCTGCGCGGTCTGCTGGCGGAGTGGCTGGGCGGCTGCTACACCAGCGACTCGGTTGAAGAAGCCTTCGCCGGCCGCACCAATCTGCCGCCGCGGGCGGTGTTCGTGACACCCGGCGGGCACATGATCGGTCGGCAGACCGTCACCTTTCATGCTGCGGATTCCGAGCAGGCCGGCATGCTTGCCAGAGCCAACGAGATCGACAATCTGGCGCTGGCGATCAAGGCCAAGCATCTGCATCTGGACCAGGCGCGGGCCGACGTGGCCCGCAGCGAGAGCGTGCTCACGCGCTTGACCTCGCAATTGGCCGAAATGCGACCGGCGGCGCAGTCCGCGCGGCAGCGCCTGCATGAATTGCAACTCGATGTGGTCAAGGATGAAGAAGCCCTGGCGCGCTACCTTGAAACCGCCGGGCGTATCGCTGCGGCGTTGGCGGAAATCGCGACCAGTGAAAAGATCGAAGGCGATCGACTGGCCGAGGCGGGCGAAAAATTTGCGCAGCTCGATGAAGCCGTGGCGATCGCGCAAGAGGCGCTGGAGGCCGCGCGTGGCGACGCCGAGGCCGCTGAGTCGCGTCTTGCCGCCGAGCGCGAAACGGTGCGTCAGTCCGAGCGCGCGGCCCAGGAGGCGGAGTTTCATGCGCGCCAGTGTCGCGCCAAGATCGGCGAACTGGAAAACAACCTGCGCGCAACAGCAACGCAGATCGAACGCCTGCGGCAGCAGTCGGTGGAGTCCGGTGCGGAACTGGAAGCGCTGGATGACGCGGTAGTGCAAAACGGGCTGCAGGCCGCCCTCGACCTGCGCCTTGCGCGCGAACAGGAACTGGCGCGGGTGCGCACCGAACTCGACGGCCTCACCACGCAGTTGCGCGGCATGGATGAGGCGCGCATGAAGTCGGAGCAGAAACTCGAACCCTTGCGCAATCGGGTCGGTGACTTGCGCCTCAAGGAACAGGCGGCCCGCCTGGCGCAGGAACAGAACATGCAGTTGCTCGCCGAGGCGCAGGCCGACGAGGCTGCGCTCCTGCCGCGGTTGAGCGGCGCGCGGGCTGGTGCGCTGGCCGCGGATTTGCAGCGTCTGGCGCTGGAGATCGCGGCCCTGGGCGCGGTCAATCTGGCCGCGCTGGACGAACTGGCAGCGGCCACCGAACGCAAGGGTTTCCTTGACGGCCAGTTCAATGACCTGATGGAAGCGGTGGCGACGCTCGAAGACGCGATTCGCAAGATCGACCGCGAGACACGCGAGTTGCTCAAGGCCACCTTCGACGAAGTCAACCGTCATTTCGGCGAACTGTTCCCGGCCTTGTTCGGCGGCGGCGAAGCCCGGCTCATCATGACCGGCGACGAGATTCTCGATGCCGGTGTGCAGGTGATGGCGCAGCCGCCGGGCAAGAAAAACGCCTCGATCCACCTGCTCTCGGGGGGCGAGAAAGCGCTGACGGCCACCTCCCTTGTGTTTGCCATGTTCCGCTTGAACCCGGCACCGTTCTGCCTGCTCGACGAGGTCGATGCGCCGCTTGACGATCCGAACACCGAGCGCTTCTGCCAGCTGGTCAAGAAAATGGCCGAGGACACCCAGTTCGTGTTCATCAGCCACAACAAGATCACCATGGAAATGGCGCACCAGTTGATCGGTGTGACCCAGCAGGAACTTGGCGTGTCGCGTATCGTTGCGGTCGACATGGACCAGGCGGTGCGCTTGCGCGAGCCGGTGGCGGCATAGCGGAAATGCTGACCTCGCATATCCGCGGCATGCGCCGGCCGGCCGACCGGTGTGCGCCATTGAGGGGGATGCGTTGAGCGAATTGCAAATGGGCTTGCTGGCGCTGGGCGTGGCGGTGATCGCCGGCGTGATCGGCTTCAACAAATGGCAGGAGCGCAAGTACCGCAAGGCCGCACGCGGCTTCGTATCCGGCCACGAGGATGTTCTATTGAGCGGGCGCGGCGCGGTGGCGGATGCCGGACCGGCAGCGGCACCGTCCGACCATGCCGAGGCACGCGTCGACCCGCATTGGGACGCTGCCAGCGAGGTGGTGCCCGAGGCTGTCCCGGTGGCAGTGCCCCGCTCGGCCCCGCGCCCAAGCGGCGTACCCAACGCGATGGCAGAGCTCGATCCGCGCATTGACGTGATCGCCGAACTGGATTTCGCTACGCCACGGGGGGCCGAGGAGGTGGCCGAACTGGTGGCCGGGATGGGCCTGGCACGGATGGCGGGATGCGACGGTTTCAACCGCGAAGCCCAGGCCTGGGAGGCCCTGGTCGGCGACACGCAGTATGCGAAGGCGCGGGTCGGCCTGCAGCTGACCGATCGCAGCGGGCCGATTCGCGAGGCCGACCTTTCCGAATTCCAGCGTTCGATTGAAGCATTGGCAGCGGATTGCGGCGCGCAGCTGGCATGGACCGGCTCGCAGAACCCGCTGACCAACGCCGCCCAACTCGATGCCTTCTGTGCCGAAGTCGATGTGCAGATCGGCATCAGCCTGGTGGCGGGGACCACCTTCGCCGAAACCAAGTTCCGCGGTCTGGCCGAAGCCAACGGCTTCAAGCGCGAAGACGATGCGGTATTCCGCCGGCGTGATGACAACGGACTTGAATTGCTGACCCTGCGCCAGAGTGCGCCGGCGGCGGTATCCCTGATGCTCGATGTGCCGCGCGTGCCGCGCGAGGCCGCGGCATTCGGCCTGATGGCGCATTGCGCGCGCACCCTGGCCAAGGGGCTTGAGGCGAAGATCGTCGATGACAACCAGCGTGTGCTGGACGATGCGATGCTCACCCGCATCGGCCAGGAGATCGCCGGGGTCCAGGGCCGCATGGAAGCGGCGGGCCTGCCATCCGGAGGTCCGCTGGCGCTGCGCCTGTTTGCATGAACGCGGAAGAAGCGACGCCCGCGTCGCGGATCGACGCGGCGGCAACTCGCGCCGCCGAGTTGCGCGGCCTGCTCGAACGCCACGGGCATGCGTATTACGTGCTCGATGCCCCCAGCGTTCCGGATGCCGAATACGACCGCCTGTTCCGCGAGTTGCAGGCCCTGGAGGAGGCGCATGCCGAATTGCGGATGCCCGATTCGCCGACCCGGCGGGTAGGCGGGGCGCCGCAGAACGGCTTTGCCGAGTGGAGGCATCGGCAACCGATGCTATCGCTCAACAACGCGTTCGATCAGTCCGAACTCGAAGCCTTCGACAAGCGGGTGCGCGAAAGCCTCGATGTGGACGCGGTCGAGTATGCGGTCGAACTCAAGTTCGACGGCCTGGCCATGAGCCTGACTTACGAGGGTGGTGTGCTCACGCGGGCGGCTACGCGCGGCGACGGCGCCACCGGCGAGGATGTCACCGCCAACGTGCGCACCATTCGCGCAATTCCCCTGCGCTTGGCCGGCGCGGCGCCGCCATCGCTGCTGGAAGTGCGCGGTGAAGTCCTGCTGTTCAAGGACGACTTCGCTGCCCTCAATCGCCGCCAGGCGGAGGCCGGCGACAAGGAGTTCGTCAATCCCCGCAATGCCGCTGCCGGCAGCCTGCGCCAGCTCGATTCGCGCATCACTGCGCAGCGGCCGCTGCGGTTTTTTGCCTATGGTGTCGGCGCGGTCGAAGGGGCGGAACTGCCGTCCACCCACGCGCGCATGCTCGACTGGTTCGCCGACCTCGGATTGCCGGTATGCAAGGAGCGTGAATTGGTCAGCGGCGCGACCGGCCTGGCCGCCTTCTATGCCGCGGTCGGCGCGCGTCGCGATGCATTGCCTTATGACATCGATGGCGTGGTCTACAAGGTCAATCGCCTGGACTGGCAGCGCGCACTGGGCTATGTATCGCGCGCACCGCGTTTCGCCATCGCCCACAAGTTTCCCGCCCAGGAGGAACTCACTGTCGTCGAAGACATCGAGGTGCAGGTCGGACGCACCGGCGCAATCACGCCGGTGGCGCGCTTGAAGCCGGTGTTCGTGGGCGGTGTCACCGTGACCAACGCCACCCTGCACAACGAGGACGAAGTGCGGCGCAAGGATGTGTGGCGGCGCGATACCGTGATCGTGCGCCGCGCCGGCGACGTGATTCCCGAGGTGATGATGGTGTCGCAAGCCGGGCCGCGCGAGGATGGCGATTACTTTCGCATGCCCACCCGCTGCCCGGTATGCCAGTCCGAGGTGGTGCGCGAGGAGGGCGAAGCGATCGCACGCTGCAGCGGCGGGCTTTTTTGCGCGGCCCAGCGCAAGCAGGCCTTGCTGCATTTCGCGCAGCGCCGCGCGATGGATATCGAAGGTCTGGGCGACAAGCTGGTCGAACAACTGGTGGATGCCGGGGTGGTGCGCACGCCTGCCGATTTGTATCGACTCGGGATTGCCAGCCTGGTGGCGCTGGAGCGCATGGCGGAGAAGTCGGCGCAAAACGTGCTGGATGCGATCGAAAAGTCCAAAGCCACCAGCCTGGCTCGCTTCATTTTCGCGCTCGGCATGCGCCAGGTGGGTGAAGCCACTGCGCGCGACCTGGCGCGCCACTTCGGCACACTCGACGCGTTGATCGCAGCCGACGAAGCGCAACTGGCCGAGGTCAATGATGTGGGGCCGGTGGTGGCCGCATCGATCGTGCGGTTTTTTCACCAGCCGCACAATTGCGAAGTCGTCCGGCAGTTGCGGGCCGCCGGTGTGCGTTGGCAGGAAGGCGCGCCGCAGGCAAGCGCAGCCGGCACTCTGGCCGGCAAGACCTTCGTCCTCACCGGTACACTGCCGGGCATGAGCCGCGAGGAAGCGAAGGCGAAGCTTGAAGCGCAGGGCGCGAAGGTCGCGGGCTCGGTGTCGA
>JBEIFV010000178.1:0-11886 GCA_040382235.1 Burkholderiales bacterium
CATCAAGGCCGCGGTGGATGCCAAGACCGATGCCCAGTTCGTCATCATGGCGCGCACTGATGCGCTCGCGTCCGAGGGGCTGAACGCGGCCATCGATCGCGCCTGTGCGTATGTGGAGGCCGGGGCCGACATGATCTTTCCCGAAGCGATCACTGAACTGGCGCAGTACAAAACGGTCAAAGAAGCGGTCAAGGTGCCGATCCTGGCCAACCTGACAGAGTTCGGATCGACGCCGCTCTTTACACTGGACGAACTGCGCAGCGTCAACGTCGATATCGCGCTCTACTGCTGCGGCGCTTACCGCGCCATGAATGCGGCGGCGCTCAATTTTTATCAGGTGCTGCGGCGTGAAGGCACGCAGAAAAATGTGGTACCGACCATGCAGACGCGCGCCGACCTGTACGATTACCTCGGTTACCACGAATACGAAAACAAGCTCGACGCCCTGTTTTCCCAGGGCAAGGGCAAATAGGCCAGCATTCCAAAAGGAGACCCATATGAGCGAGCCAATACCCCAAGCCGCCGGCCCGAAGCCGAAAAAATCGGTGGCCTTGTCCGGCGTCGTCGCCGGCAACACCGCGCTGTGCACCGTCGGGCGCAGTGGCAATGACCTCAACTATCGCGGCTACGACATACTCGAGATCGCGGATGCCTCCTTTGAGGAAATCTCCTACCTGCTGGTGCACGGCAAGCTGCCGAACGCCGCCGAACTGGCCGGCTACAAGAAAAAACTCCGGGCCCTGCGCGGCCTGCCCGCCGCGGTCAAGGCGGCGCTCGAGGCGCTGCCGGCGGCTTCCCACCCGATGGACGTGATGCGCACCGGCGTCTCCGCGCTGGGCTGTGCCTTGCCGGAAAAGGATGATCATAACCACCCCGGCGCGCGCGACATCGCCGACCGCCTGATGGCTTCAATGGGGTCAATGCTCCTTTACTGGCACCACTACGCCTTCAACGGCAGGCGCATCGAGGTCGAAACCGACGACGACACCATCGGCGGGCATTTCCTGCACCTGTTGCATGGCGTCAAGCCGCCGGACGACTGGGTCAAGGCCATGCATACCTCGCTGATCCTGTATGCCGAGCATGAATTCAATGCCTCCACCTTCGCCTGCCGGGTCATCGCCGGCACCGGCTCGGACATGTATTCGGCGGTTTGCGGCGGCATCGGCGCCCTGCGCGGGCCCAAGCATGGTGGCGCCAACGAAATGGCTTTCGAGGTGCAGAAGCGCTACGAATCGGCCGACCTGGCCGAAGCCGACATCCGGGCACGTGTCGAGAGGAAGGAAGTGGTGATCGGTTTCGGCCACCCGGTGTACACCATCTCGGATCCGCGCAACAAGGTGATCAAGGAAGTCGCACGCAAACTGTCAAAGCAGGCAGGCGACATGAAGATGTTCGAAATCGCCGACCGCCTCGAAACCGTGATGTGGGACGCCAAGAAAATGTTCCCCAACCTCGACTGGTTTTCGGCCGTCAGCTATCACATGATGGGCGTTCCCACCGCGATGTTCACGCCGATCTTCGTCATTTCCCGCACCGCCGGCTGGGCCGCCCATGTGATCGAGCAGCGCATCGATGGCAAGATCATCCGCCCGACCGCCAATTACACCGGACCGGACGATCGCAAGTTCGTCCCGCTCGAAAACCGTTGACCCGGCGACACGCATTCACACCATGAACAGCGCCGACCGAAAGCCCCTGCCTGGCACCTCGCTTGACTATTTCGATGCACGCGCTGCAGTCGAGCGCATCGCCGCCGGTGCGTATGACAAGCTGCCCTACACCTCGCGCGTGTTGGCGGAAAACCTGGTGCGGCGCTGCGCTCCCGCGCAACTCACCGCATCGCTCACGCAGTTGATCGAACGCCGCCGCGATCTCGACTTTCCCTGGTTTCCCACCCGCGTGGTGTGCCACGACATCCTGGGCCAGACCGCACTGGTGGACTTGGCCGGCCTGCGCGACGCCATCGCCGCCGCCGGCGGCGACCCCGCCAAGGTCAACCCGGTGGTGCCGGTACAGCTGATCGTCGACCATTCGCTGGCGGTGGAGAGTGGCGGCTTCGACCCACAGGCATTCGAGAAGAACCGCGCGATCGAAGACCGGCGCAACGAAGACCGTTTTCACTTCATCGAATGGACCCGGCTCGCCTTCGAGAATGTCGAGGTGATCCCGGCCGGCAACGGCATCATGCACCAGATCAATCTGGAGAAAATGTCGCCGGTGATCCATGCGAAGGACGGCGTCGCCTTCCCGGATACGTTAGTCGGTACCGACAGCCACACCCCGCACGTCGATGCGCTGGGCGTGATCGCCATCGGCGTGGGCGGCCTCGAAGCCGAGAGCGTGATGCTGGGCCGCGCCTCGTGGATGCGCCTGCCCGACATCATCGGCGTCGAACTCACGGGCCGGCGCCAGCCCGGCATCACCGCCACCGACATCGTGCTGGCACTCACCGAATTCTTGCGCAAGCAGAAGGTGGTGGGGGCCTACCTCGAGTTCTACGGCGTCGGTGTCTCGCTCCTGACGCTGGGCGATCGCGCCACCATCTCCAACATGGCGCCGGAGTACGGCGCCACCGCGGCGATGTTCTCGATCGACGAACAGACCATCACCTACCTGCGCCTCACCGGGCGCAGTGAGGAACAGGTGAAACTGGTCGAAACCTACGCCAAGGTGGCGGGCCTGTGGTCCGCCACGCTGGCCCAGGCCGAGTACGAGCGCGTGCTCAAGTTCGACCTCTCGAGCGTGGTGCGCAACATGGCAGGCCCGTCGAACCCGCATGCGCGGCTGGCCACCTCGGAGCTCGCGGCCAAGGGCATCGCGAAGCCCTGGGAATCGGTGCCGGGCCGCATGCCCGACGGCGCGGTGATCATCGCCGCCATCACCAGTTGCACCAACACCAGCAATCCGCGCAATGTCATCGCCGCCGGCCTGGTGGCGCGCAACGCCAACCGCCTGGGCCTCACCCGCAAGCCCTGGGTCAAGAGTTCGCTTGCGCCCGGGTCCAAGACTGTTGCCCTGTATCTGGAGGCTGCCGGACTCATGCCGGAGCTGGAGAAGCTGGGCTTCGGCATCGTCGGCTTCGCCTGCACCACCTGCAACGGCATGTCCGGTGCGCTTGACCCGGTAATCCAGCAGGAAATCATCGAGCGCGATCTCTACGCCACGGCGGTGCTGTCGGGCAACCGCAATTTCGACGGCCGCATCCACCCTTATGCGAAACAGGCCTTCCTGGCTTCGCCTCCGCTGGTCGTGGCCTATGCCCTGGCGGGCACCATCCGCTTCGATATCGAGCAGGATTCCTTTGGCGACGATGCCACCGGCAAACCGATCCTGCTCAAGGACCTGTGGCCCTCGGATGCAGAGATCGACGCCATCGTCGCCTCGAGCGTGAAGCCGGAGCAATTCCGGCAGGTCTATATCCCGATGTTCGAAGCGCGTGCCTCCAGCCACGAAAAGATCAGTCCCCTCTACGCCTGGCGCCCCCAAAGCACCTACATCCGCCGCCCGCCGTACTGGGATAGCGAGGGCCAGGGCGCGCTTGCAGCCTTCCCGCGCACCCTGAAGGCCATGCGCGCACTGGCCGTGCTGGGCGACAACATCACCACCGATCACCTGTCGCCCTCGAACGCCATCATGCGCGATTCCGCCGCCGGCGAATACCTGGCGAAGATGGGCCTGCCGGAAGAGGACTTCAATTCGTATGCCACGCACCGCGGCGACCACCTGACCGCACAGCGCGCCACCTTCGCCAACCCGACCTTGAAGAACGAAATGGCGGTCGAGGGAGGATCCGCGGGCGGCAAGCCCATGACAGGATCGCTGGCGCGCATGGAACCTGAAGGCAATGTGATGCGCATGTGGGAGGCCATCGAGACCTACATGGAACGCAGGCAGCCCTTGATCATCGTAGCCGGCGCCGATTACGGACAAGGGTCGTCGCGCGACTGGGCCGCCAAGGGCGTGCGCCTGGCAGGCGTCGAGGCGATCGCGGCCGAAGGCTTCGAGCGCATCCACCGCACCAACCTGATCGGCATGGGCGTGCTGCCGCTGGAATTCAAGGCGGGCACCACCCGCCACACGCTCAAGATCGACGGCACCGAGACCTTCGACGTGGAGGGCGAACGTACGCCGCGCGCGGACCTGACGCTGGTCATCAATCGGCGCGACGGTGAACGCATCCGGGTCCCGGTTACCTGCCGACTCGATACCGCCGAAGAGGTGTCGATTTACGAAGCCGGCGGCGTACTGCAGCGCTTCGCGCAAGACTTCCTGGAAAAGGCCGCCGCATGAAAACCTTCGCACCGCAGATTCGCGTCCCGGCCACCTACATGCGCGGCGGCACCAGCAAGGGCGTGTTTTTCCATGTGCCCGACATGCCGCCGGCGCTGCAACGGCCGGGCCCGGCGCGCGACGCGTTCCTGCTGCGCCTGATCGGCAGCCCCGACCCCTACGGCAAGCACACTGACGGCATGGGCGGCGCCACCTCCTCCACCAGCAAGACCGTGCTGCTTTGCAAGAGCACGCAGCCCGGCCACGATGTCGACTATCTGTTTGGCCAGGTCGCCATCGACAAGGCCTTTGTCGACTGGGCCGGCAATTGCGGCAACCTTTCCGCCGCGGTGGGTCCGTTCGCGATCAGCAACGGCCTGATCGACCCGGCGCGCGTGCCGCGCAACGGCATCGCCACGGTGCGCATCTGGCAGGCCAACATCCAGAAGACCATCATCTCGCATGTGCAGATGACCGACGGCCAGGTGCAGGAAACCGGCGATTTCGAGCTTGACGGCGTGACCTTCCCGGCCGCCGAGGTGAAGCTTGAATTCATGGATCCCGCCGCTGAGGAAGAAGGCGCCGGCGGCGCGCTGTTTCCCACCGGCAACCTGATCGATCTGCTGGAGGTGCCGGCCGCCGGCAATTTCGCGGGCGGCCGGCTCAAGGCCACCATGCTGACCGCCGGCATTCCGACGATTTTTGTCGAAGCCGCGGCGATCGGCTTCGAGGGCACCGAATTGCAGGAAGCGATCAACGGCAACCCCGCCAATCTGGCCAAGCTCGAAGCCATCCGCACCGCGGGCGCATTGCGCATGGGGCTCATCAAGGCCCCTGAAGAAATGGCCAGGCGCCAGCACATTCCCAAGGTTGCATTCGTGGCGCCGCCGGCGAGCTACGTAGCCGCAAGCGGCAAGACCATCGGCGCGGCCGATGTCGACGTGCTGGTGCGCGCCATGTCGATGGGCAAGCTGCATCATGCCATGATGGGCACCGCGGCGGTCGCCATCGGCGTAGGCGCCTGCGTGCCGGGCACCCTGGTCAACCTGGCCGCCGGTGGCGGCGCGCGTTCGGCAGTGCGTTTCGGCCATCCCTCGGGCACACTTGTCGTCGGCGCCGAGGCGATCAAGGCAGGCGGCGAATGGGTGGTGAAAAAGGCGGTGATGAGCCGCAGCGCGCGCGTCTTGATGGAAGGCTTTGTGCGCGTGCCGGGTTGATCCCGGCCGCGCTTGTCCGTTTTCGCATCGAATCGTTTTTATCGTCAAGGAGCACCACATGCTAGTCGCTTACCGTCAACACATAGCCGAGCGCGCAGCGCTGGGCATCCCGCCGCTGCCGCTGTCGGCGCAGCAGACCGCCGAAGTCATCGAACTCCTCAAGGCACCGCCGGCCGGCGAAGAAAAAACCCTGGTCGAACTCATCACCTGGCGCGTGCCGGCCGGGGTCGACGATGCCGCCAAGGTCAAGGCCTCGTACCTGGCCGCGGTGGCGCATGGCAGCGAGAAGTGCGCGCTGATTTCGCGCGAGAAAGCCACCGAACTGCTGGGCACCATGCTGGGCGGCTACAACATTCATCCGCTGATCGAACTGCTCGACGACTCAAGCGTTGGCGGCATCGCGGCCGAAGCCCTGAAGAAAACCCTGCTGATGTTCGACGCATTCCACGACGTCAAGGAAAAAGCCGACCGTGGCAATGCCCATGCCAAGGGCGTGATCAAGAGCTGGGCCGAGGCCGAATGGTTCACCAGCCGCCCCGAGGTGCCCAAGAGCCTGACCATCACGGTGCTCAAGGTCACCGGCGAGACCAACACCGACGACCTTTCGCCTGCGCCGGACGCCTGGAGCCGCCCCGACATTCCGCTGCACGCGCTGGCCATGCTCAAGAACCCGCGCCCCGGCATCACTCCGGAAGACGAAGGCAAGCGCGGCCCGGTCAAGTTCATGCAGGACCTGCGCGCCAAGGGCAACCTGGTGGCCTACGTGGGCGACGTGGTCGGCACCGGTTCGTCACGCAAGTCGGCCACCAACAGCGTGCTGTGGTGGACCGGTGAAGACATTCCCTTCGTGCCCAACAAGCGCTTCGGCGGCGTTTGCCTGGGCAGCAAGATCGCGCCGATCTTCTTCAACACCATGGAAGATGCCGGCGCCCTGCCGATCGAGCTCGACGTCTCGAAAATGGACATGGGCGACACCATCGAGCTGCGCCCCTACGAAGGGAAAGCACTCAAGAATGGCCAGGTGGTCGCCGAGTTCTCGCTGCGCTCCGACGTGATTTTCGACGAGGTGCGCGCGGGCGGCCGCATTCCGCTGATCGTTGGTCGCGGGCTTACCGCCAAGGCACGCGAGGCATTGGGCCTGCCGCCTTCGACCCTGTTCCGCCTGCCGCAAGTGCCGCCGGACACAGGCCGGGGCTTCACGCTGGCGCAAAAAATCGTCGGCCGCGCCTGCGGGCTACCCGAAGGCCGCGGCATGCGCCCCGGCACCTATTGCGAGCCACGCATGGCCTCGGTGGGCTCGCAGGACACCACCGGCCCGATGACCCGCGACGAATTGAAAGACCTGGCCTGCCTGGGCTTCTCGGCCGACCTGGTGATGCAGTCCTTCTGCCACACGGCGCCCTATCCGAAGCCGGTCGACATCAAGACCCACCATGAACTGCCCGAATTCATGTCCAACCGCGGCGGCATTTCGCTGCGCGTAGGCGACGGCATCATCCATTCCTGGTTGAACCGCATGCTGCTGCCCGACACGGTGGGCACCGGCGGCGACTCGCACACCCGCTTCCCGATCGGCATTTCCTTCCCGGCGGGCTCCGGCCTGGTGGCGTTCGCCGCCGCCACCGGCGTGATGCCGCTGGACATGCCGGAGTCCGTTCTGGTGCGCTTCAAGGGCAGCATGCAGCCCGGCGTCACCTTGCGTGACCTGGTCAACGCGATTCCGCTGGCGGCGATCAAGCGCGGCCTCCTGACGGTGGAGAAAAAGGGCAAGAAAAATGTGTTCTCGGGCCGCGTGGTCGAGATCGAAGGCCTGCCCAAGCTCAAATGCGAGCAAGCCTTCGAACTGGCCGACGCCACCGCCGAGCGCTCCGCCGGCGGCTGCACGGTGCGCCTGGATAAGGAGCCGATCATCGAATACATCACCAGCAACATCACCATGCTGAAGTGGATGATCGCGACCGGCTATTCGGACGTGCGCACCATCAAGCGGCGCATCGCCGCGATGGAAGCCTGGATCGCCAATCCGCAACTGCTGGCGCCGGATGCGGATGCCGAGTATGCGGAGATCATCGAGATCGACATGAACGAGATCACCGAGCCGATCGTCGCCTGCCCGAACGACCCGGATGACGTGAAAACGCTGTCGGATGTGGCCGGCGCCAGGATCGACGAAGTGTTCATCGGCTCCTGCATGACCAACATCGGCCACTTCCGCGCTGCTTCCAAGCTGCTGGAGAACAAGCGCGACATCCCGGTCAAGCTATGGGTGGCGCCGCCGACCAAGATGGACCAGAAGCAGCTCACCGAGGAAGGCCACTACGGCGTGCTGGGCTCAGCCGGCGCACGCATGGAAATGCCGGGCTGCAGCCTGTGCATGGGCAACCAGGCGCAAGTCAAGGAAGGTGCGACCGTGTTCTCCACCTCGACCCGCAACTTCCCCAACCGCCTGGGCAAGAACGCCGACGTCTATCTGGGTTCGGCCGAACTGGCGGCGATCTGCTCCAAGCTGGGCCGCATCCCGACCAGGGAGGAATACATGGCCGACATGGGCGTGATCAACAAGGACGGCTCGAAGATCTACAAATACATGAACTTCGACCAGATCAAGGACTTTTCCGATCAGGCCGACAAAGTCACGTCCTGATTGGTTTCGCCCAGGCAGCAGGCCAAGCCCCGCCAGCGAGCGGGGCTTTTTTTGGCCCTGACAGAACGGATGCGGGCATTGATCCATCACAACATGCTTGCCGGACGAACGAGCATCATCGCCCAGACAGTCGATTCCGCCCGGCGCCCAAGCCATTCAATGCACAGGTCTATTCGATGAAGTTCACCGAAATTGCAGATGACGATGAGGCCAGTCCCGATGAACTGGCGCAGCGTGCAATCGCGGCCAGGCGCAGCACCTGGACCAGCGTTGTCGTCAACCTTCTCCTTAGCATCACGCAGATCGCGGCAGGCATGCTGACCCGATCGCAAAGCCTGATCGCCGACGGCGTCCACTCGCTGGCCGACCTGGTGTCCGATTTCGTGGTGCTGTTCGCCAGCCACCACAGCCACAAAGACGCCGATGCCGATCACCCCTACGGTCACCAGCGCTTCGAAACCGCCGCCTCGCTGGCGCTGGGCCTGTTGCTGCTGGGGGTCGGCTTCGGCATGTTGTGGTCGGCCGCGGTCAAGCTGGAAACACCGGCCCGCCTGGAACCGGTGCACGCCGCCGCGCTGTGGGTCGCGCTTGGCTCGCTCGTTGTCAAGGAAACCCTGTTCCGTTACATGCTGCGCGTGGCCAAACGCGTGAAATCGAGCATGCTGGTGGCCAACGCATGGCATGCCCGTTCGGACGCCGCCTCGTCCCTGGTCGTAAGCCTCGGCATTGCCGGCAGTCTCATGGGTTATCCGTTGCTCGATCCGATCGCGGCGCTGATCGTGGGCTTCATGGTCGGCCGCATGGGCTGGAGCTTCGCCTGGGACGCGCTGCATGACCTGATGGATCGCGCGGTCGACGATGCCGAAGTACAGGCGATCGCCCGTACCCTTGCCGAAACACCGGGGGTGCGCGGCGCGCACGACTTGCGCACCCGCAAGATGGGCGACATGATCGTGGTTGACGCGCATATCGAGGTCGATGCCGACATCAGCGTGGAGGCTGGCCACGATATCGCTGTTGCCGCGCGCAAGCGCGTCATGCAGCGGCACCGGGTGCTCAACCTCATGACCCATGTCGATCCGCAGCACCGGCCCGATCTCGATCATGTGCCGATCGCTTCAAGCGGGCAACGGCCCGCGCAGCGCAAGTAGAGCAGACACCGCACCGGGTCGCGCACCTGCTTCGCCAATCCTTGCGCAGCGCGGGTTTAAAGACACTGCGTCCAGGGTGTAAGCTGCGGCCACGCAAACCGGTCATGCCGCGTATGCGATTTGGCCCTACAGCACAGAGGAGAACACCATGTCGAACAGACGCTACTTCATCAGCGAATCGGAAGTCACACCCTACAGCCCGGCCAATCATGACGAGACCGTCAACCGCCGCCTGATCGGCCCGGAAACGGTTGGCGCCAAGCATGTCGAGGTGGTACTGGGCAGCGTCGGCGGGCCGCTCGGCGGCCCTGGCGGCGGCGCGTTGGCGCATCGGCATCCCGGCATAGAACAGGTCTGCTACATGCTTTCCGGTCGCGCGCGCGCCGAGATCGACGGCCAGGTGCGCGAACTGGGTCCCGGCGATACCTGCTTTTTTCCTGCCGACATGGTGCATGTCTTCACGCGCATCAGCGAGGAACCGGTCCGTGTGTTGGTCATTTATTCACCGCCATATGGTGAATCGAAGGACAAAGGGGTGGCGGCCTGAAGCGGGCAGTGATCCCCAGTGCACGACCATTGGCGCGTTGGCTGGCCACAGGCCCATGCTGGAAGCCAGTCGCATGCCGCCGGATCAAGGAAGCATCGGATTGATTTCGCAGACGGCGCCGCGGGTTGCAATTGCGTTTGATCTGGCCGGCGCGTAGCGGGAGCAGTTGGTCAGACTGGCGCACTCGCCTACAGCCGAAGTGCGACCGGCCCGCCGCGCAGGCGATCAGCGCTTAAGCGCCGGTCAGCCCGATGCGCACCGCGTACTTGGTCAACTCGGCGACGTTGTGCAGGTCGAGCTTGCGCATGATGTTGCGCCGGTGCACATCGACCGTGCTGGTGGCGATATGCAGCGCTTCACCGATCTGCTGTGAGGCCAGGTCTAGGGAAACACTGAGCAAGTCCGTAGGTTGAGAAAGTTGCTTCTGCAAACAGTTGAATTGAAACGAGCTTCCGTTCGCAAGTCCGCATTCCAGGGACTTATTCAGCGTTTTCCCAGCAATCTCTGCAACTGCAACAGCACATCTGGCCCGCCGTAGCCTGCGGCGCACATTGCCACTGCGGAATACCGGATTCCCGGTAGTGAAATACCCCACACCACGGTATTTTGGTTTCGCTGCACAAGCCCCATCCTTGGTGCCGAGGGTGGTTCGACGCCGGTACTGAGCGGCGCACGCTTTGGGCGCTGGTCCGCATCGCAAACCAGGTCTGGCTTGCCAGCGTCGCACTGCCCGCAAAGAACACACCGCGCCTGCGCGGGGATCGGCGAGCAGAGCGGTCGCGCCGATGACCCGCTCAAGCGGACCCGGTGCTTGCACGCAACCCGAACGGAAGGAAGTGCGTCATGGGCAGTGTTCAACCAATGGTCGATTCATGGGTTTCGACTTCCCGCAGCGCGTGTGCAGCCTGCAACTTGCGACCGGACTGCATTCCCGCCGGGCTCAACGCGCGCGAACTGGCGCGCCTGGAAGGCCTGATCACGCCGCGCCACCGCGTGCGTCGCGGCGCCTACCTCTGCCGCGCAGGCACCGATTTGCAATCCTTGTCGGCGCTACGCTGCGGCTCGCTCAAAAGCGCGATCGCCGATCAGGAGGGGCGCGAGCAGATCATCGGCTTTCACCTGCCGGGCGAACTGCTCGGGCTCGACGCCATTGCAACCGGGCGCCACACCAGCGATGTGATCGCGCTCGAAGACAGCGAGGTTTGCCGGTTTCCGTTCGCCCAGCTGCAGGAACTGAGTCGCGAGATTCCCACCCTGGCACAGCATCTGCGCCGCCTGATGAGCAGCGAACTCGGGCGCACTCATCGTGCCATGCTGGTGCTGGGCAGCATGCGTGCCGAGGAGCGCGTGGCGACCTTTCTGCGCGACCTGGCCGCCCGCCTGCACGCGCGCGGTTACTCCGAAACGCAACTGGTGCTGCGCATGACGCGCGCCGAGATCGGCAGCTTCCTCGGCCTGAAGCTTGAAACCGTGAGTCGCACGTTTTCCAACTTCCAGCGCGATGCGATCATCGAGGTGCAAGGCAAGGACATCCGCATTCTCGACGCTGAAAATTTGAAGGCACTCGCAGCCAGCGGTACCACGCCGCAATGCGCCGCGCCCGCCGCCCACGAGGCCGAGGTCATCATGCACCGGTTTCCCGCGCAGCGTCCTGTACAGCTGCGCGCGACGACAGCGGAGCGCGCGCTCGCAGCGCGGGCCCCGGCTCTGGCCGACTGAGGCGCGCCCGCCGCACCGTGGGCCGGCGGCTTCGACCACACGAATCGGCACCTGCCGCGAGCGCTCTGCAGCAGCGCCGCATGGAACAACTGGATCGGCCAGATGTCTTGTTCAAGCCTCAAGGCTCGTCCAGGTCCCACAATTCATGCGCATCGAGCAGCAGGCGGTAGCGCGCTTCGGCCGCCTCCAGGCGCACCACACTGGCCGCCAGCCGCGCCTCGATCGCCAGCCGCTGCGCCGCCAGCAGATCGGTCAGGTTGGCCTCGCCCAGGCGCTGCGCACGGGCGGTCAGCTCCGCATTGCGTTCCATCGCGTCTGCCGCGGCCTGCGCCAGGC
>JBEIFV010000179.1:0-11843 GCA_040382235.1 Burkholderiales bacterium
CCCGCAAAAACTGTCCTCGCTGGGGCCAATTTTCGCTCTCGACGCCCTAAGTCCGACAGGCTGCTAGGCCACACTGTCGCGATGTCAACGCTCAAGCCCGCGAAACCATCCAGCACCCGACCCCCAAGGCAAGTGGGTCAATAACTTCATCGATATCCATGTCATGGATATAATGTGGACATTATCTGGCGCAAGGTTCCATCATGAGCATGCATATCAATCTCTCGCCTGAAATGGAAGGCTTCATCAAGAGCCAGGTCTCAAGCGGGCTTTACGGTAACGCCACCGAAGTCATCCGCGACGCCGTTCGCCGGATGCAGGCTGAGGAGGTGCGCGCCGCAGCCTGGCATGCGGCCATAGCGCAAGGTGACGCGCAACTCAGCCGGGGCGACGGCGCCCCCTACACCGCTGACGCCTTGTCAAAAATCACGCAAGACGCGGTGGCTGCGATGCATACTCCCGCGCCGATGGATCCGGATGTCCTTCCGTGAGCCGCTGACGCTTCAACTTTCGCCGAAAGCGCGGCAGGACTTCATCGACATATTGCGTTACACCGGTGAAAAATGGGGCCAGGTCCAGCTCCTGGCCTACCGTGACAAGATCGACGAAGCGCTGCAGTCGATATCCCGCAATCCGCAAGTGGGTCATCGCCGCAGCGACTTGCCGGCTACCCACCTGGCCTATGTGGTGGGTTCGCACATCATCGTCTATCGAGGCGGTGCAGAAGTTATCGGGGTGGTGCGGATCCTGCATCAGCGCATGAGCCTGGGCAGGCACGTGTGAGTGTTGCCCCGCGGTCAGAATGGTTGCCGCCCCGAAAGGCTGCGCACCCATGCCCGCGGCAGGCGAGCCTTCCACGGCCATGGCAACTCAAGATTCCCGGCCCGTCAAACTTGTGTATGGCGAGGCCCGGTTTGCAGATGTGCGTCGTTGCCAACGCAGTCTGTATGCTTGCGAATTCGTGGCGTCAGCATGATTCACATCGAATACGGCAGCCGGACGGCCAGCGCTGTCAGGGTATCGGGAGACAACGCCAAAATGCTCACGCAGCCCGCTGCACCCATGAAAAAAGCCCCGTCGCGCGGGGCTTTTGTCTGCCAACCAATCACGCTAGCCGCGCAGGCGTCGCCGCGCGATGAAGCCGATCAGCCCCAGGCCTGCCAGCAGCATGGCGTACACCTCGAGTTCCGGAACCACGGCCACCTGGAACAACTGGCCGCGAATTTCACCGCCGGGGTTGGTGCCGGTGTGGATGTTGATGTAGGCGCGGTCTGCCTGAAGGATGGAAAGGAAGGAGGCGGCGGGGTTGCTGTTGGCCGCACCGATCAATCCCACAGGAGCGGCGATATTGTTGCCGATCAGCAACAGGCTGCCACCGCTTTGTAGAAACACAAATGGCGAAGAGTTAAGGCCGACCAGAACCCCGGCGTTTTGGCTGGTGCTCGCCTGGCCGTGAATATGCGCCCCGGTGATCGTGCCGGACAGGTTGCTCGCTGTGAGCTGCAGGTTGTAGGTGTTGGCGATCGTGTTGTAAAACAGGCTGGCCGTGGCGGAGGCCAGCCCATTGAACGTGAAGTTCTGTGGCACGTTCACTTCGCTTGCGGCGTTGAGCGTGGCATCGAACTGCAGGATGCTGGCGTTGGCTGCCAATGGCAGGGTCAGCGCCAGGGCGGCAATCCATTTTGTTAGTGACTTGATCACGTTGGTTCTCCATTCAAAAAATCGGTGCTTGCGCATGATGCCTGCTCATTTCTGCCCAGCCTGCCGCGAAACAAAGCGCGAAACAAAAATTTGCACGAGTATTATGGGTGTCCGGTGCTGCGGCGCAATAGCCCGTTCGCACTAACGAGCTGCTGCTTCACCATGCAACCTCGGCGCGGGGCGCCCAATCGTCACTTGTCACAGGGCTAAGCAAGAAATGCGCCCGCAAGCGCCTGTCAAACGCGTGAATGCCCGGCATCGGGTGATTTGGCCGCGCAAAGGGGCTCCTTTGCGCCCTATCGGATGTCATATGCACAGGCTAGAATCGCCGCTCTTCCAAAGCACGAAAGCACCTGAATGACGCAATCCACCGCCGGCCGTGTCGCCCTTGTCACCGGCATCACCGGGCAAGACGGCGCCTATCTGGCCGAACTCCTGCTGGGCAAGGGCTATGTGGTGCACGGCATCAAGCGCCGCGCCTCGCTCTTCAACCCCGATCGAGTCGACCATCTGTACCAGGATCCGCACGTAAGCCACCGCAATTTCGTGCTGCACTATGGCGATCTCACCGACTCCACCAACCTGATCCGCATCATCCAGCAGGTGCAGCCTGACGAGATCTACAACCTGGCGGCGATGAGCCATGTGGCGGTGAGTTTCGAAACCCCCGAATACACCGCCAATGCCGACGGTATCGGCACGCTGCGCATTCTGGAAGCGATCCGCATTCTCGGGCTGGAGAAGAAAACCCGCTTCTACCAGGCCAGTACCTCCGAGCTCTACGGCATGGTGCAGGAGGTGCCGCAAAAAGAAACCACACCCTTTTATCCGCGCAGCCCCTATGCGGTGGCCAAGATGTATGGCTACTGGATCACGGTGAATTACCGCGAGGCCTACGGCATCTATGCCTGCAACGGCATCCTGTTCAATCATGAAAGCCCGCTGCGCGGCGAAACCTTCGTCACCCGCAAGATCACCCGCGCGCTCGCCCGCATCAAGCTCAACCTGCAGGACTGCCTGTACCTGGGCAACCTCGATTCGCTGCGCGACTGGGGCCATGCCAAGGATTATGTGGAAGCGCAGTGGCTGATGCTGCAGCAGGACAAGCCCGAAGATTTCGTCATCGCCACCGGCGTGCAATACAGCGTGCGCCAGTTTGTCGATGCAGCGGCCAAGGAACTCGGCATGCAGATCAGCTGGGCCGGGCAGGGCGTTGCCGAGACCGGCACCGATGCGCACGGCAAGGCCATTGTCAAGGTCGACCCGCGCTACTTCAGGCCCACCGAAGTGGAAACCCTGCTGGGCGCCCCCACCAAGGCGAAAAACAAGCTGGGCTGGGTGGCCCCAACGCCGTTCGCCGACCTGGTGGCGGAAATGGTGCGCGAGGATCTGAAAAGCGCAGAGCGCGACGAACTGGTCAAGAAGCACGGCTTCGCGGCCTACGATTACCACGAGTAGGCCCATGGACCGTCACGCCAAGATCTATGTGGCCGGGCACCGCGGCATGGTCGGTTCGGCGATCGTGCGCAATCTGGCCGCGCGCGGATACAGCAATGTCGTCACCCGCACGCGCCAAGAACTGGACCTGCTCGACCAGGCCGCGGTACGCGCCTTCATGCATGCCGAGCGGCCCGCCTACCTGTTCATGGCCGCCGCGCTGGTGGGCGGCATCCATGCCAACAACACGCGCCGCGCCGATTTCATTTACGAGAATATGCAAATCGAGGCCAACGTGGTGCAGGCGGCCCACATGGCCGGGGTCGAGCGCCTGTTGTTCCTCGGCTCTTCGTGCATCTACCCGCGCGACTGCCCGCAACCGATGAAGGAGGAATATCTCCTCACCGGCCCGCTGGAACCCACCAATGAGCCCTATGCGATCGCCAAGATCGCCGGTATCAAGCTGGCGGAATCATTCAACCGCCAGTACGGGCGGCGCTATGTAAGCGTGATGCCCACCAATCTTTACGGGCCCAACGACAATTACGACCTGGCGGGCAGCCACGTGTTGCCGGCGCTGATCCGCAAGGTGCACGAGGCCACGCAGCGTGGCGATGCCGAACTGGTGGTCTGGGGCTCTGGCAAGCCCATGCGCGAATTCCTGCATGTGGACGACATGGCCGATGCCTGCGTATTCCTGATGGAGCATGAAGAGATCGTCGATGGCATGTTCAACGTCGGCACCGGCACTGATGTCACCATTCGCGAACTGGCCGAGACGATCATGCAAGTAGGTGGCTTTGCGGGCCGCATCGTGTTCGATGCCAGCAAGCCCGACGGCACTCCGAGGAAGCTGCTCGATGTGTCGCGCCTGCAGGCGCTGGGCTGGTCGGCGCGCATCGGACTGCGCGAGGGCATCGCCGCGACTTTCGAGGATTACCGCGCTTCGCTCAGGCGGGTCTGACAGGAAAGGTGCGGCACCACCGGGGGCGGCGGTGCGGTGCTATCGCAAGCGGCGGTAGCGCTATCGCGGCGTGCGGCGCAGCCCTATTTGGGGCGCGTGAGAGCGTCCAGCGGGCCGCCGGCGCCCATCTGGCGGCGCAGCGCCCGCATCACGCCGGCCACATAAACGCACACCACGTAAACCGAGGCTGCTGCGCCGTGCTCGCCGACGAAGGTGGCGAACGAGGGGTAAGCGACGCCGGGCAAACCGCTTGTCAGAAACTGCAACACGCCGGCCAGCAAAATCAGGACATAGCCGTAACGCGCACCGAGCACAAAGCTGGCCAAGCCTATGGGGGCCAGGTAGAGCAACCATGTTTCAGAGCGGGGGCCGCTGGCGTAGTCGAGCATGCAAATGCCGCCCGTAAGGGCGACTGCGAGCGCGAGGACTGTATTGCGCATGGGCTTTGAGATCTTGCGCGCCGGGATGGCGTGCTGTGAGCTATGGGATCGATCTTGCAGTATGCCGAAGGCATATGGCGTTGGCATGACGACTTTCGCCTAAATGTGACATTCGTCACATGAATTGCGACTTGCGGTCGAGCCCGGTCTCTGTTCGCGGCGCTGCTGTGTGCTGGCCCAAGGCGCGAGCGGCGTAGCGGCGGCGCGGTCGTCCGGCCGGGATCAGGCGGTAGCCAGGCGCGCCAGTTCGGCGCCCGCGGCATAGCACTCGAAGGTGCGCGCGCGGCTATCGGCAGCGGCGGAGCCGAGATGCCATTGCGCGGCCCCCGCGGCGCCGCGCAGCAGAAACCACTGTGCGAGGTAGAACTCGACCTCGGCGCGCCAAAGATGCTGCGCCGGCGGCCGCAGTTCGCTCGAACTCAGTCGCGCAGAGGCCGCCGGCGGGCACCAGCGGTCCGAAATCTCGAGCGCCGGGGCCGCCATGGCCAGGTAGGCGTCGGGCTCCAGGCGGCCACAAAACAATTCGAGCACCGGCTCCGGCCATTTGGCTGTGGGGCAGGGCGGACCCATGGGTTCCCAGGCAGGGCTGGTACCGGTGCGTGAAACGCGCAGGGCGAAGTTGTGTGCCGGTGCCGGGCAGGCGGTGGCCAGCTTGGCGGCGGCGCGCTGCGGGTCGACGCGGGCCAACGCCAGGTGGCGCCACAAAATGTGTTGCGGGTCGATGCGCCCACCGCTGCGCGCGGCTTCGCTCACCAGGGCGGAAAACCCCTGCGCGGCATTCTCGAAGCGGCCCGCCTTCCAGTGCAGGCGACTGGCGTTGCGCACCAGGTTGATGCGGTCTTCGGCTTGGCGCAGCTGGCTGCGCGCTGAGCCTGTTTGCTGCACCAGGCTTTCATACTCGGCGTTTGCGCCATGCAGAAAGCCCATTTCCTCGAACAAGGCGGCCCGGTCGCGCGCCAGGTTGCGACGCAACTGAGGGTCGACGCTGGCCGACCTGCACAGGCGCTCGATCATCTGGTAGTCGGCCAGGGCACCGATGCTGTCGCCCAGTAGTCGCCGCTGCAGGGCACGGCGCAAGCGTGGCTCGACGCTTTCCGGGTCGCCTTCGATGAGGGCATCATACTCGACCACAGCCGCGGCGACGTCGCGGTTTTCGAGCAGTTGCGCGCGCATGAAACGCGCGTCGGCTAAGTGCGGGTCGAGTTCTAGCGCCCGATCGAAGGCTTCGAAGGCGCTGCCAAGCTTGCACTCGTCCACCAGCGTCCGCCCGCGCGCCAGGTACGCGCGCGCGTCGCCCGCCGGTGGCGGCGGGGCGGCAACTGCAGGGCGCAAAATCGTGGTGCTTGGCAAGGGAGGCGGGGGTTACGCAGGACGTGCTGCGAAGTGAATCAAGCGGACGGCCTGCAACCCAAGCAAGAGCGGGACCAAATGTTAACTGGTGTGTCGTGACAAATCTGTGATTTTCAGCAAATTTAAGTGGCCCTTTCAAGCTAACGGTCGAGTGCGGTTGTTGTTGGCAGCAGGCGCGGCCTGATACCAATACTATTTGAATATTTATTAGTTATTAAAAACAAATATTTATGATTTATATTTAAAGTTAGAAATAAGATTAAGTATGCTTCGCACTGCCATTGCGCCGCGCCCAGGGTATCGTCTTGGGCAGAGCGTGCATCGACTTGATGCGCCGATTCACAAGCCTTTAACCTGCCTGGCGTATTTTTTGAAGCTGCATCGACTCAAGATTCCGGTGTTTTTGGCGATAGCCAAGGGGCCCGCGCAAACCTAGCATGCACGTGCTCGATGCGATAATCATTCGCCGGGTCGGGTCTTGGCACGGGCAAGGCCTTTTTGAAACGATCAACAGCTTTTTTGTCGCCGACCCAGCTCACCTCAAACTTGCAGAACATGAAAATCCAACCCGTAATTCTCTCCGGCGGTTCCGGCACGCGCCTGTGGCCGCTGTCGCGCGAGCATTTTCCCACGCAGATGATCGCGTTTGTCGAGGAAGACTCGCTGTTCCAGGCCACCGTGCGGCGGCTTGCGGACGCACCTGGGCTTACGCTCGGCGCCCGGCCGCTGGTGGTATGCAACGAGGCGCATCGCTTCCTGATCGCCGAGCAGATGCGCAGCATGGGCGTGCAGGCAGAAGCCCTGATCCTCGAGCCAGCAGGGCGCAACACGGCCCCTGCGCTGACGCTGGCCGCTCTGCACCTTGAAGCGGCCGGTCAGGATGCGGTCATGCTGGTGATGCCGGCCGATCATGTGATCACCGACAAACCGGCATTTCTGGCGGCCGTCGGGCAGGCCGCCGCTTTGGCCCAAGCGGGCGCGGTGGTGACCTTCGGCATCGTGCCGGACAAGCCGGAAACCGGCTACGGCTACATTCGGCGCGGTGCTGCGTTGAGCGGTGCGGCGGGGGGGCATGCATTGGCCGGGTTTGTCGAAAAGCCCGATCTGGCCACGGCGCAAAAATACGTGGAAAGCGGCGAATACTGGTGGAATAGCGGGCTGTTCGCCCTCAAGCCGTCGGTCTGGCTGGCGGCCATCGGCAGCCTGCGTCCGGACATGCTGGCGGCCTGCACCAAAGCCTATGCCGAAGGCGCGCAGGATGCCGATTTCAGGCGCGTGGGCGTCGAGGCATTCGCTGCGTGCCCGGCGGATTCGATCGACTATGCGGTGATGGAAAAACTGGTTGGCGATGCAAGCCTGGGCATGGCCGCCCAGGTGGTGCCACTGGCCGCAGGCTGGTCGGATATCGGCGCCTGGGACGCGCTGTGGCAAATCCTGCCCAAGGACAACGCCGGCAACGCCACCCGCGGCGAGGTGGTGCTGCACGACGCGCACAACAATCTGGTGCTGTCGCAGGGGCGCATGGTGGCCTGCGTGGGCATGCGCGACATGGTGGTGATCGAAACGCCGGACGTGATCATGGTCGCGCCGCTGGACCGCGCGCAGGAGGTGAAGCAACTGGTGGCCAAGGTCAAGGCCGGCGGGCACACCCTGGCCGAATCGCATCGCAAGGTGTATCGCCCGTGGGGTTCCTACGATTCGGTCGACAACGGCGAGCGCTTTCAGGTCAAGCGCATCGTCGTCAACCCGGGCGCCTCGCTGTCGCTGCAAAAGCACCATCACCGGGCCGAGCACTGGATCGTGGTGCAGGGCACGGCGGAGGTGACGCGCGGCGAGGAGGTGTTCCTGGTGGCGGAGAACCAGTCGACCTATATTCCGCTGGGCACAGTGCATCGGCTGGTGAACCCGGGCAAGATTGCGCTGGAGATGATCGAGGTGCAGTCCGGCACCTATCTTGGCGAGGACGATATCGTGCGGATTGCCGATCACTACGGGCGCGCGTGACGGGTTGGCCGCGCTTGCCTCGCCCGATCGGACCGGCGCTGCGTGTGCATGCGGCCGAGGGATGCGCAGCGGGCCTGTGGCTTGTCCGCGCCTGGCATGTGGCGGTTGAAGGTGGGGCGCTTGCGAGGCTCGGGCAGCCCGATCCGCTGTTGAATTTTGGTTAAACAGTGACATTGTTCTCGTCGCGCTGGCAGGCATGCGTTTGCCGCTGCGGCGGTTCGAACATAATTCGGCCTCTCGTTGGTTCGCAAGGAATGTAATGACAATCTTGGTTACCGGCGGTGCCGGATTCATCGGCAGCAACTTCGTGCTCGACTGGCTGGCGCAGTCCGACGAGGCGATCGTCAATCTGGACAAGCTCACCTACGCCGGTAATGCGGCCAACCTGGCCAGCCTGGCGGGCGATGCGCGCCACGTGTTCGTGCGCGGCGATATCGGCGATACGCAACTGGTGGCCGGGCTGTTGGCGCAACATCAGCCGCGCGCGCTGCTCAATTTCGCGGCGGAATCGCATGTGGACCGTTCGATACACGGCCCCGGCGAATTCATCCAGACCAATATCGTCGGCACCTTCCAGTTGCTGGAGGCGGTGCGCGCCTGGTGGGGCGGGCTTGGCTCTGACGCGAAGGGCGCGTTCCGCCTGCTGCATGTCTCCACCGACGAGGTCTATGGCTCCCTCGGGGCCGGCGACCCGGCGTTCAGCGAAACCCATCGCTACGAGCCCAACAGCCCGTACTCGGCGTCGAAAGCGGCGTCTGATCATCTGGTGCGTGCCTATCACCATACCTACGGCCTGCCGGTGGTCACCACCAACTGCTCGAATAACTATGGCCCCTATCACTTTCCTGAAAAGCTGATTCCGCTGATGATCGTCAACGCGCTCGCCGGCAAACCGCTGCCGGTGTATGGCGACGGCATGCAGATTCGCGACTGGCTGTATGTGAAGGACCATTGCAGCGCAATCAGGCGCGTGCTTCATGGTGGGCGCCTGGGTGAAACCTACAACATCGGCGGCTGGAACGAGAAGCCCAATCTCGAGATCGTGCATACCGTTTGCGCGCTGCTGGACGATTTACGGCCGCGGGCCGATGCCAGGCCCTACAAGGGTCAGATCACCTATGTGAAGGATCGGCCGGGTCACGACCGGCGCTATGCCATCGATGCCGGCAAGATCGAGCGCGAACTGGGATGGCGCCCCGCCGAGACCTTCGACAGCGGCATCCGCAAGACGGTCGCCTGGTATCTGGCGAATCAGGCCTGGGTGGCCGATGTGCAAAGCGGCAGTTACCGCGACTGGATCGACCGCCAATACGGTGGCGCAGGAGCGGCGCGGTGAAGATATTGTTGTTCGGCAAGGGCGGGCAGGTCGGCTGGGAATTGCAGCGCAGCTTAGGGCCGCTGGGTGAACTGGTGGCGCTCGATTTCGACAGTACCGACCTGTGCGGCAGCTTCACCGACCTTGACGGCATTGCGCGAACCGTGCGCGCGGTGCGGCCGGACGTGATCGTCAACGCCGCAGCGCATACAGCGGTCGACCGTGCCGAGGCCGAGCCCGAATTGGCGCGCACCCTCAATGCGCTGGCGCCGGCGGTGCTGGCGCGCGAAGCCACGGCGCTCGGCGCATGGCTCTTGCACTACTCGACCGATTACGTGTTTGATGGCAGCGGTAGCACACCCTGGAAAGAGAGCGACGCGCCGGCGCCGCTGTCGATCTATGGCCGCACCAAGCTTGAAGGCGAGGTGGCGGTCGCCAGCACGGCGCGCCACCTGATTTTTCGCACCAGTTGGGTGTATGCGGCGCGCGGCGGCAACTTCGCCAAGACCATGCTGCGCCTGGCGCGCGAGCGCGACACGCTGACGGTCATCGCCGACCAGGTCGGCGCGCCCACCTCGGCCGAGTTGCTGGCGGACTGCAGCGCGCATGCGATTCGTGCCGTGACCACGGCACCGCATCTTGCCGGCCTGTATCACCTGGTGGCTGGCGGTGCGACCAGTTGGCATGGCTACGCGCGCCATGTGCTGGCGCGCGCACGCCTGCGTGGACAGGTGCTCAAGGCGGGGCCGGACGAGGTGGCGCCAATTCCGACCAGCGCCTACTCGACGGCCGCGCAGCGGCCGCTGAATTCGCGCCTCGATACAAGCCGGGTACGTGCCGCCTTCGGCTTTCATTTGCCCGATTGGCAGGTTGGGGTCGATCGCATGGTCGATGAGATATATGCTTAGGAAAACATCGAATGCGTCGGCGGGCGAGAACGCCGCTTTTGGAACCGTTCGAATCGAAGAGGAAATTCCTTTGATAGCCCGCATTCCAGGGACTTGTTCAGCGTTTGTCAGTGCCCGCCGGTCAGCTCGGTGCGGGCCGTGCCGCAGTTTCACCGGAGCACGCGGCGCGCATTTTTCTGCAGCAACCCATCGACATGTTTAGGCCCAGCCAAAAATGATCACATCCAAACGCCGCGGCATCATCCTGGCCGGGGGTTCCGGCACACGGCTTTATCCGGCCACCCAGGCGGTCTCCAAGCAATTGCTGCCGATCTTCGACAAGCCGATGATTTATTACCCGCTCTCGACCCTGTTGCTGGCGGGCATTCGCGAGATCCTGATCATTTCCACGCCGCAGGACACGCCGCGTTTCGAGCAGCTGCTGGGCGACGGCAGGCAATGGGGTGTGCAATTCACCTATGCGGTACAACCCTCGCCTGACGGTCTGGCCCAGGCCTTCCTGATCGGCGAAGCGTTCATCGGCGATGCCTGTTCGGCGCTGGTCTTGGGCGACAACATCTTTTATGGTCATGATCTGGTGCATTTGTTGCAACGCGCCGATCAGCGCACCTCCGGCGCTACGGTGTTCGCCTACGCGGTGCAGGACCCGGAACGCTACGGGGTGGTTGAATTCGATCGTGCCGGCCGCGCGGTGAGCCTGGAGGAAAAGCCTGCGCAGCCAAAGTCGCGCTTCGCGGTGACCGGCCTGTATTTCTACGATCGCGATGTGGTGCAACTGGCCAGGACGATCAAGCCTTCAGCGCGCGGTGAACTGGAAATCACCGATCTGAATCGCCTGTATCTGGAGCGCGGCACTCTGGATGTCGAAACCATGAGCCGCGGGTTCGCCTGGCTCGATACCGGCACCCACGAATCGATGCTCGATGCCAGCCAGTTCATCCAGACCATCGAGCGGCGCCAGGGCCTGAAAGTGGCCTCCCCGGAAGAGATCGCCTGGCGCAACGGCTGGGTGGATGATGCCGCGCTGGAACGACTGGCCCGACCCCTGGCCAAATCCGGCTATGGTCAGTACCTGCTGGGCCTGCTGCGCGAAGGCAGGGGCATGTGATGCTGATCACGCCAACTGCCATTCCCGACGTACTGTTGATCGAGCCCAAGGTCTTTGGTGATGAGCGCGGGTTTTTCTTCGAAAGCTTCAATCTGCGGGCGTTTCGCCAGGCCTCGCGCCTTTCCGGGGATTTCGTGCAGGACAACCATTCGAAATCGGCACGCAATGTCCTGCGCGGCTTGCATTACCAGATACGCCAGCCACAGGGCAAGTTGGTGCGGGTGGTGGCCGGCGATGTATTCGACGTCGCGGTGGACATCCGGCGCCAGTCCCCCTTTTTCGGGCGCTGGGTCGGGCAAGTGCTGTCGGGCGACAACAAGAAGCAGTTGTGGATACCGCCGGGCTTCGCGCACGGCTTCGTGGTGCTTTCAGAATCGGCCGAGTTTCTTTACAAGACCACCGATTACTGGGCGCCGGAGCATGAGCGCTGCATCATGTGGAACGATCCAGTGCTGGCCATCGATTGGCCGGTGCTGCAGGGGTCGCCATTGCTGTCGAAGAAGGATGCGGTTGGCAGCCTCTTTGCTGCCGCGGAAGTGTTTGAATGAGCCGGACCCGCCGCGGCGCGCTTGCCGCGAAGTCACGACGCCGTTTCGCATGCGGTGCGGTCAAGACG
>JBEIFV010000180.1:0-11820 GCA_040382235.1 Burkholderiales bacterium
ACTCTCTGCCGCGAGCAGATGGAGCTCGTCCTTCCCGAGATTACAGGAAGCATGGCCGATGGCCGCATCTACGATCCAGATCGATATGTCCGGCGTCGCTACGAACAAACGATCGAGGCCGAACGCGAGCAGTTCGTCATCGCCACCCGCCGCGTGTACGCGCGCTGGAAGGCGCAGATCGGCAAGGAACTGGTGGATCTGGCCGAGCAGTCGATCGCCAAACGGAAGATCGTTTGAGCGCGCCCGCAACACCGCGCTGATCCAGATCACGCCGCCCGACCGGGCGGCTTTTTTTGAACAGGAACTCCATGCAGCGACCAATACTCGCAGCCGAATCGGTCACCGAACTGGGCGACGATGTGCGGGGTGCGGTTCTGGTGGCAGGCTCGCATGGCGGCCTGATCGCCTGTTACCTTGGCGCCAGTGCCGGTGCGCATGCGCTGATACTTAACGACGCCGGAGTGGGGCTCGAGGGTGCAGGAATCGCCGGGTTGGCCCAGCTCGACATGATCGGCATGGCCGCGGCGACGGTGTCGAACCTGAGTGCCCGTATCGGCGATGGGCAGGACAGCCTGGCGCGCGGCGTGATTTCGCATGTCAATCTTGCTGCTGCAAACGCCGGCGTCGGCGTTGGCATGCCTGCACGCGAAGCAGCCATGTCGCTGCGCGACGCGCCGCCGGCGCACTCAAGACCCTTGTCTTACGCGGACGGGCGCTGGCTGTTAGCCAAGCAAGGTGAAACCGAGATCTGGGCGCTCGATTCGGTTGGCAAATTGTTACCTGGGGACGATGGCAGGATTCTGCTGATCGGCTCGCACGGCGGCCTGCATGGCGGGCGACCGGACTCGGCGCTCAATCTTCATGGCCGTCCGGTGGCTGCGCGCGCCGTCGCGTTCAACGATGCGGGTGGCGGCATTGATGATGCCGGCTTTTCGCGTCTGCCTGAGCTGGACGCGCGTGAAGTTGCAGCCGTGACGGTGAGCGCCGCTTCCGCGCGCATTGGCGACGGCCGCTCGATGTTCGAGTCGGGCCTTGTTTCGCATTGCAATCAGGCAGCGCTGGTCAGTGGGGCCCGGGTCGGGGCGACTTTGCGCCAGTGGGTGGCGAGACTGTAGGTCATCGAGACGCAGGGGGCGCTGGCATACGCTTGTCAGCCGGGACTCAAACACGGTGTCGTGCGTGACATGCGCGACTGAAATGCCGCAGCTGGGAGCGAGCCTGGTGCGAGCCTGACTGAGCCCGTTGGCAATCGACAGGTAGAATCAAAGTGTTTTGGTGCCTCGCGGCAGTCTCTTGGCGCGAGGTTAAACGGGAATCAGGAGTGGGAAGCGGGCTGCGCGTCTGTTTCCAACAACCTGAGCTGCCCCCGCAACGGTAAGCGCTGCGGGCCTTTTGGCCCGCGAGGCAAGGAAAGACACCACTGTTGGCGATGCAATGGTCGCCGGCGGGAAGGTTCCTGAGCCAAATGCGTCAGCCCGGAGACCGGCCGGACAATCGTGAGTGGCTGCGGGGATGCAGTCAAGCTGACGCCGGCCGCTGCATTTCCGGTTTCTCCTGGCCATATCCTCGACGCCGCTTTTCGCAACATTTCGGGCCTGCGGGGACGCTGGCCTGTGCGAGGAGAATGTCTTGTCACAGTTGTCTTTATTCCGTTTGGCGCTGGCCCTGGGCTCAGCTTTTGCCGCGCCGCAATCAGCCACTGCAGCGGATGCCGCAGTGCGCATCGCCTCCGCAGGCGATCCGCCACAGGTCGTGGTGACCAGTTCACGTTTCATCGAGGACTTCAACCCTGAGCTCGCGGTCGGCACTGCGGTAATCAGTGCCCAAGACATCGCGCGCAGTGGCGCTACGAACGTATACGAAGCCTTGCGCCGCCTGGGTGGAATCCACACCAGATCCAATGGCCTTGGTACTCCAGACGACACCATCGACATGCGCGGGTTCGGCGTGACAGGGGATCAGAACACGCTTGTCCTGGTTGATGGCGTGCGCATCTCCGAGAACGAACTGCAAAGCGCGCGGCTGTCGGCGGTTCCGCTTTCCGGCATTGAGCGCATCGAAATCGTGCGCGGCGGAGGCGCCGTGATGTACGGTTCAGGCGCGACCGGTGGCGTCATCAACGTGATCACAAAAGCGGCGCGGGCGGGCACCATGTCGATCAATGTCAGCGCAATGAAAGGCAGCTTCGGCACCACGGAAGTTCGGGCCGATGTGGGAATCGCCGGGTCTGCGGTCGCGCTCGACTTCGCCGCCAACCGTTACTCGACGGACAACTACCGCATCAACAATGCATCCGACAAGGAGAATCAATCAGGTCGGCTGCGCTGGTATGGCGACAATGGGGAAATCGGATTGCGCTTCGGGAGCGAGCGCCAGCATGCGAGGCTGCCCGGTGTGCGCAGCGCCGCACAGTTCATCGCCGATGCGCGTGGCGCGAATACCCCCAATGACTGGGCCGACACCGACGCCAATCGGTATGCGGCCTCCGGTATCTATCGCTTTGGCACGGTCGAGATCGCGGCCGACGTGTTTCGCCGTGACAAAGTCGATCGCTTTTACAACGATTTTGGCGGGGGCACCACTCAATTCACCCGTAGCGGCACAAGCGTCGAAGGCGTCAGCCCGCGCATGCGTATCACTGCGCCGCTTTTCGGCCTGGCGAATCAACTGGTGATCGGCTTCGACGGCTCGCGTTGGCAATACCGCAACCAGCAGGCGCTACTGTTCGCCGGTAGCGCAAGCGAGGCAGCGCTCGCTACGGCTTCGCTATCGTCCGACGAAACCGGGTCGCAGAGCAATCGGGCCTGGTACTTCAAGGACGATGTTCAGGTGGGACCCGTGCGCGTGAGCTTCGGCGCACGCCGTGAAGAACTTGATTTGCGCGCACAGAACCCGCTGGGGTTTCCGGCCCTGGCACCTACGCAAACGCAGCGCAAGCTGCACGCCGAGGAACTCGGAGCGGTGTGGAGTTTTGCGCCGCAATGGTTGGTCTCCGGCAGGGTAGGCAACAGTTATCGCATCGGCAATATCGACGAGAACCGCAATCGTTTTCCCACGCCCGGTTTTCTGGTGCCACAAACATCGAAGGACGCCGAAGTCAGCGTCGCCTATGCGACGCGGCCGCTGGATGCCGGAATCCGCCTGTTCCGCCATCGACTGGATAACGAGATCATGTTTGTTGCCGCACCGGCGCCGGTGTTCGGCAACAACATCAATCTTTCGCCCACCATTCGAGAGGGCTTCGAGGTGAGCGCCAAGTGGCGGCCGGATGCGGCCATCGATGTCAGCGCCTTCTACACACAGGTGCGGGCGCGCTTTGTCAGCGGCAGGTTTTTCGGCATCGATGTAGCCGGCAAGGAGGTGCCGGTGGTGCCGCGCGAGCGCGTAACGCTTTCCGGCAACTGGCGCATCACGCCCAACGATGCGGTGAATCTTGGCTGGCAGTATGTGGGCAGCCAAATCTATGACAACGATCAGCCTAATGCCCTCGGTAGCAGGATTCCGTCGTATTCGACGGTCGATGCCAAATACACGCGACGCATTGGCAATGTCGACTTGAGCCTGATCGCCACCAACCTGGGCAATCGTGCTTACTTCGGCTATGGGGTGATTCGGGCCGGCACCGCTGTGACCAGCGTTTACCCGGAGCGACGGCGCGGCGTGTTCCTGATGGCGTCGGCGCGCTTTTAGAGCGCTGACGGGGCTGGCGCGGAGCGGATTTTTCTTCACTGCTGTACTGCCGCACAAGGTATACCCGCCGCTGTTCAACTGTTGCGGACCGGGCATGGATTTCGGCTTGCATAGCGACAACCAGGTGCGCACCTTCGCCGCCACCTGGCAGCATGTGCGCACAGACATTTCGGCCACGCTTTTCCTTTCTGCGCCGCCGCGCGCGAAGGGAAGTCAAGGCCCTTCGACACGTGGATCACCGGTGCGTGCCAGAGCCTGAAAGTGACGCAGATCCAAAGTGACGAGCCGATCAACCCCGGCCTTGCGCGCGGCGACAAGATGCAGATAGTCGTAAACCGCGCCGCCACGCACGCCGCGCGCACGTACCTCACCCAGCGCGGTCATCACATCCTTCCCGGTGAGGCTGATGGTTTGCACGAAGGGCAGCACGCTTTCTTCGAGCAGTTGAACAGCGACGCCCGCGTCCACCCGCCGTGCCCGCTGGCCACCTGTCAGAATCGAGAATGTTTCGGCCAGCGCATGCACGTAGAGACTGTGTTTCCCCTGCCCGACCAGCCCCGCACAGGCGTCGTGCGCGGGTTCGTCCGGGTCGAGCGAAGCGAGAATCACTGAGCTATCCAGCAGTGCGCTGGTTTGCGCGCTTGGCGCGGCTCTCAACGCCGCGGCTCCCGTCGCGCCTGCGCCTCACGCTCGGAACGCACCAGCGCGGCCGCGTCGGTGCGCTTGCCGCTTGGTTTGAGCACCAGCCGTCCGGCCTTGCGCACCAGCGGCTGCGCGTCGGTCTCCGGCGTCAGTTCGATGCGCTCGGCCACCAATTCCAGTTGCAGCCGCGAGCCTTGTGTGAGGTTGAGACGGCGCCGCATTGGCGCGGGGACGACGATGCGGCCGGCGCTGTCGATCGTGGTCGATATTTTCATGCCGTTCTTTGTGCCATTGGATATGGCAGGTAATATACCATTTCAATTGGCATGACGAACTGCATGGTCTGCAAAGGTGGCCGCCGCATTGAATAGGCGGGAGTGGCGCTGGCCCGCCTTGATGCGCGCCGCTTCGAAACAAGCTTCCGCCTGCACGCCTCTTGCGCTTCAACGCGGAGCCGATGATGCAGCAGCTTGTCATGCACTTTGCCCGGCAGTGCCACCGGGCACGCGGTGAAGGGCTGCATTCCTTGCGCGGTGAGACGCAGGCGGTAGCTTCGTTCGTAGCGTTCGACCAATACTCGCCGGGCTTGGGCCAACAAGGCCCGGCTGCGATAGTGCGGGGTGATTGCGGGGCGGCATTCAGCTGGCCGCATATTTGATCGACTCGCCACCGGGCCCTGACCGCGCTTGCGGCCGATCAGTTAATGGCAAGCCTACTTCCAGCCGGCGCGGTCAACGATCTTTTGCGCCATCGGTGTGTTCTTGCCGAACACGGCCGGGCCGATATTGTCAATCTTGAACTTGCCCAGTGAATCGAGTTCGGCATTCTTCACTGATACCGATTTCACAGTCGGCCACTCATTGTTGCCGTCGGCGAAGTAGGCCTGGGCCTGGTCGCTGGCCAAGTATTCTAGGAACTTGACCGCGGCCTCCTTGTTGGGCGCGTTCTTGAGCATGGCGCCGCCCGAGATGTTGACATGCGTGCCGTAGCTTGCCTGGTTGGGCCAAACGAAGCCGACCTTCTTGACGATCTCCTGCTCGTCGGGCTTGGTCGATTTGAGCAGGCGCACCCAGTAATAGGTGTTGGTCAAGGCAACCGCACATTCACCGCTGGCGACTGCCTTGATCTGGTCGGTATCGCCGCCGGCCGGCTTGCGCGCCAGATTGGCAACCATGCCCTTGGCCCAGGCTTCGGCCCTGGCCTCGCCGTCATGTTCGGCCACCGCGGCCACCAGCGAAAGCATGTAGGGATGCGAGCCGGAGCGGGTACAGACCTTGCCCTTCAACTTCGGATCGGCGAGTGCTTCATAGCTCGCGACCTCGCCTGGCTTGAGCGCCACCTTGTTGTACACAATCACGCGGGCGCGGGTGGAAAAGCCGAACCAGTTGCCGTCACGGTCACGCATCTGCGCAGGAATGCGCGCTTCCAGCAAGGCCGATTTGACCGGCGCATACAGGCCCATCTGCTGCGCGTTCCACAGGCGCGCCGCGTCGACCAGCAGCAGGACATCGGCCGGACTGTTGGCGCCTTCGGTCTTCAAGCGTTCCAGCAGTTGTTCGTCACCCGCGTCGATGCGGTTGATGCGGATGCCGGTGGCCTTGGTGAAATTGGCGTAGAGCGCTTCGTCAGTCGAATAGTGGCGCGCTGAGTAGAGGTTCAGAACCTTGTCCTGGGCCAGGCCCGGTTGCACGATCAGGCAGGCTGCAAGGCTGGCTACGGAAATGGCAAGACCGCGGAGGCACATGGTCGAAGTTCTCTTGGAGTGTTCGGGCATGAGAATTATTATCAATAACGGGCCATGTTGTCAATAATAATAATTCTTGTTCGTATGTGGATGGTGGTGTGCCAGCGTGAGGGTGTGGCCGAACAAGCGGCTGTGGAACCACGCGAAGCCGCGATGCCGTTGATATACTAGTTGCATATCAAGCCTTGTCCAGGAGTCCAATTGTGGCACTTGCCAGCGTAGATGGTGCAGCGGACCCCAATGCCGCCGTTTCCGCGCCCGCAAGCCTGTCGCCGGAGCTGACCAGAAGCCTGACGGACCGTGCTTACAGCGACCTGGAGGAACTGATCGTCACACTCCAATTGGCGCCTGGCAGTGCGGTGTCCGAGGCAGAATTGTCGCAACGCCTGGGTATCGGGCGCACGCCGATTCGAGAAGCCTTGCAGCGGTTGGCACGCGAGCACATGGTGACGATCCTGCCGCGGCGCGGCATCATCGTGGCCGAAATCAACGTCAAGAGCCAGTTGCGCCTGCTCGAGGTGCGCCGCGAAGTCGAGCGCCTGGTGGCCAGGAGCGCGGCGCGGCGCGCCACCGTAGCCGAGCGCGCCCGCTTCAATGAGATCGCATTCGCCTTCGAGGAGAGCGCGCGCAGCAACGATGAAGTGACCTTTATTCGCATCGACCGTGAATACAACGAGCTTTCCGTGGCTGCCGCCCACAACGAATTCGCCACCGGCGCCATGGGGCTGATGCATTCCCTGTCGCGGCGTTTTTGGTATCTGCACTACAAGCAGACCGCCGACATGCCCTTGACGGCCAAACTGCATGCCGATATCGCGCGTGCCATTGCCGCCGGTGACGCGGCTGGCGCCGCTACCGCCTCCGACGCCTTGCTCGACAGCATTGAAGCCTTCACCCGCGCCACGGTCAGTACCGATTTTTGAGCAATGGCTGCGATGCGGATTTCGGCGGTGAAAAGATGCTTGACAGGAAGCGCCAATCGCTACGAAAATTGTGAGATATACAATTGATATATCAGATAAGCGCATGTTGCGGCGGTCGCTACATCGCAGCCCCAGTCACGACCAAACTTGAAGGAGAACGCCCATGATGACCGAACGCCAGCGCAAGTTTCGCGAGCAGTACAAGGCGGCTATCAGCCCCTATTACAGCGGGCTCCTGCACATCGCTGTGATGTATGGTGTCGGCTTGGGCGCCATCTGGTGGTCGGTCGGTCAGCTTGCGAACGCCACGTGGGAATGGCTGCTGGTGATTCCGGTGTTCCTGGCCGGCAATTTCGTCGAATGGGCGATGCACCGCTACGTCATGCACCGGTTGGTCGATGTGTTCGCACTGCGCGCCATCTACGATCGCCACACGCGCCAGCATCACCAATATTTCACCGACAACGATGCGACCATCGATACCGTACGTGAATTCCGCATTGTGTTTTTCCCCTGGCGCGTACTGACTGTGTTCGCCACCTCCGGCCTCATCCTGGGCTACATCGCTTCGCTCGTCATCAATCCCAACGCGGGCTACATTCTGTTCATCACCATGGTGGGCCAGTATCTGATCTACGAAACATTCCACTATTGCTGCCACGTGCACGAGAACTGGTTCGTGCGCACCATGCCCTTCATCAACACCATCCGTCGTCACCATACCGCGCATCACAACCAGGGCATCATGATGAAGTACAACATGAACCTGACCTTTCCGATCGCCGATTGGTTCATGGGCAGCAGTGACGTCAAGCGCAGCCTCTTGGGCACTTTGTTCAATGGCTACAGCGATCAGCATGTGCGGCCGGAGTTGAAGCCGGTGATCGCGCGCTTCCGCCTGGAGTCGGCACCGGTCACGCTTGACGGGCCGGTTCTCAATGCAGACGAAGAGCGGCGCCTGGCCGGGGCCTGAAGGGCGTTAGTATCAGCACTGCGGTTTTTTTCTGCCTGCCGTGGATTCGGCAGGCTGCTCACACCGGTTCGCAGAACCGGCAACAATCCTGGAGACAAAGATGCAACGCAGAAAATTTCTGACCGGCGCGGCCATTGGTGCCGGCGCCACGCTGGCGGCGCCTGCGGTTCATGCCCAGGCGCCCTCGGTCAAGTGGCGCATGGCGGCGAGCTTCCCCAAGACGCTCGACACCTGCTATGGCTCGACCGACGAAATGGTGCGGCGCATCGCCGAGCTGACCGACGGCAGATTCGAGATCAAGCTCTTCGGCCCGGGTGAGATCGTGCCCGGCCTGCAGGTGATGGACGCGGTATCGAACGGCACGGTGGAAGCGGGGCAGGCCTTCTCTTCGTTTTATTTCGGCAAGGACCCGGCGCTGATTTTCGACGCCGGCATCGCCTTTGGCTTGAATCCACGCCAGAACGCGGCCTGGATGTACTACGGCGGCGGCCTGCAGATGGTGCGCGAGCAGTACGCCAAGCACAACTGCATGGCGATGCCTTGCGGCAATTTCGGCGTGCAGATGGGCGGCTGGTTCCGCAAGGAGATCAAGAGTGTCGCCGATCTCAAGGGCCTGAAAATGCGCATCGGCGGCTTCGGCGGCCTGGCGCTGGCCAAACTGGGCGTGGTACCGCAGCAACTCGCCGCCGGCGACATCTATCCGGCGCTTGAGCGCGGCACCATTGATGCGGCCGAATTCGTGGGCCCCTATGACGACGAGAAACTGGGCCTCTCGAAAGTCACCAAGTTCTATTATTCGCCCGGCTGGTGGGAGGGCAGCGCGCAAATGACCGCCCTGGTCGGCATGAAGGCCTGGGAAGCGCTGCCCAAGTCGTTCCAGGCGGCGTTCGAGACCGCGGCCACCGAGCAGTATGTACGCATGCTGGCCAACTACGATTCGAAGAACCCGACTGCGTTGAAGCGCCTGGTCGGTGGCGGCGCCCAGTTGCGCTGGTTCCCGAAGGACGTGATGGAAGCGGCCTACAAGGCGACCAACGAGCTGATCGACGAGTATTCAAAGAAGAATGCCGACTTTGGCAAGTTTTACGCATCATGGTCGAAGTTTCGCGACGAGCAATCGACCTGGTATCGGGTTGCCGACCATTATCTGGACAGCTACACCCTGGGCCAGCTGGGACGCAAGAAGGGCTGATGGCGCGGTTGAATGTCGGTGGCTGCTGACAGCAGCGGTCTTGTCCACGGGGCGGATTGAGTCACTGCGCGCCTGGACCAGACGCCTGCAAGGGCGGCGCCTAGTACCGATCGGCGGCCACATGTGGCCGCCGATTGTATTTTTGATGCCTATGCCTGTTCGAGAACCTTGCGCGCCGTCGCAGGCGCTTCCTGCGGTGTGGCTTGAATCGGCGGCAGTGCTTCGATGATGGCGTTGCCCGCGGCGTGCAGCAAACCTGCGAGGTGATGTTCATCCAGACTTGCGAAACGCTGGCGACTGATAATGAATCCAAGTGCGGCAGTCAGCCGCCGCGCCGGGTACAAAAGCGGCACACCAATGCCGCACAGCCCCGGATCCAGTTCGCCGTGCGTCACGCAGTAACCGGCGCTGCGAATCGCTTTCACATGCGCCAGCAGGGATGCGAAGTCGGCGGCAAACGGGCTGGCGTGGGCCTGGTCCGGGTTGGCCTCGTATAGACGGCGCAAGTGCCCGCGTGGCAGCGCCGCCAAGACCGCTTTCGAGAGCATGCCGCGATAAAGCGGCATGCGCCGCCCGCGTCCGTAGCTCGGGCTCACACTTTCGATCCCGTGCTCCTGGGCAATGGTGATGATGCGTTCGCCGTAGATGGTGCCCAGTACCACGTCGCAACCGCTTTCGTCGGCCAACGCGCGCATCACGCGCTGGGCGGCGTTGAGCAATGGGTCGCCGACGCGGATGCGATGGTCAAGTTCGATCACCCGCGGCCCCAGCATGTAGGTGCCGCCGGCATCGCGTCGCAACAGGCCGGCCTCACCCAGTTGGCGCACATACCGGTAGCCGGTCGGCAGTGAATAGCCAAGGCGCTCCGCGATCGCTTCAGCAGTCCATACCGAGGCGCCCTCGTCGAACAGGTCGAGGATGGCCAGCATGCGTGCGAGGCTGCTCATGCAGTGGGCTGCATTTCTACCCGCTCAGGCAGCCAGTGGCAGGCGTGCGGCGAGCAGCGCCAGTTCGGCGGTGCTGCCGGCGGTACCGACGATGTAATGATCGGGCCTGAGCAGCACCGCGCGCGTGCCGTGCTGCTCAAGCCAGGCGGCGATCTCGGGGTGCGCGTCATCGATCAGGATCGCGCCGGCCTCATGCCAGCGCGCGTGCGTGCTGGCCTCGCTTGCCGCCAGAAGCTCACGCTTGGCGATCACCACGAAATGCGGTCCGGTCGCTTCGTCGAGCATGCGGCCATCGGCTAAGCGCGGCTGCGGAAACGGCTGGCCGGCGGGTGCGCCGCTGTCCGCACGCACGCCCGGCCCCAGGCCCGGGGCCGGGAACTGGAAGATCTCGGGCGAGCCGGTTCGGAACTTGCGATCGCGCTCCGCTGCCTGCGCCGGATCGGTGGTCTGTATCACGTTGCCCAACCTGACGGCGAGCGCGACGAAGGCGCGCACGTGTGGTTCGCGCTCCGACTCGTAGGTATCGAGCAGCGACGCATGCGCGCCCCCGCGCAGCACCATGGCGAGCTTCCAGGCGAGGTTGGCGGCATCACGAATGCCGGCGCACATGCCCTGGCCCAGGAATGGCGGGGTCTGGTGCGCGCTGTCGCCGGCGATCATGAGTCGCCCGCGGCGCCAGCCACGGGCGATCACCGAATGAAAGGTATAGACCACCGCACGCTCCAAGTCCGCATCGTCCGGCGTGATCCAGCGCGCCAGCATTTTCCAGACATTCTCCGGCCGTGCGATGGCCTGCGCATCGTCGCCCGGCATCAGCATGATTTCCCAGCGGCGCCGCTGGCCGATCACGTTGCAGTAGGTCATCGGGCGCGCCGGGTCGCAATGCTGCACGGTGTGGTCGGGCAGGTCGACGGCGCGTTTGAGAATGGCATCGAACACCAGCCAGGGTTGGTGCAGACCGAGGTCCTCCATGGGGCTGCCCATCAGGCGGCGCACCAGCGAGCGCGCGCCGTCGCAGCCGATGACATACTTGGCCCTGAACTTGGCCAAGCTGCCGTTGTTGATGTTTTCCACCGCCAGCGTCGCGCCTTCGGCCTACTCGGCGATCGCGAATACCGCGTGGCGCAGCAGCACCCGCACCCGCGCGAAGCGCGCCAGGCCGTCGCGCAGCACCGCTTCAAGTTGCGGCTGGTGAAAATAGTGATTGTTGGCGCAGCCGTGCGGGCCGATAGCGGTGCTGCCGCCGCGCACCATGAGCAGTTCGTTGCGTGCATTGACGAAATGCATGTTCTTGAAGCCGGGGCGGGTGGCTGCCTCGATCTCGCTCTTTAAGCCCATGCCTTGAAATATGCGCATCACCTCGCCATCGAAATGAATGGCCCGTGGCAGCGGGTAGATTGCCGCTTCGCGTTCGAACACCACCACCGAAAGCCCGGCCTGACCCAGCAGGTTGGCCAGCGAGGCGCCCGCGGGGCCCAGGCCCACGATGGCCACGTCAAACGTTTCAGGCATGAACGCCGGCTTCCATGCGCCGCCTCATCTCGGCCACCCATTGCTCGCGCGGCTGGAATTTTCTCGCCGCGCGCGCGATGCCCTCGGAATGCGCCATGATTTCAGCCTCGCTTGCCTCCATGTCGACGGCAATTCGCAAAGGCTGCTCGCAGTACCAGGGCGTATCGAAAAAACACTCGATGCGGATGCCTTCGGGA
>JBEIFV010000181.1:0-11801 GCA_040382235.1 Burkholderiales bacterium
AGCCTGGCGCTCGACAAGTTGAGGAACCCGCTGGGCGCCGCCACGCCATCGGTCACCGCGATGCGTGCGGAAGCCACATCGAGCGCACCGCCACGCGCACCGGCGGCGGTGGCGAACCCCAGGGTGCTGTCCAACGCCAGTTGTTGCGCGGCGGTGATCGCAAGCAGGCCGGCGTCCTGCGCCAGGCGCGGCACCGCGGCATCCCGGTTGCGCGCATAGTCGGCGAAGAAGCTGTCGCCACGGCTGTCGCGATACTCGGCCTGGGTGCGCAGCGTGGCCGCCGGCGTGACCACCCAGCCGGCGGTGCGCGCATCGCGCAGCGCCGTGCCGGCCACGCCTCGAAAACCCGCCACCACCGTGGAGCCGTCGGCCGCGGTGGCGGCGCGGCCGAGTTGCGCATCCTGGAAGCCGGATACACGGCGCACCAGGAACGCGCCCGGCAGCAGGGCGTAACGCGCCGGCAGCAAGGTATAGGTGCCGGCGGCCAGGGCACTGCCGCTACCGATGGTCAGGGTGTCGCCCGGTTTCACATCGGTGGCGGCCGCCACGGCGCTGACTTCATTGCCGATCTGCGCATCCCAGGGTGCACGTGCCTGGCCCAGCGATGGCAACAGCGCATACATCTCGGCAGCCTTGCCGTCCGGCCCGATGCCCTTGCCCAGCAGGATGTCATTGCTGCCACCGGTACCGGGTACGAACTCGTAAGCCAGCACATCACCGCCACCGGCCAGGTCAAGTTTGGCGCCGGGCGCCAGATTGACATTGCGCCCCGTAAGCTCGATGCCCTTGGGCGGCGGCGCGTTGAGAATTTGCGTGTCGCGCCCGGCGCCGGCGGCGTAGACCCATTGCAACGCGTTCTCGGTGCGCCCGTAAGGCACCAGCTGACCGTCGCCCGCCACTGAAACCAGGCTGCCGGCGCGCACGTCGAGGTTTTCCGTCGCGTTGAGCGCGATGCTGCCCAGCGGTGCCCGCACGGTGCCCCGCACATCGATGTTGGTGGCGTCAACCGCGAGCCGGCCACCGGCCGACAAGGGTGCGTTGGCGGCATTGCCGTTGCCGGTGAAAGCCACGTTGCCGGTGGCATTGACGCGGAAGTTCGAATAGGTGGCCGGATAGGCCTGCGCGGACTGGAAATTGACGTCGCCGGCCACATTCAATTGCCCCTGGAGGCGGCGCGCGGCGGCGCCGACCGGATCGATCTCCAGCGGATTGCCCTTGAAGCGGATGTCGCCTGTGCTGTTGAAAGTGGCGCTGCCAATGCCGGCCAGTGCCACCTTGCCTTCGAGGTCGATCAATTGTGCGTCGACCACGAGCTTGCCGGCGCCACCTGCCGCCGGATTGGCGATGGGCGCATTGCGGCCAGTGCTGCCGATGCTCGCATAGGGTGCCGCGAGCGCGAGGTTGGCACCGGCATTGGCGGCGATCACCGGTGCATCGAGCATGACACTGCGCTGGGCGCTGAGCGACAGCGACTGGTCGGCACGGATGGTGTTCTCCGCGCTCAGGGAAAGCTCCGACAGGTTCGCCGCGGTGAGCGCATCGGAACGCAGGCGCGCCACGCCGCCGTGCACAGCGCGATCGATCGCGGCACCGGCGGTAAGCGTGGTCGGCGTGGCGACATCGTTGCGCGTTAGCGCGATGGCCAGGCTGTTGCCCGGCACGCGCTGCGGATTGGTCACCGAGCCGTCGCTCAGCGCCTGTGCCAGCCCGGCCAGGCTCAGGTTGAAGCGGCCGCCGGCGCTGCTTGCGGTGCCGCCGGCGGCGAGCACGGCGGCGTCGAACATCACGCCGTCTACCGCATTGATGACCAGGCTCCCGCCTTTGCTGCCTACCAGTGTGGCTTGCGGCGCACCGCCGCTACCGATCGACTGCGGAACAATGTCGAGCGTGGCGGCCGCGCCGCGCAGATCAAATACCGCGCCCGGTCTGGCCACAACGAAGGCCGAAATGTCCTTGTCATTGACTGCGTTGATGCTGATGGCCCCGCCATCCAGCACCTCGCCACGCACAAGGCCATTGCCCGGCGTCGCGGCCGGCTTGAACGCACCAGCCACCGAAACACTGGACGCCGCACCGAACCACAGGCTGCGTCCGGCGTCGAAGGGCAGCGTGCCGTCATCGGCCTGCAGGGCGATCGCGACCTTGCCTGCCGGCGCGCTGATGCTGCCATCGATGGTGACCTGGCGGCCGCCGGCCAGCGTCACGGCAGCGCCGGTATCGGCGAGGATAGCCGCGCCCGCTTCCAGCGTGACCCGCCCATTCTCCGAGCCGGTGGCGCCCAGTTTGAGGTTTACCGGCGCACGGGTGGCGTCCGGCAGGCTGGTCATGCGGGTGAAGCCGGCCAACGCACTACCCGTGACGCGGTCGCTGTTGACGCCACTGAACACCAGGGATTGCGCACGCGGCGTTACCTGGGTGCCGGCACCGATGGTGAGGCCGTCGATACCGACCAAGGTCAGGTCGGTGAAGCCGCCCGCGGTGAACAGGCCGCTGCCCAGGCCCAGTTCGTCGACGCCGGCGCCCGCGCCGATGCGCAATTTCGGCGCCACCAATGCCAGTTTGCCGCCGCTGCCAAAGCCGGCGCCGCGCAAGCTGCCATCGAGCACCACCTGCCCGGTCGGGGCAATCTGGCTGCCTGCAGCGGCCACGCCGAGGGCGCGGTCGCTGGCGCTGCGCGCGCCGTTGCTCAGAATCGAAATGCCGCCTGCACTGCCGCTGACCACGCGGTTGTCGCTGCCCAGGCGCGCGCCGGCCGACACGTCGATGGCCGAACCGGCCGCGAGCGCGATGCCCTGCTCGCTCTTCAACGCCACCGTGCCGCCATTGATCGCCACCGCCGCGGTCTGCGCGACCCCGCCGGTGCCCAGCACCGCATCGTTGACCCAGCCGCCGGCCATGTCGATCGAGCCGCTCAAGCGAATGTCGCCGCCGATGCGCGACACCGGACCGCCGGTGGTCTTGGTGGTGATATCCACCGTGCCGCCCTGGATCGCGGTGTTGCCATCGAGCACGACCGCGGCCGCGCCGGCCTTGAACGAGCCGCCCGGATTGAGCGCGATGGTTGCGCCCGCATCCTGACGCACACTGCCACTCGAATACAGCCCCAGCGTGGCGAAGCCGCCGGCGCGCAGCATGGCGGCATCGAGCACGGTTTCGTTCAAGGGGGCGCCGCCCGAGCGCGGCGTGGCGGTCGTCGGTGCAGACCAGAAGCCGGGGTCGAGCGCAACGCCGGCGGTGGCGATGCGCAGATCGGCCCCGACCAGGTCAGGCAGGGCCTGCGACAGGCGCGCGCCCTCACCCACGGTCAGACTGCCGCCGAGCGGCCGCGCGGCAAGGTCACGCTGCAAGGGGCCGGCGATGACCTCGCCCCTGAGGGTTACGTTGGTGGAAAGGCTGCGCGCCGCCAGCGCGATGCTGCCCGCCTTGTTGCCCTCGACATAACCCAGCTCGAAGCGGCCTTGCGGCGCGCTGCTGAAGGTTTCAGTCACACCAAAGCGATTGGAGGTGCGGCTGAAACTGCCGGCGATGCCATCGTAGACGATGTCCTTGGCGGCGCTGTTGATGTCGTACAGGCGCCCTTCGGATGTCAATCTGGTGGTGGTGATGGTGCCGTCGGCGTAGCGGATCGAGCCGCCCGACACATCGAGCGTCGCCCCGCCGTCAAGCGCGGCCAGGCCCTCGGATAGCAGGGTGATGCTGCCGCCGGTGCTGAGCTTTTCGGCGGCACTGCGGGCGATGGCTTCGTTCCTGTACTTGGTGGTGTCGCCCAGGATCGGCACCGGCTTGCGCGCATCGAAGGAAATGCGCTTGCGGTACAGCACGCCGTCGCGCTGCAGCGGCGCATCGGCGAAGTCGCTGGCGCCGAGAATCTCGGTGGTCACCACGTTGCGCTCCATCGCCACCGGCACGTCACGCAGGCCGGCGGCGCTGATGCGCGCGCCGCTCTCGACGATGAGGCGAGCGCCGTTTGAAGCGATGCCGTTGAGCGAGGGTCCGGTGACCCCGCCCGGGTTGATGCGCGCCTGCGCTGTGATGTCGCCGCCCGGCGCGTTTACCGTCGCACCGCTTTTCACATGGATAAGGGCACCGGACAAATCTACGACCGAGCGGTTGAAGGCCTGGCTATCCTTGATGGTGGCGGCGCCGCTGTCGGCGTTGATCTCGGTGACACTGCCGGCGCCCAATACCAGTTCGCCGCCGCGCGCGGCGCGCTTGGGCGGCGGCACCCCGTCGGTGGTGGCGGGCGGATCGACCGAATCGCGCGCGCGCAGGTAGATCGAGCCGTTGGCGGTGACGCTGGTGCTGGCCGAGACGCGACCGTTCTGGTTGACAAAGTAGCCGACGATCGAAGTGTTGCCGCGCGCGCTTTCGATCACCCCGGCGTTGGTGGCGGTGCCTTGCGCGGGGTTGCCGGCGGCGCCCACCTCGATCAACAGGCCGCGCAGATTGGCGTCTTCCGGCGCGGCGATGTACACCTGCGGGCCGGCGGCGAGGATGGTCTGGCCGTCGGGCGTGCTGATGTTGCCGCGATTCTCCACCGCTTTGGCCGCCAGCAGCATGACGCGCCCACCGGATGGGGTGCGCAGATTGGCGCCGCCCTCCACCACCACAGTCGAACGATTGATGTCGCCGCCGGAAAAACTGAAGGCCGCATCGCGCGTGGCCAGCGACGGCAGGCCGCGCAGGAATTCGGTGTCACTCATGCCCAGGGCGGCGGCCACCAGCGCGCTCGTATTGACCTGCGAGGTGGCGTCGAAAAGGATGCCGTTCTGGTTCAGCAAATAAACCTGCCCGTTCGACGACAGGCTGCCCTGGATGATGCTGGGGTTGGCGGACGGATCCCATACCCGGTTGAGCGCACGCCCGGCAGTGCCGGTCTGCATGTTGAAATGCACGCTGCTGCCGTTGGCGATGTTGAAGGTTTGCCAGTTGTAGATCGAGGCGGCGACGTTCTGGTTGATCACCTGATTCACGCCGCTGGCAGTGGGCGTGTTGATGAGCGTGCTGCCGTTGAGATTCCATACCGCACCGGCCGGCGCCAGCGGATTGCCGGCCTGGATGGGAATCGGCACGGTGCCCGGCGCCAGGGGCGGCGCCGCGCCCGCAGAGCTTGCGAAGATGCCCGCCAAGGCCAGTGCCATCAGGCGCAGCTTGGGGCTGCTGCGGTTGAGACGGCCGGCGCGGCGCGCGGCGGATGCGGAGTGCGGGCGATTGGGCATGATGGGCGTACCGGTTGGACGAGCGACAAACATCAGAATTCGTAGGCGATGCGCACATGCGCGCGCGGGTCGCGGCTGTTGCCGCGCGCGCCGTCACGCAAGGGCCAGGCGATATCGAGGCCGGCGTTGAAACCGCCCCAGGCGCGCAAGCGCAGGCCGAAGCCGACCGAAGCCAGATGAAACTTGAAGGCCTGGCCCGGCAGCGGCCGCAGCAAATCGAGCGCTGCGCCATCCACAAAGGCGGACAGCACCGCCTGGTTGACCCCGCTGCCTTTGGCATCGACCAGATTGGGGCTGCGCAACTCGACAGAACCCTGCAAGCCGCGATCGCCGACGCGCTCGAACTCGGTATAGCCGCGCACACTGTCGGCGCCGCCGGCGCCGAACTGCTCGTTGCTGATCAGGGGCTGGCTGGCATGCTGGCCGGCCAGGCGCCCGAACAGAATCCAGTTGCCCGGCAAAGGCTGGGTGCGGCTGACGTCGGCACGCAAATAAAAATAGCTGGCATCGGCGCCAAAGCGCTTGCAGGCGAACGCGCTCACGCGCTGGCCGGAACACTCGATGTCTTCGTCGCCGACACGCCGGAAATGAAAGTTCGACGTCAGGTTGAATTGCGTGATGGCACCGTCGGCGGCATGGCGCCCGCCATAGGCCACGCTGAACGGCAGATAGCGGATCGGCGTGTTGGTGGTGTCGGCGCCGAACAGAATGCTCTCGCGGAAATCCTTGGCATCTACCCCGAGGGTGAGGTTGTGCGAATAGGCGCCACGTGATGGCAGCGGCAGGATGTAACGCGCACCGAAAATCTCACCGCGCCCGAGAATGTTGGTGGTACCCACCGAAGTGATGTTGCTGTCGGACTTGACCGCATACAGCGCCAGCACGGAATTGGCACTGCCCACCGGCATCACGTAAGTACCGGAAAACACCTTCACCTGCGAGGGCTCGACCGGCGAGGTAAGGTAGGTGAACGAAGCGCTGTGATCGCGCTGCCACAGGTTGGCATAGCGCAAGGTGGCCGCCAGGCGCGGGCGTGAAGTATCGAAGCTGTAGCGGTTGTTCAATTCCAATAGGCCATGCAAGGGCAGGCGGTCATCGACCTTGAGCTCAGCCTCGACCGTGCCGGGCGCGCGTCCGGCGCGCAATACCGGCGTGACCTGGCGGTCTTCTGTGCGGTTCAGTTGCCCAAGTTGCGCCTGCACATCGGGAAAATACGGCACCTCGCCCTCGGCAAATGCCGGAACCTTTTCCATGAGCGCGCCCTGCGAGTAATAACGCGAGCCCACCACCCGCAGGCGCGCCACCCTGCCCTCGGTGACCCGCAACACCACCAGGCCGTCGACGATTTTCTGCTCCGGGATGTCGACGAACACGGACAAGAATCCCGCGTCCTGATACGCCTTTTCGAGCGACTCCTTGGCAGCCTCGACATCCTTGACCGATTTGCGCTCGCCCAGAAAACGGTAGACCGCTTTCTCGATGGCCGGCACCGGCAGCACCGAGTTGCCTTCGACTTCGAATTCGAGGATGTCGAAGCGTTCGGCGGCGTCTTGCGCGTGTGCGAAACCGGCGTGCATCTGGCACCACAGCATAAGGATCAGGGCACGCAGCAACCGGTCAAAGTAGCGACTGAACATCGTTGCGAGTATGGATGCGGGGCATGACAAAAGCATTGCTCAGGCATGAGCCGAACGGATCATGCCTGAATCCAATGCATTGATTCCAATAAGAAAAAACCCCGCCTCGCGGCGGGGTTGTTTGGCCGAAAACTCAGCCGATCGCTACTATTGCAGCCACAGCGGCTTCTGGCAGGAATTGCCGTTGCGGGTCATGCGCGACACGAACTTCTTGTTCGCCACACCTTCAGGCGTAACGGCCGGGTCGTTGAACAGGAAGCCCTCCCCCTCGTTCAGAATGGCCGTCGTCCCTTCCTGCGCAGCCGGGCTCAGCAGATCGAGCACCAACGGCGCCCCGGCACGTGCCCGGAACGAAGTCAGGAAGCTTGTCAGGTCGGCCGCAGTCACGTCGATTGGAAGCGGGTACTGCGCGGTACGGTGGTTATCCAGATAAGGCGTGTTCCATTGCATCGTGATTTCGTACACGTATTCGTACTTGCCGTTCTTGGCGTTGTCGCGGCTGGGCACTTGACCATCGATGGCCACGTGCTTCCAGCCGGCCCCGGAGGCAGGCGTGTTTTCCTTCGATACCAAACCAATCGCATACTGACCTGCGGTGTTGCGGCCATTGAGGAAGGTGATCACGTTGCTGGTGCCGCTGCCCTCGTTGACAACAAATTTGCCCGGAACACTCGAAAGGGCATCGGCCGGCGTAAGGTTGGCCGTGGGCGAGCAACCGTAGTCGAGGAAGTAGGCATTGGCGGCCGTTTGCGTGCCTGAACCGTTGACGCGACGGCCGACGTTGACCGGACCGGTCACAGCGGTGCCAGCCGGCAGCGTGCCCGGGGTGAACAGTGCTTGCCAACCCAATCCGGCGGCAGGATCGCTCAGGAAGCCGCCCAGAATCGACGAAATGGCGGTGCGCGAGATCGACGGTACCTGCCCTGCGCCGACGGAAAGACCCTGTGCCGTCGCCAGATCGTTGTACAGGTTGTTGGTGGCGGCAATGCCAAACACGATTTGAAACGCGCCGCCCACATTCAAGTTGCTACGCTCGAAATCCTCAAGCGTGGTGTTGGCAAACGCGGAAGGCTTGTTGAGGTCGAATGCAAACATCGCGGGTTCCACATCGGATACGCCCGCGTCGGACCAGCGATCACCCAACGTGCCAGCGGCGCACGTGAAGGTGGGAGAGGCGCCGGTGCAAGAAGCCGGGTCAATGATTTGCGGGCGCTGATTGGAAGCGCTGTTGGTGAACGCGCCGCCAGAGTCAACCAGCTTGGCAAGCGGGTATACGCCATTGCCGGAACCACCGTCGGCGTTGTACGAAACAAATACATTTTTGCCGGCCAGGGTCGACACACCGGCCTTCACGGTGCAGGAAACGCCGCGAATGTTGGCGTTGCCAGTCACCAAATATTGATCGGGCGTGTTGGAACACATCGTGCCAATAAGCTGCGATATGGTTGCGAGCGGCGCCGACGCGCCGGACATGAATATCTTGGTCGTGGTGGCCGAGCCGGTGACTGCGGGACTAAGGGCCAGTACTGGCGTGGAGCCGAGCGCGAGCAGGCAGGCGCCGGTGAGAGCTTTGAGTTTCATTTGACGTTCCTTTTGAGGTAAGGGCGTCCCGAGACCGGCTTGTGCAGCCCCGGAACGTGTTCCAAACGGGTGAGAAGAATTACTTGGCTTGGCGCCGACGTGCGATGCTGCCTACGATTGCCATGCCGGCCAGCATCAGGGCCCAGGTTTCCGGCTCCGGAATCGGAATCGGAGCTGCGTAGGTCAGCGCATATGCGCCACCGCCCGCTGCCTGGCTAAAAGTCCAGGTGAACGGCCCCGCCAGGTTGTCATACTGATCGCCACCGGGCTTGAGGGACGGCGAAGCCGAGCTGCTGCGGGTGATGAAGTAGAAGTTGAGGCTGTCGCCCAGGGCGCCGGTCATGTTGCCGGTGACACCGTTCCAGGTCGGTGTCATGGTGCCCGGCTTGCCGAAGTTGATCGCCAGATCATCGGTGGTGACGCTTGAACCATTGGCCGCAACCGGGGTGGCCGAGCTATGCGTACCGCGATTCTGGTTGTCACCCAGAAACTTGACCGCTGCTGCAGCCAGATTGCCGGAAATCTGCTGATTCTGCAGATTCGAAAACGGGTTGGCAGCACCCGTGGCCATGAAACGCTGGCCGTTCGGAGCGCTACCACCGGTGGTATCGGCCGCCGCCACCATGAAGCGCAGGGTCGGTGAGCCATCGGTCAAGGCCAGGAACGAGGCCCAGTTGCTGTCGGCGGTCAGGTTGAACGGAATGTTGGTACCGGGCGCAGTCACGCCGGTGCCTGCCGGGGTCGGCAGAAAATTCTGCAGTTCCAGCCCCAGGTCTTTCATGAACGATGCCTTGGACTCGGTATCGTAAACGACAGCGAAGAGTTCGCTGCCATTGAGGCCGGTGTCGCCCGGCAGGCGAATGGCCGCGGATGCGGAACCCGCCACCAGCGCCAGACCGACGGCGACTGCGAGTGCCTTGAGATTGAATTTCATTGATTACTCCTACCAAAAAGTTGCCGGCCAAGCCGGTGGAAATTGCTGCTGATGCCAAAACTGCCGATCCACCTGACAACCCCTCCTACGGCCGGCAACAGCGCACGGTGCGGGAACGGCATCGGGAGGAGCACGTCACCTGTGAAAGGTGTTGTGCTGATCCGATAAAGAGCGAGGGTTCGCGCGGCCTGATCCTGCGACTGCACCACCCGGTTTGTGTATGGGCGTGACTGTAGGCAGCAGATATGACCTGACGTTTAATCGCAGGTGCGGCAATGCGTAGTCCGAACGAATCACGACTAGTCCGCTTGGACGGGGAATGAAGCCTTTGTTGCGTCGCCAGCCATCAATGCACAACCGAAGGGCATGCCGGCATGATCCGAACGGACTACGCCGCACCGGTGCGGCGCGCATGCCTTGTCACGCACGCCGCCTAAGCGGCGGCGCCGCCGTTGGAAATAAATCCCATGCCGATGGCCTTGGATACCGCCTGGGCGCGATTGGTGGCGCCCAACTTGCGCAAAATCTTCTGCACATGGTTTTTCACCGTCAGCGGGCTGATGGCCAGCTGGTCGCCGATTTCCTGGTTGCTCTTGCCCTCGCGCACCCAGCCCAGGATTTCCATCTCGCGTTCGGTGATCAGCTGGTTTTGCGGCGCCGCCGACACGCGTGCGGGTTCGCGCACGCGCTCGGCGCTGATGATGCGTTGATAGGTCGCGTGCAGGTAAGGCAGCAGCAGTTCGAGCAGGAAGCTGTGGCGCGCGGTGAGCGGCTTGCCGTCGCGCTTGATGTGCGCGGGCACCAGGCCGGCGTCGGCCTGGGCGAAGCAGAAGAAGGTCTCGATGCCCTGCGGGTCGTGCGCCGCCGGCATGCCGTGGGCGACGAATTCGGCCATGCTCGAGGCCGCCAGCGCCTGCCTCAGGGCTTCGGTGGCGCCGCCCTTGATGTCGCTCGAACACGGCGTGCGGTCGGCCGCGTTCCACAACTCGACCACACGCGCCATCAGGCCGCTGTCGGGCGCGTACAGGCGCTCCTGCGCTTCGTGCGGCAGGGGAAACATGGGAAAGCAATCGAAGTCCAGCGCGCGCCGCTGCGGGTCGTGCTGGCCGCACACCAGCACATCATGCGGCACCAGGGAATTGAGGCGGCTTTGCGCCCACACGTAAAACTGGTAACGCCTGCGAATGGTGAGCGAAGACTGGATGGTGAAGAGCAACTGCTCGGTCTCACCCTGGGTGAGCGCGCTCAAGCCTTCGAGTTCATCGGATACGCGCATCGGTCAGTGCCTCATCCGCATAACCGCCGGCAGGGCGGCGCGACAGCATGTCAAGCCCCTGAGTGTGGCGCCGCGCCGTGTCAGGCGCATGACCTGCCGCCGCAGGCTTGCGCGGCTCATCGCAGGCTCTCCGGCAATTCGACTATGAGGCGGCCCAGGCGCGCGCCGTTGTCGAACAGGGTGCGGGCGATCCTGTCCTCGTTGTAGAACACCGCCCAGTAGAGCGGCGTGCGCCCTTCGTCATCTTCGGCATTGAGGCGCGCGCCGCGCTTGACAATCGCCGCCACGATCTCGGCCTGGCCTTCGTTGATGGCCCACATCAGGCCGCTGATGCCCTTGCCCGGAAACAGGCGCCGCATGCCGGTGCGTAGCGGCACCACGGCCAGGTCGGCGTCGGCGCCGGCAGCGAGCAGTTCGCGCGCCGCCGCCACACGGCCGAAGCGGATCGCGCTCACCAGCGGGGTCTGCCCGACGGCGTCTGCGAGATCGGGATTGGCGCCGTTGCGCAGCAACAGCCGAACCAGCCAGCGGTTTTCATTCAACACCGCGCCCAGCAGCGGGGTTTGACCGACTGCGTCGCGCACATTGGGATCGGCGCCCTGCGCCAGCAGATAGCGCACGATCTCGAAGTGCCCGCGCCGCGCCGCGGTGGCAAGCGCGGTTTCACCTTCGAGGGTGCGCGCGCCCGGGCGGCCACTCGCCGCCACGGCACGGCGCACCGTGTCGAGATCGCCGCTCTCGGCGGCGGCGATCAGGCGTCGCGCCAGGGCCTCGCCTTCGGGCATGAACTGGTTGGCGGTGGCGGCCACCGGGTCGAAATCGATGAATGCCGGGCGCACGCCGGCGGCCACCGTCGGCTCGCCGGCACGACCGGCATCGAGCAGCCACACGGTGCCGCCATCGCCTTCCTGTGCAGCCGCTGGACTGCCGCCCACAGACAACAGCAGCAACGCCAATACGCCTGGCAAGCGCGCGCACCGAAGCAAGGGGATGGGGGATGGATGTGTCATGCAGCTTCCTTGTCAGCGCTCCGGCGCACCGGGCAGCGAGAGTTGTACTTGCGGCAAGAGGGTCGCGGCGCCGCTCGCATCCGCCGCGCCGGCAGTGGCCGCGGCACCTGCGGGGGCGCCGACAGTGGCCGCGGCACCTGGCGG
>JBEIFV010000182.1:0-11794 GCA_040382235.1 Burkholderiales bacterium
GATCACGCCCTTCTGCAAGGACTCAAGCAAGACCAGGAATTCCTTGGTGGACACCGGTAAACCGGCGTTCTTGCACTTGAGGAAAAAATCGATGAGCATTAGAGACCCCCCTTAGAGGCTGCGGGAAAGCTGAAATTCGAGGTTCGCCGTAGGCTTGCATCTATGATGGCCCTCAAGCCTGGGCTAAAGTCATTGTGTGGCGATTGACTGCATTTCGAGGTCGGGCGCACTGCGTTGCTGGAATTTCCTGACGGTACGCGTTGTCGTCGATCTGGCCGAAGGTTTGTCGTTGCCTCAATGAAAATCCCGCGACCGGGTCAGAAGGCCTCCCAGCAACGCCGTATCGTCCACCACCCGCTTGGCGATCAGGTGCGACACGCGGCCGTCGGTTTCCCACACGCCGTACACGGTGAGGAGGCGCGCGGTGAGGATCTCGCGGCGCTGCGCTTCGATCACCTGCGGCCAGCACACCACGTTGATGTTGCCGGTTTCGTCTTCGAGCGTCATGAAGATCACGCCCCGGGCGGTGTCGGGGCGCTGGCGGTTGACCACGATGCCGGCGGCGCGTGCCAGGCGCCGGTGCGGGTAGGTGGCGAGTTCGGCGGAGTTGACCAGGCGGCGCTTCGCAAGGTGCGGGCGCAACAAGGCCAGCGGATGGCGGCGCAGCGTGAGGCCGGTGCTGGCGTAGTCAGCGACGATGTCTTCGCCTTCAGCCGGCGCGGGCAGATCGGCTGGTGTTTCCGGTGTGCTGGTGTTGGGCAGGAGCGCCAGCGGCGCCTCGATGCCGGCCACCTGCCACAGCGCTTGCCGGCGGTGACCGGCCAGGCTTGCCAGGGCGTCGGCGGCGGATAGCGCTTCGAGGTCGCCGCGGTCAAGCCGGGTACGGCGCGCCAGGTCGTCGGCGCTGGCGAAGGCGCGCTCGTTGCGCGCGGCGATGATGCCCTGCATGCCTGCGGCGGACAGGCCCTTGACCATTTTCAGCCCGAGGCGCAGCGCCGGCTGGTGGCGATAGTCGGGTGCGGCGCTGACGCCATTTCCGGTGGCGGGTGCGAGCGATGCGTCCAGCTGTGCCTGCCAGCGCGCACGGCCTGCGGCAGTGTCTTCCAGGGTGCAATCGATGGCGCTTGTGGTCACGTCCACCGGCCGCACCGCGAGCTTCAGGCGCCGCGCTTCCTGCGCCAGTTGCGAAGGCGAATAAAAGCCCATCGGCTGGCTGTTGATGAGTGCGCAAAAAAACGCCGCCGGCTCGAAGCATTTGAGCCAGGCCGATACATAGACCAATAGCGCGAAGCTGGCGGCATGGCTTTCGGGAAAACCATATTCGCCGAAGCCCAGCATCTGGCGGTAGATCTGCTCGGCCCATTCGGGCGCGTAGCCGCGCTCGGCCATGCCCTTTTTCAGGCGCTCCTCGAAGGGCGTGAGCCCACCCTTGCGTTTCCAGGCGGCCATCGCGCGGCGCAACTGGTCGGCCTCGCCCGGAGTGAAGCCTGCCGCCACCACCGCCAGCTTCATCACCTGCTCCTGGAAAATCGATACCCCCAAGGTGCGCTTCAAAACCTGTTCGACCGCCGGCGACGGGTAGCTCACCGGCTCTTGCCCCTGGCGTCGCCGCAGGTAGGGGTGCACCATGCCGCCCTGGATCGGCCCGGGGCGCACGATCGCCACCTCGATCACCAGGTCATAGAATTCGCGTGGGCGCAGTCGCGGCAGCATGCTCATCTGCGCCCGCGATTCGACCTGGAACACGCCCATCGATTCGCCGCGGCACAGCATGTCGTAGACATGGCGGCTCTCTTTGGGCACAGCCATCATCGGCACAGCCGCGCCACGGCGCTCGCCCAGCATGCCCAGGGTGCGGCGGATGGCGGAGAGCATGCCCAAGGCCAGCACGTCGACCTTGAGCAGGCCCACGGCTTCGAGGTCGTCCTTGTCCCACTGGATCACGGTGCGCTCGGGCATCGCGGCGTTTTCCACCGGCACGAATTTCGACAGGTCGTCGCGCACGATGACAAAGCCGCCGCTATGCTGCGACAAGTGGCGCGGAAAGCCGATCAGTTGCGCAGTCAGTGCCAGCAGGTGTTTCACCTGCGGCGCGTCGGGGTCGAGGCCTACTTCGCGCAGGCGGTCGGGCAGGGCCTCGTGCTGGTCCCACCAGGCCAGGCCGCGACTCAGGCCTTCGAGCTGGTCTGGTGCGAACCCGAGGGCGCGGCCGACATCCTTGAGCGCGCTTTTGGGACGATAGGTGGCGACCGCCGCCGCCAGTGCGGCGCGATGGCGGCCGTATTTGCGGTAGATGTACTGGATCACTTCCTCGCGCCGCTCATGCTCGAAATCGACGTCGATGTCCGGCGCCTCGTTGCGCTCCCGCGAGATGAAGCGTTCGAACAGCAGCGTGCCGCGCGACGGATCGACTTCGGTCACGCCCAGGCAGTAACAGACCACCGAGTTGGCCGCCGAGCCGCGTCCCTGGCACAGGATGCCTTGTGCGCGGGCGAAGGCGACGATGTCGTGCACGGTCAGGAAATAGGCTTCGTAACCCAGCTCGCCGATAAGCGCGAGTTCGTGTTCGATCTGTCGTTCGATGGCGGCAGGGGTGCCGGCGGGAAAGCGCCAGGCCATGCCGGCTTGTGTCAGCGCGCGCAGGTGCGCGGCCGGTGTACTGCCTGCGGGCACAGCTTCCTGCGGATATTCATATTTGAGTTCGTCGAGCGAGAAATTGCAGGTCTCTGCAATGCGCAGGGTTTCTTCCAGCCAGGTTGGCGGGTAAGTGCGCGCCAGCGCCAGCAGGGTGCGCAAATGGCGCTCGCCGTTGGGTTCGAGCGCATGGCCGCAATCGGCCACGGGCAGGCGCAGGCGGGTGGCGGTGAGCACGTCCTGCAGGGCCTTGCGGCTGCGGGTATGCATCAGCACGCCGCCAACGGCTACGATGGGTAAGCCGGTCGCAGCCGAGATCGCCTCCACCGCGCGCCGGTTGGCGCGGTCATTGGGGCCGGCGGTCAAACAGGCGGTAAGCCACATGCGTCCGGGAAAGTGCCCTGCAATGCGCGCGCAATCGGCTGCAAGCATGGCGATGCGGCGGTCTTCGGAGAGTGGTGTGTCCGGGGCGCGGATGTCATTGTTTGCGGTGGGCTGGGCAGGTACGCGTACCGGCAAGTCGGGCACATACAAGCAAACGCAATCCGCCATGCCGGCCACAAGGTCGTTACGTGCAAAAGCGTATGCGCCTTTGGTGCTGCGGCGGCGCGCTGAAGTGATCAGCGCGCACAGGTTTTCATAGCCTGTCTTCGATTGCGCCAAGAGTACGATGCGCGATGCCGGCAGGGCGCAATCCTGTGTTTCTTCGTCCAGTGAGAAACGGAATTCGCTGCCGATGATCAGCTTGAACCCATATTCGACCGCGGCTTCATGCGCGCGCACGACGCCGGCCATCGAACATTCGTCGGTGATCGCCAGCGCCGTGTAGCCAACCTTGAGCGCGCGTTTGACCAGTTCAGGTGCGGAGGAGGCACCGCGCAGGAACGAAAAGTTGGAGACGCAGTGCAGTTCGCAGTAGCGCGGGAGTGAACGGGAGCTATCGGATTGCAAGGCAAGATGCGCGGTTGGGAGAACGCGAAACTACTTGCTATACGTTATTCACGTTTCGGCTCATTCCAATATGGTGGTTACGCGAGCGATGACTTCTGTGGCGATCGCGTCCGGCGCGGTTTCGATGAACTTGGCACGGCGCTCGATCCAGTCAAGGATGCGCGCCTGATTGGCGAGCACCACACCTTCGGTTTTGAGGCCCAGGCCCATGAGCGGCACAGTCCAGTTTTGCCCGCGCGCGAAATCGCCGCCGCGAGTGATCGGGCACACCATCGCCATGCTGAAACGATTGAACTTCGCCGGCGAAATCACCAGCGCAGGCCGGGTGCCGCGCTGTTCGTGCCCGAGCGTGGGGTCTAAGGTCAGCAGCACGATGTCTCCGCGTTGCGGAACGTACTTGTGTGTGGTCGCCATTTTTTTTGGTGGTGTGCGCGGGTTTCCGGGTGGGGGCTACAGCACTTCCTTGCCTACTGGCGGTGCCGCGTCCCATTCGCGGTCGACCGGCATGTCTCCGGGCTTCATGCCGGCCAGCAATTGGTCGAGCGTGTACTTGGGTTTGTGCTTCGGGGTGACGATGATCTTTTCCTGATCTGCGGCGATTTCAACCTGCGATCCGGCTTCGAGCCCGAGGTTTTTAAGCAGCTGTTTCGGCAGGGTCAAGGTGAGCGATCCGCCCAAGGCGCGCAAGGTGGCCGTATGCATGGTGTTTACTCCTGAAATATTGAAGACAAGCGGATGCTATCATTTTTTCGTTAAATAAAAGTTAAATTAAAAGCTTGACGACTTTTATCCGAAATACCCCTGCAAAAACCACCCCGGCGGCAGGCCGCGTTCACGGAAAATCCATACCAGCGCGCGCGCGCCGGTTTGGGCGATGAAGTAGTCGCGCGTGATGGCCTTGCCGTCCCACCAGCCGGATTCGATGCGCTCCGGCCCGGCCATCAGCGTGAGCGGGCCTTCGTGATGCGGTTTGCCGTCGACCTCGGCCAAGCGCGCGGGCGGCTCGACCAGCCACACCGGGCGCGGGCCCCAGGCGGGAGGCATGTCGGCGGCAGCGGTTCTGGCGTTTGCATCCGCGCCGGCATGTCTGCCAACGGTGCGTGGCAGCCGCACGGCTTGCGCATCCAGCGGCAGCAGGCTGCCGGCCTGGCCCGGCCGGTGCTCTGCGTGCGCTGCGACACCGGCCAGGGCGCCTTCCCCCAGACGTGCATGCAGACGCTCCAACAGGGGCCGCAAGCCATGATCTGCGCGCGCCGGTTCGGGCAACAGGGCGTGGGTGGATTCGCCGGCCGTCACCGGCGTCGGCGCGCATACGGTGATGCGCTCGATCCGCTGCGCAAGCGTGGTGTGATTGAGGCGTTCGCGCAGGATCAGCATGAAGCGTGCGCTCGATGCGCTGGGCTCGAAAAAATTCAGCGTGAGGTGCTGCTCCTGCCGTACCGCAGTGTCGGCCTGCCGGTTGCCGCGTTCGTGGTGCAGGGTCAGATCGATGCGATCGACCGCCTGCTTGCCGGCGCGCAGGAAGCTCTCCAATTGATGGAAGACACGGGCACAGGCGAACTGCAGCAGATCGGTCGATTCGGTCGGCACCGGCAGCGCGATCACGCTGCGGAATGTCACCGGGGTGGTGATCGGCTTGAGCGGATCCGGTTTGTGGCCCATGGCGCGGTCGAGTTCGTCGCCGATATGGGCGCCGAAACGGCGTGCCAGGCCATCGCGCGGCAGGGCCAGCACGTCGGCCACGGTGCGCAGGCCCAGGGTCTCGAAAGTGCTTGCGAAACCTGCTGCGCTATCCAGGCAGGTCACCGGCAACCCGGGCAGGGCGGCGCGCAGCGCGGCCGGTGTTGCCGGGTGTGCTGCAAAACCGCTTCTGGCCAGCATGCATGCGCCGGTCGGGGTTGGCGCGGATGCCAGGATCGCGGTGAAGCCCTGCGCGACAAGATCTGCCGACATGCGCGCAAGTAAAACGGGCAAGCTCCCGAAAAGCCGGAGGCTGCCGCCGGTTTCCAGCACCAGGCCATGCGGCGGACTGAGCGCGACGTTCGAGGAGAATTCATGCGCCCACAAGCCGAGGCCTTCAAGCGCGGCCGTTTCGCGCGCTGGCGCGCGTTCGGCCCAAGCCAGGGTAGGCAGCAAGGCCAGGGCGGCAGCAAGGCTCTGGCCACTGCGTACGCCCGCTGCCTGCGCGCAAGCGTTGGCGGCAGCGATGCGCCGCTTTTCGACCACCGCGAAGGCGCTCTCAGGCGCTTGCGGCGTGCAGTCGAGAATCAAGCGCGTGAGGTTGATCGCGGTCCACAACATGGGGCGTGAAAGTGTTGGCAAGCGGCTGTGTTGGCCGCGAAAACAGGGGCGACGGTGGCCGCACCAGAATCGGCCGTGCCAGCATGCCGCCACGGCGTTTGAGAATTTTCAAGGTCAGCATGCCCGCCAGCTCGGTGTTTGCCGCAAGGCCCTGCACCGTGCGGGTGGCTTCCAGGGCGATGCGCAATGCCGCAGGGGTAGCCTCGCTGGTGGCGGCCGACGGCCGCATCAGCACCGCCAGCACTGGCTTGCCCTCGACCGCTAGTTGCAGGCGCCGCGCATCCTGCGCCTTGAGGTGACCCGGCCACGCCAGGAGCGCGCCATGGTTCAAGCCCTTGAGAATTTGCTCGCAGGCCCACAACACATCGGGCCGGTGGCGCGCGCGCACTACGATCAGTCGGGCCGGCGCTATGCCGCCGTTAAGGAAGGCCGGGGCATGAGGAATCCAGGGGGGCTCGAGCAAAAAGATCGGCGCACCGGCGTGCGCAAGCGCGCTTAGGGCCGGAAAAAACAGGCGCAGTTCGCCGATGCCGGTCTGGCGGTGCAGTATTTCAGTGAGCGCACCGGTCGGCCAGCCGCCGCCCGGCAACTCGGCATCAAGCGATACAAAACCGGTGGCGATGCCGGGGCGGGCCGGACGCGCCAGGTCATGGCCGCGCCACAGGCCTGGAATGGCCGCCACCACGGCGCTGCCACACATGGCCGGCGCGGCGACGTGCGGCGGATCGGCTGCGTCGGCGGGTAGGAAGGCCTGCCCCATGGCGACGGGCTGAAGCGATGCGTTGTGTGGAGAGGATCAGGCCGCAAGCCAGTCGACCCACATGAGCAGGACGAAGCCAGTGGCGCAGACCACCGGTACCCAACGGTCGCGGTCATGCGCGATAAAACCGGCCAGGCAGCGCAGGGCATTGCGCGGATGTGACAAGGATTGCGTTTTACCGCGCAGTACGGCGCTTGCGGACAGAAAAGCTTGCATGGTGAGGCGGCTTCCGGATGTTTTGGGAAGTCAGAATACACCATATACTGTTTATTTGTACAGTATTTTTGTTGTCGCAGCAGGCCTGCGGCCCATCCCGCAACTGCCGCCAACGCGCCGCCGTTGACGGGCAGTGTGCGATCTACAGTATCACGAACGCCTGGATCAAAGCTCCTGGGCGAGTTTCTCGATTTCCGCCCGCGCCGGAAACTTGTCGCCTAACGCGGCCAAGTCCTCGAGCAGGCGCCGGGCTTCCGCCTTTTTGCCGGCCTTGATCAGGGCGCGCGCGTAATTGAGCCGGATGGCCGGTGCCTGCGGTGCCAATTCGGCAGCTTTTGCGAGCACCTCCAGCGCGCGCGCGGTATCGCCTTTGTCGATCAGCAGCACGCCCAGGGTATCCATGAACGCCGGCTGGTTCGGCACCAGCTTGTTGGCCTTTTCGGCATATTCGATCGCGCCGGGCGCTTTCAGCCGGCCGCTTATCCAGGCCAGGTTGTTGAGGATCACCGGATTTTCCGGCATGACCGCGAGCAGCGCTTGAAACTGCCGCACGCCGGTGTCGAGATCATTGCGCGCGATCGCACTTTCCCCCAGATGCAACTGGAAGCCGTAATCCTTCGGATGATCCTTGACCCAAAGACTGGAGAAACGCTCGGCCTCGGCCTTGTTGCCGCCGGCCAGCAGGGAGCCATGCAGACGAGCCGCCAGTTCGGTGCCGGGCGCCACTTTGAGGCCGGTCCGATAAGCTGTGGTGGCCGCGGGCCACGCCTTTTGTGAAGCATGCACGTCGCCCTCGAGCAGATGGCCGACCGCCTCGGTGGGGCGCTGCTTTTGCACTTCGCGCGCCAGGGCCAGGGCATTCTTCTCGTTTTTCGCCTGCAGGTCGAGCATGATGAGGCCGCGCTGCGCCTCGACCAGATCGGATTTGACTTTCAGTGCCTGACGCAGACTCTGCGCTGCTGCCTCGGGTTTCTTGGCGGCGGCATTGATTTCCGCCATGCGTAGGTAAGGGCGCACCGCGCCGGACTGGATGCTCGCCTGCTTGGTGTAGGTGGCCAACGCCTGGTTGAGTTCGCCGCCGGCCTGCTGTGCCTGGCCCAGGAGATCGAGGATCTCTGGGCGATCAGGGAGCGCGGCTGCGGCGTCCTGGCCGACCGATATGGCCTTGCGGTAGTCCTTGGCGCGCAGATACAGGTCCATCAGCGCCATGCGCGGCGCCGGTTCGTCGCCGCGCATGGCGATAGCCTTGTTGATGAGGGCGGCCACTTCCTCGGTGGCGCCGCCTGCCTGGGCCTTGAGACCGGCCAGTGCCAGCTGGGCTGGCACGTTTTTTGGATCGGCGGCAAGCAGAACCTCGAAACGCTTGGTGGCATCGGCCGGCTTCTTGTCGTTCAGGTCGAGTGCAGCCAAGCCGGCGACGGCTGAAAAATAAGACGGGTTCAACGCCAGTGCGCGCTCGAAGCTCTTGCGCGCGCCGGCTGTATCGCGCTTGGCAAGCAGCAGGCGGCCGCGCATTTCATGCGGCAGCGGGTTGTCGGGCTGCTTCTTCTCCAGCGTATCGATGGCCTTGAGTCCCTTGTCGATTTCGCCACGGCGCAGATGGCTGGCGATCAGGGCCATGTCGGCCGAGGTCCCGGTATCGGCGGCGGAGATCTGTTCGAGCGCGGCTACGCCGCTATCGGCCTCGCCTTTGGCAAAACGGGTCAGCGCCAGGCTGGTGCGCTTGCGTGCGTCATTCGGATCAAGTTTGGCGGCAGCGCTGAAAAATTCCTCGGCGCGTGCGGTCTCGCCGTTGCGCATGTGCGCTTCGCCGGCCAGCATGAGCATGTTGGAATCGCCGCCAATGTTGGCCAGCACCGGCTTGAGCATCTCGACGGCCTTGGCGGGCTGGCCTGACTCCAGAAAGGTGAGCGCAAGCCAGCGGCGTGCGGCCAGCGACTGCGGATTCTGCTTGAGCACCTTGTTCAAAAGAATCTCGGCCTGGGCAAACGATTTCAGGCGGAACTCGATCGCCCCGGCCTGCAAGAGGGTGGCGGGATTCTCCGGCGTGATGCGCAGCTGCTGCTGCGAATACTCGCGCGCGCCCTTGTAATCCTTGTTGGCGAACGCCAGTTGGGCGCCTGCCGACAGCGTCAGCGGGTGTCCGGCCGCGACCTTTTTCATCGCCGCGAACTCAGCACCGGCATCTTCGGTCTTGCTCTGCACCAGCAGGTTCGCAAACACGGCGATGCGTGCGGCCAGCATGTCGGGGCGCGCCTCGATGGCCTTGCGGTAGGAAACCAGGCTTTCGTCGCGTTCGTTGCGCGCCGCCTGCAGGTCGCCCTTGAATTTCCAGGCGTCCGCATTGGCGGGCTCCTGCTTGAGCACGCGCTCGATGGTTGCCAGCGCCTCATCGATTTTGCGGGTAACCGCGAACACCCGTGCCTGGGTCAGGAGCGCCGGCACGAAGTCGGGCTTTTTCTCAAGCGCCCGTGCAAGAGCGGCTTCCGCGCCCGCGCGGTCGCCGGTCGCCGCCAGGGCGGTAGCGAGGCTGGTTTGTACCGAGGCGATTGCTTCCGGGGCCGACAGTTGAGTCTTGTTCGCCTCTTCAGCGACACGCTTGAACTGGCCGGTGGCCAGGTAGGCGCGCATCAACAAGGGCAGAGCTTCGTCGGCCGGACTCTTGAGCTCAAGAGCCTTGCGCAGCTCGACTTCGGCGGACTTCGCGTCACCGGTTTCGAGCAGCGCCTGGCCAAGCAGCAGCCGTGCGGCGGCACGCTCCGGGTCCTTTTGCAGGGCATTCTTGATTGCGATGATCGCCGCCTTGTTGTCCCCCTTTTTGAGGAACTCGCGCGCGCTCGCCGTGTCCTTTTCCGGTGAGTCATCACCGCATGCGGCCATCAGCAGTGCGCTTGCAAACACGCTGACGAGGATATGCGGCCTGGCCGTGGCGAAGAGTCGGTTCATGGGTTCAAGCCAATCTGTTGTTGCGCAGGTGAACGAGCGAACCACCAGCTACGGTTGACGACGCACATCAAGCGTCAATTTTAGCCTGTCGGAACGGCGGTACCTCGCCGCACGATCCTGTGCTGGATTCGTGCGGCTTGAGCGCTGCCTTATCCAGGGACAGGGAGAATAAAAATGCCGTATGTCACCGCATCCGACGGAGTGCGACTGTATTTTGAGGAGGCGGGCAGCGGCGCGCCGGTGGTGTTCGTGCATGAATTTCTGGGGGATATCCAGGCCTGGGAACCCCAGCTACGCTATTTTTCGCGGCGCTATCGGACCATCGCCTTCAATGCGCGCGGTTATCCGCCGTCGGACGTGCCGCAGTGTGCCCACGATTACTCTTTCGACTACCAGCGTGCCGGAATTCTCGCGGTACTGGATGGTCTGCAGATCGAGCGTGCGCATATCGTCGGGCTTTCGATGGGCGCGTTCGCCACGCTTTACTTCGGCATGCGCTGGCCCGAGCGCGCGTTGTCCCTGACGCTGGCCGGTATCGGGTCGGGTTCCGGTGCGGAAATGCGGGCGCAGTTTCGCCACGAATCGGAAGCGACCGCGGCCAGTCTCCTGGCTCACGGTTGGGAAGTGAATGCCGAACCGCGCACGCTGACACCGACCCGGGTGCAATTGCGCAACAAGGATCCACGCGGTTTTGCCGAGTTCGTTGAACGTGTGAGCCGGCACTCGGCGCAAGGTTCAGCGTTGACGCTCCAGGGCTATCAGGCGCTGCGCCCGTCACTCGGCGATTTCACTGAAGAGATGGCGCGTTGCACGGTGCCGACCTTGATCATCAGCGGCGATGAGGACGAACCCTGCCTGGACGCTTCGCTGATGCTCAAGCGCCACATGCCGTCGGCCGGCCTGTCTTTCATTCCGCAGACTGGTCATGCCAGCAATCTGGAGGAGCCCGACCTGTTCAATCAGATGTGCGATCGCTTCTTTCATCAGGTCGAGTCTGGGCAGTACCGCATGCGGGATCCGCTGGCCCGTACCGTGCGCATGCTTTGAGGGACGCGGTGCCCAAGCTGATCATCGCGACACCCAGTCCGTTCGCGCGCAAGGCGCGCATCGCGCTCCTGGAAAAGGGTGTTTTGTTCGAGGTGGAAGTCGACAATCCCTGGAGCCCTGCGGCGCGCGCGCCGGCACACAACCCGTTGGGCAAGATTCCGGTCTTGCTGACAGAAGACGACGGCGCGATCTTTGATTCAAGGCTGATTGTTGAGTACGCCGAGGCGAAGTGGCCGGTGCCGTCGCTATTGCCGACCCATGCTCTGGATCGGCTCACGGTGCACCAGATCGAAACCCTGGCCGACGGTGTCTGTGATGCGGTGGTGCTGATCGTACTGGAGCGCGCGATTGCCGCAGTTGCAGAACCGCGACTGGATCGCGCGCCAACAAGCCAAGATCGAGGCCGGGGTGGCCGAGGTCGAGCGCAGGCATGTGCGCGGTCCGTGCTACGAAGGTGGAAATTTTGGGCTGGCCGACATTGCGGTCGGCTGCATGCTCGGTTATCTGGACCTGCGCATGCCGGAATTCGCCTGGCGTGACCACGCCCCGGGTCTGGATTTGCTGTTCACCGCACTGTCTCAGCGCGCATCGTTTCGCGCCACAGTGCCTGTTGCGCAAGCGATCGCAAGCGTGGCTTGACGCCCAGTGTCGGCCGCTTAGTGCGCCGACGACTGCTTTTTTGACAGATACCGTATCGCCCGTTCAAGCCCTTCGATGGTCAGGGGGTGCATGCGGTTGCCCATGATCTGCTTGATGACGGAGATCGACTGGCGATACTCCCATACGCGCTCGGGCTCGGGATTGAGCCACACCGCGCTCTTGAAGTGCTCGAGGAAACGCTGTATCCAGACCGCGCCCGCCTCTTCGTTGTTGTATTCGACACTGCCGCCGGGCTGCAGGATTTCGTAGGGACTCATGGTGGCGTCACCGACGAAAATC
>JBEIFV010000183.1:0-11595 GCA_040382235.1 Burkholderiales bacterium
CCCCTCCGCCCCCGCTCCGCCCCCCCCCCCCCCGCCCCTCCCCCCCCTCGACTCCGCGCCGGCGCACTTCGCCGGCGCACTCGGCGTGCCGGTCTGGGTGCTGCTGCCGAAGGTGGCCGACTGGCGCTGGGCGCTGGGGGAGGCCGCCACGCCCTGGTATCCATCGATGCGCCTGTTTCGCCAGAGTGCGCGCGGCGACTGGGCGGGTGTGCTGGGCGATGTCGCGCGCTCGCTTGGTCAATGGCAGGCGGGCGCGGGGGCTTCGTAGCGCGTCTGGCAGATCTGCGCTGACACCGCCGACCCGGCAGGCAAGCGGTCGGTCGCAAGGATCGCAGGTGCAGCGGGCGTCTCGTCAAGCCAACCGCTGCGCCTGCGAAAGCGCTTTCGCCGGGGGCGACGATGAGTTCGTTGCTTGCGCCTTCGCGCAACTCCGGCGGCCGCGATGCCGAAGCTCTGCTCGAGGTTGGACGTGAGGTTTTCCGATGCTGGCCATCGTCGCCGGGCGTGCCGGTCGGCTTGTCGACGCCGGACGCCGATATCAGCCCGCCAATCCGAAGAAGCTGCGGATTCGCCCCAGCCATTCCGCCGACCGGCTGGCATGGTCGTGCGTAGCCGCGTCATGCCCGGCGATCGCGGCGGCGAGCGCGCCCTGGCGGGCGGCCATGATGTGCGACATCTGTTCGGCGATTTGCGGGCGTGACCGCAGCACCCCCTCGAAAGACGTCTTGTCGAGCCGATAACACTCGACATTGGTGCGCGCGACCACGGTGGCGCTGCGCGGCGCGCCGGTGAGGAGGCCCGCCTCGCCGAAAAAACTGCCGGCGGCCAGGGTGTTGACGAAGCGCCGTTCGCTGCCTTCGCTGTCGATGACGATGTCGGCGTCGCCCGCGGTGAGCATGTAGAGCCAGTGCGCGACATTGCCCTGGCGGGTGATGATCTCGCCCTGCGCGAACGGGGAGTAGGTGAGGCGTTCGGCGACGGTGCGCAGTTCGTCCCCGGTGAGGCTTGCGAACAACTCGACTGTGTGCAGTGCCGCCAGGCGTCGCTCGATCTCGCGTTCATGCACCTCGCGGCGGTGTTCCTCGGTCTGCTCGGTCAGGCGCACGCCATGCTCGGCGATCGCCAGGCGCCAGCCGTTGCGTTGCAGCGCGGTGTAGATGTGGATGCGTACCTGGCTGTCGGTCGGGTCATCGAAACGCAGGTCGGTGAGCCAGTAGCGCAGGTCGTACAGGCCATAGCCGTGCTCGAAGCCCTGCAGCACGCAGTTCGGTGTCGGGTTGCGAGCGGCGTGAGCGATCTCGGATTCGCGCACGCATTGTTCGACGATCGGGATCAGGCGCGTCGGCGGTGCGGACAGGTCCACGGCGAAACGCACATGTCGCCGCCATTGCGCGGGCTCGCCGCTCTTCCGGCCCAGCACCATGAACTTGCCTTTCATCAGCGTGCTGTTGGGCACGATCACGGTTTCCCAGTCGCGTGTTTCGATCGAGGTCGAGCGCCAGCGTATGTCGACCACCTGGCCGGTAATATCATCGACGCGGATCCAGTCGCCGACCTCGATCGAGTTGTCGAGTTGGACGGCGATGCCGCCCAGGATGTTGCCCAGGGTGTCCTGCAGGGCGAATGCAAGGACTGCGGTCACGACGGCCGTGCTCGCCAGAATGCTGCTCGGGTCCATGCCGGTCGCCCGCAGGCGCGCGATGATCCAGACCAGGTAGCCCAGGATGGTGACGAGGTCCTCGACGATGCGCGGCGCCGACACGCCTGCCAGCGGCAAGGCCGCTCGAAACACCAGCATACCCGTGAGCCGGATGGCCGTCACACCGGCAATGATCAAGGCAACATTGAAGAGGGCAATGGCGCCGGACTGCATGTCGGCGGTAAACAGCGCCGCGGAAGCGAGCTGCGCGGCGGTGGCGGCGAAGAAGATGGCGGCGGTATTGACCACGCCTGCGCGCGCTTCTCCGCCGCGCCAGGAAAGGACAAGAGTGCACAGCAGCGCCCAGACGACGATCCACGGGCTCTCCGCGTGCCAAACCTGTGCGAACCCCGCCATCATGTCCATGGCTGTGAGGTCCGTTCGGATGGCATGGAGCTGGTTGCCCTACATGCCAGGATAGTTCGGTCCGCCGCCGCCTTCGGGCACCACCCAGTTGATGTTCTGCCGCGGATCCTTGATGTCGCAGGTCTTGCAATGCACGCAGTTCTGCGCGTTGATCTGCAGGCGGTCGGAGTTGTCCTCGTTCTTGACGTACTCGTAGACCCCGGCCGGGCAATAGCGCGCCTCCGGCCCGGCATAGGTAGCCAGGTTCACCCCCACCGGAATCGCGGCATCCTTGAGCGTCAAGTGGATCGGCTGGTTTTCCTCGTGGTTGGTGTTGGAGATGAACACCGAGGAGAGTTTGTCGAAGCTGATCTTGCCATCCGGCTTGGGGTAGACGATCGGCTCGCATGCGGCGGCGGGCTTCAGGCAGTCATGGTCGGCATGGTTGTGCTTCAGGGTCCACGGCACGTTGCCGCCCAGGAGCTTCTGTTCGATGCCCACCATCAGCGTGCCGCTCACCAGTCCCTTGCTCATCCACTGCTTGAAATTGCGCGCACGGTGCAGCTCGGTGTGCAGCCAGCTGTCGCGGAAGGCCGCCGGGTAGTCGATCAGTTCGTCGTGACCACGCCCCGCCGCGACCGCGGCATAGGCGGCATCAGCTGCCAGCATGCCTGTTTTCATCGCCGCGTGGCTACCCTTGATGCGCGAGGCGTTGAGGAAGCCGGCATCGTCACCAATGAGCACGCCGCCCGGAAAGGTCAGCTTGCAAAGCGATTGCAGGCCGCCGGCGGCAATCGCGCGCGCACCATAGGAAATGCGCTTGCCCCCCTCGAAAAACGGACGGATTTTCGGGTGCAGCTTGTAGCGCTGGAACTCCTCGAAGGGCGAGAGATACGGATTCTCGTAGCCCAGGCCGACCACGAAACCCACCGAGACCAGGTTGTTCTCGAGGTGATACAGGTAGGAGCCGCCGTAGGTGGCGCGATCCAGCGGCCAGCCGGCGGTGTGCAGCACCAGGCCCGGCACATGTTGCGCCGGGTCGACCTCCCACAATTCCTTCAGGCCGATGCCGTAGACCTGCGGGTCGATGCCGGCGCGCAGGCGGTACTTTTCCATCAACTGCTTGCCCAGATGGCCGCGACAGCCTTCGGCGAAGAAGGTGTATTTGGCATGCAGTTCCATGCCGCTCTGGAAATTGTCGGTGTGCGCACCGTCGCGGCCAACACCCATATTGCCGGTGGCCACACCCTTGACCGCGCCGGCATCATCGAACAGCACTTCGGCGCCGGCGAACCCGGGGTAGATCTCCACTCCCAGTTCCTCGGCCCTGGTGCCCAGCCAGCGGCACACGTTGCCCAGGCTCACCACGTAGTTGCCGTGGTTCTGGAAATTGGCGGGCAGGGCGAAATTGGGCACCTTGAAGCCGCCGGTTTCGGAGAGGAACATGAAGCGGTCCTCACTGACCGGCTGGTTGAGCGGGGCGCCGTCTTCCTTCCAGCTGGGCCACAATTCATTGATGGCCTGCGGGTCCATCACCGCGCCGGAGAGGATGTGGGCGCCGATTTCCGAGCCCTTCTCGATCACGCATACGTTGATCTCGCCGCCCTTCTCGGCGGCCAGCTGTTTCAGGCGGATGCCGGCGGCCAGGCCGGCCGGGCCGCCGCCCACGATCAGCACGTCGTATTCCATCACTTCGCGGGTCATGGCAACTCCATTTTTTTGTCGGCGAAACGCGCGCCGCAGGTGCGTTCGTGAGGCCTGCCATCCAGGGGCATGGTTTCAGCGCGCGCCGGTCTTTACTTGCCCAAGTACATTGGGGAACTCACGCGGCGCGCAGCGCCAGTATTGCTTGGGTGCGGGGATGCTTGCACCGAGCGCGGCGGCTGCATGCCAGGGCCAGCGCGGGTTGTACAACAGGCCGCGCGCCAGCGCCACCATGTCGGCCTTGCCTGACACGATAATTTCCTCTGCCTGGTGCGGGTCGGTGATGAGGCCGACAGCCATGATCGGCAGGCCGGGTACGGCTTTGCGAATGGCGTCGGCGAACGGTACCTGGTAGCCCGGTCCCAAGGTGATTTTTTGCAGCGCAGGCGCCACCCCGCCGGAGGAGCAGTCGAGCCAGTTGCAGCCGCGCTCCTTGAGTTCGCGCGCCAGCACAATCGATTGGTCGATATCCCAGCCGCCTTCGACCCAGTCGGAGGCCGAGATGCGCACACCCAGCGGTTTGGCCGCCGGCCACACCGCGCGCACCGCGTCGAATACCGCGAGCGGCAGGCGCATGCGGTTTGCAAGCGAGCCGCCGTAGGCGTCGTCGCGCTGATTGGCCAGCGGCGAAAGAAAGGAGTGCAGCAGATAGCCGTGCGCCGCGTGCAGTTCGAGCGCCTCGATGCCCAGCCGCTCTGCGCGTTGGGCGGTGGCCGCGAATTGCGCCACCACATCGCTGATTTGTTCGAGGGTCATGGCGCGCGCCGGTGCTTCACCTGGCAACTGTGCCAGCGCCGAGGGCCCAAGGGGTTGCCAGCCGCGCGGTGCATCGAGGGGAATCAGTCCGCCGCCGTTCCACGGCTCTTCGCTGGAGGCTTTGCGCCCGGCGTGGCCGATCTGCATGGCGATCGGTATCGCCGAATGGGCGCGAATCGCACCCAGCACACGCTTGAGCGCCGCTTCGTTGCTGTCCGAATACAGGCCCAGGCAGCCTGGCGTGATGCGCCCTTCGGCGGAAGTCGCGGTGGCTTCGATGATGAGCATGCCGGCGCCGGAAATCGCAAGCGAGCCCAGATGCATCAAATGCCAGTCCTGGGCGTCACCGTCGACGGCGGAATACTGGCACATCGGGGAAACCACGATACGGTTCGCCAGGGTGAGGCTGCCTAAGCTGATGGGGCTGAAGAGCTGTGACATGGGGGCGGGATACTCGCTTGCGAAAGGATGGATGAAGGCATGATGGCGAAGCCATCAAGTCTCAAATTGTAGCCTCTGGGGGCAAAGTGACCGGCTCGGATTTGAAGCTTGGGCGCCAGCGGGATTACACTGCGGCACTTCATTCCACCACCAAAAGCCTCGATCATGACAGTTGAATTCAATCTTTCCGGCAAAGTAGCTCTGGTGACTGGCGCCTCATCCGGCCTGGGCGCACGTTTCGCCAAGGTGCTGGCCGATGCCGGCGCCACCGTGGCCCTGGCGGCGCGGCGCGTCGAGCGGCTCAAGGAGTTGCGCGCCGAGATCGATTCCGAAGGCGGGGAAGCCCATGTGTATCAACTCGATGTGACCAGCGTGCAGGGTATCCGTGCCTGCGTGGGGCAAGTCGAAAGCGACTTGAAGCGCATCGACATCCTGGTCAACAATTCCGGCGTGTCGGCGCAGGGGCGGGTGCTCGACGTCACCGAAGAGGACTTCGATTACGTCATGAGCACCAACACCAAGGGCGCGTTCTTCATGGCGCAGCAGGCCGCGCGGGTGATGATCGCCGGCAAGACGCCGGGCCGCATCATCAATATCGCCTCGGTGGCCGGCATGCGTGCCCTGTCGCAACTGTCGGTCTACAGCATGTCCAAGGCGGCGGTGATCCACATGACGCGCGCCATGTCGGTTGAATGGGGGCGCTATGGCATCAATGTCAACGCCATCTGCCCGGGATACATCGAAACCGAGATCAACGCGGCCTATTTCGCAACAGAGGGCGGGCAAAAGCTGGTCAGCATGTTGCCGCGGCGCCGGGTTGGCAAGCCCGAGGACCTCGACGGGCTGCTGCTCCTGATGGCATCCGATGCTTCCGGGTTCATCAATGGGGCTGTGGTGACGGCAGACGACGGTATGGCGGCCGGCTGAATGCCCGTAACGGCCGGGCACGGCGCTGCAAGCAGTCGGCGACGCCGCGCCTGCGCTTTGCGCCGCCAAATCGCGCGCCGCGCCGGACCGCAACCGTTTTGCGTTCAATGGTGACAATCTGTTGCACACGGGCGCGGCAAACGCCTCGGCTTTTGCGGCAAGCCTTGGCATAGAGCCCTGCGCACGGCATTGCCAGGGCGTCTTGTTGCGCCCGCCCAGCCATGTTAAGTCCTTGATTATTGGGAGCTGTACGCTTCCGGCAATCTGTTTCGGCTGCCTTGCGGCGCTGCCCGCCGGCTGGTCTTTGGCGACCGTGTTCTCGCAAAATTGCCCGCTGTCAAGCCCGGGGATGAAACTTTATCGATTGTTTTTTAGGCAAAAATGCATATAATTTTGGGTTTTGCCTCGTAGCAACTGAACGCGGTCCAATGCAGTCCGCGAGTACCCAAAAAGCGGGCACCATGAACCTCAAGCTGAGATGGCGGATTCCAACCCGGTCCCGAATGTCCTGCCGGAGTCCTACCGGCAGGTGCACAGTGAGGTGCTGGCGATCCGCTGGGGCGACATGGACGCGATGTTGCACGTGAACAATACCGTGTATTTCCGTTTCATGGAGCAGGCACGGATCAGCTGGATCGATACATGGGGCGTCGGCAACACGGCGGACCAGTCCGAGGGGCCGGTGATAGCGACGGCTGGCTGCCGTTTCAAGCGGCCCTTGAAGTATCCCGGCCAGGTTGAGGTGCGGGTCTACGCGGGCAAGATCGGACGTTCAAGCATGCCGACGTATTACGAAATACGCCGTACCGACGATCCGCAGACGATCTACGCCACCGGAGAGGCGTTGTTCGTGTGGATCAGCAATCAGACGGGGCGTCCCGTTTCGTTTCCAGCGCCGGTCAGAGAACGACTTGGCAGCAACTAAGGTGTGCCGCGTATGCGACATGGTGAGCCGTACAGAATGATGACCGACAACAATCAAATATTGTGGGAGCCCAGCCAGGCGGCGCTGGAAAAAGCCAATCTCACGCACTTCGCGCGCACCGCGATCAAGCGCTGGAAGCTCAAGCTCAATACCTATCCCGACTTCTACAAGTGGTCGATCGATCAGCCCGGGCAGTTCTGGCAATCGGTGTGGGAGCAACTCGGGGTGATTGGTGTGGCGGTCGAACCGCGCAAGGGAGTGCGTGCGCCGGTGGGCCTGAAGGCAGGCGCATTGGTCGATGGCGACCGCCTGCCCGGGGCCAGGTGGTTCCCCGGGATGCGGCTCAATTTCGCGCAAAACCTGCTGCGCAAGCACGACAGCTCCGAAGCCATGATTTTCTGGGGCGAGGACAAGATCAAACGCAAGGTTACCTGGGCGGAGCTCAACAACCAGGTGTCGCGCTGTGCGCAGGGCCTGAAGGCCGCCGGGGTGCGTCAGGGTGATCGCGTCGCGGCCGTCATGCCGAACATGCCGGAGGCGGTGATCGGCATGATCGCCACCGCCAGCCTGGGCGCGATCTGGACCTCCTGTTCTCCGGATTTCGGCATCCAGGGCGTGATCGATCGCTTTGGCCAGGTTGAGCCCAAGGTGCTGTTCGCGCCCGACGGGTTCTATTACAACGGCAAGGTCATCGATCTGCTCGACAAAATTTCGGAGATCGTCACCAAATTGCCTTCGGTGCGCGAGGCGGTGATCGTGCCTTACATTTCGGCGTCGCCCAATGTCGACGGCGTGCCGCGGGCGCTTACCTGGCCGGAATTCACCGCGCCCTACAAGGCCGGCCCGGTCGAGTACAACATGCTGCCCTTCGAGCAGCCGCTGTTGATCCTGTATTCGTCGGGCACCACCGGTGTGCCCAAGTGCATCGTGCACAGCGCCGGCGGCGTGCTGCTCAAGCACTTGACCGAGCATCAACTGCACTGCGACGTGCGACCCGGCGACCGCATGTTCTATTCGACCAACTGCGGCTGGATGATGTGGAACTGGCTGGTGACCGGCCTGGCCTCGGGCGCGACCCTGATCCTGTATGACGGCTCGCCGTTCCTGCGGCGTGGCGGCATCCTGTGGGACATGGCGCAGTCCGAAAAGGTGACCCATTTCGGCACCTCGGCCAAGTACATCGATGCATTGGCCAAGATTCGTTTCCGGCCGCGCGAAACCCACGAACTCAACCGCCTGCGGGTGGTGCTCTCGACCGGTTCGCCGCTGGCGCCGGAATCCTTCGATTATGTCTACCAGGCGATCAAGCAGGACGTGATGCTGGGCTCGATTTCCGGCGGCACCGATATCTGCGGCTGCTTCGTTCTCGGCAACCCGGTGTTGCCGGTGCGGCGTGGCGAATGCGCGGGCAACGCCCTGGGTGTGGATGTACGGGTGTTCGACGAGCGCGGCCGGCCGGCGGCGCCCGGCAAGAAGGGGGAACTCGTATGCGTCAAACCTTTCCCTTCCGTGCCGGTGGGTTTCTGGAACGATGACGACGGTTCCAAGTTCCATGCAGCGTATTTCGATTCCTATCCGAACGTATGGCGCCACGGTGACTATGTCGAGCGCACGCCTTCCGGTGGGCTCATCATTCATGGTCGTTCGGATGCGGTATTGAACCCGGGCGGCGTACGCATCGGCACCGGCGAAATCTACCGCCATGTCGAGAGCCTCGACGAGGTCACCGAATCACTGGTGATCGCCCAGGATTGGCCGCCTGGGCGGCGCGGCGACGTGCGCATCGTGCTGTTCGTGCGCCTGCGCGACGGCCTGACGCTGGATTCCGCGTTAATCGAAAAAATCAAGCAGCAGATCCGCGTGCACACCACCGCGCAACACGCGCCGGCCAAGGTGATCCAGGTGAGCGACATTCCGCGCACGCGCAGCGGCAAGCTGGTCGAATTGGCGGTGCGCGATGTGGTGCACAACCTGCCGGTGAAGAACATCGAGGCGCTGGCCAATCCGGAAGCGCTTGATTTGTTCCGCAACCTGCCGGAGTTGCGCGTCGGTTGAACCATGGGGCGGGTAGTCGATTCCCGCCAGCTTTGACGAATCGGGCCTCAAACGGGATTTCATCATGAACAAGGTATACAGCAGCGCGCAGCAGGCGCTCGAAGGGGTCCTCAGGGACGGCCACATGATCGGGGTCGGCGGCTTCGGCCTGTGCGGCATTCCCGAGGCACTGATCGCCGCGGTACGCGATCTCGGCGTACAGAACCTGACCGCGGTGTCGAACAATGCAGGGGTTGACGGCTTCGGCCTGGGCATTCTCCTGGGTACGCGGCAGGTGAAGAAAATGATCGCGTCCTACGTGGGTGAGAACAAGGAATTCGAGCGCCAGTACCTGGCCGGCGAGCTCGCGCTTGAATTCACCCCGCAGGGGACGCTGGCCGAGAAACTGCGCGCCGGCGGCTGCGGCATTCCGGCGTTTTTCACCAAGACCGGTGTCGGCACGCTGATCGCGGAAGGCAAGGAAGAGCGCGAATTCGACGGTCAGCGCTACCTCATGGAACGCTCGCTTACGCCCGATGTTGCCCTGGTCAAGGCCTGGAAAGGCGACAAGTCCGGCAACCTCGTTTATCGCAAGACCGCGCGCAACTTCAATCCGAATGTTGCGATGGCAGGCAAGGTGACCGTGGCCGAGGTCGAGATCTTGGTCGAGACCGGCGAACTCGACCCCGACCAGATCCACACGCCGGGCATTTTCGTGCATCGCATCGTGGTCAACGCGAGCCCGGAAAAGCGCATCGAACAGCGCACCACGCGCCCCCGTTAAGGACGACCGATCATGGCATGGACTCGTGATGAGATGGCCGCACGCGCGGCGCAGGAATTGCAAGATGGCTTCTACGTCAATCTGGGTATCGGCCTGCCGACGCTGGTGGCCAACCATGTGCCCAAGGGCATCGAAGTGTGGCTGCAATCGGAGAACGGCCTGCTCGGCATCGGGCCGTTTCCGACCGAGGACGAGATCGACGCCGACATGATCAACGCCGGCAAGCAGACCGTGACGCCGCTGCCGGGCTCGTCGATATTTTCTTCCGCCGATTCGTTCGGCATGATCCGCGGCGGCAAGATCAACTTGGCCATCCTGGGCGCGATGCAGGTGTCGGAGCACGGCGATCTCGCCAACTGGATGATCCCCGGCAAGATGATCAAGGGCATGGGCGGCGCGATGGATCTGGTAGCCGGTGTGGGCCGCGTGCTGGTGCTGATGGAGCATGTGGCCAAGGGTGATGTGCACAAGATCTTGAAGAAGTGCGATTTGCCTTTGACCGGTGTGGGTGTGGTCAACCGCATCATCACCGACTTGGGCGTGCTCGATGTCACCCCGCAGGGGTTGAAGCTGGTTGAATTGGCCACCGGCGTCACGCTGGACGAAATGCGCGCCAAGACCGGCGCGCCGGTGCTCGCGTAGGCAGGCCTCGCTCTGCGGCGCTGCCGAAAAAAGCCGGGAAATTCCCGGCTTTTTTTCGCACCGGCATCGGGCCTACTTGCGCTTACCCGGTTTCTTCGCGGCTGGCTTGCTCCGCGCCTTATTGCCAGTCCTGGCCGCCGTAGCCTTTCTTGTCGCAACGGCTTTTTTGACAGGTTTGGCCTTTTTCGCCGCAGCCGGCTTTTTCGCGGGCGCGGACTTGCTCTTCGCCGCTGCTTTCTTGGCCACCGCTTTCCCGGCAGCCGCCGGCTTGCGTCGCGCCTTTGCCACCCTGGCCGCAAGTCCCAGTGGCTTGGCATCGATCAGGATCGCGGCCAGGATGCAGGGCTCGTTGCCACGTACGCTCCATGAGTGGTTGGTGCCGCGCTGGATCATGACGTCGCCGGCTTTAAGCAGGGTCTCGCCTTTGTCCAGGATGGCGACAATCTCGCCCTTCAAGACAATCAGGTAATCGACCGTGGCGGTGGTGTGCATCATCGGATCGCTGTTGGACTGGTCCTTGGCATGGCCGGCACCGATCGACTTGAAGGCCTCGAGCGAGTCGGCCTTGCCGCGCCAGGCGGCATCCGGCGGAAATTCCACGATGCGCAGGATGCTGCCTCTGGGGGGCGGTTCGAGCCGGATCGGCCGTGCCGCCGCATCGGCGGCGCCGCCATTGTCGGCCGGCGCGCCGCCGGTCTCCCACAAGTCGGTCAACGCAAGTCCCGGCATGGATGCCATTTCCTTGACGTTGGGCGCCGGGCCGTCCATCAGGAAAACCGACTTGCCGTTGTTGTCGTGACCGGTCACGACCCTGCGAATTGCCAAAACCATTTTTATCTCTCCTTCAAGAAATGCGCTAAAGCAGCGCGGTGGCCAATTGGGGAAACGCGATCACCAGCAGCATCACGATGAACAACATTACTACGAACGGCGCAGCGGCCGCAAGATTGTCCTTGAGCGTGGACTGGCCCTGATTGCCGAGCCGTGCCGTGATCGCGAAGCAGGGGTGAAACACAGGAGAAGACTCGAACATTGGAAATGGCGAAACCTTAGCGAGACCCCTCGCGCCATAGCTTGGGCCGATCAAGCTCCGGCGCCATGCGCAACAACGCATTCTTCCCCTGCACCGCCCGCGTGCGCCAGCCGCGCCCTCTCCCAATCGCATCGCGCCAGGAGCGATTGAATTCACCTTCACGACCATTCTGCAGAAAGTAGCTTGCCAGCGCACCCGCCTGCAGTAGGTCCTTGACGGCCTTGGTGCGTTGCGCGGGCGGCCGCTCGCCATAGACGATCAGTTTGTGAATGGCGTAGCGCTCGGGCGCCGGAATATTGACCAGG
>JBEIFV010000184.1:0-11465 GCA_040382235.1 Burkholderiales bacterium
CGAAATCATGCGCCCGACTCCGGGCACATAAGCTGCCGGCCGCACGCCTTCCTCTATATGGCGCCGTCGATAGATGACCTTGGCAAAGGCATCGCTCAGGGTTACAGGCGAGGCGCCTGACGGCCCGGCCAGGCATTTCTGCAGGCCGCCGGTGACGCAATCGATTTCCCATGCGTCCACCGGCAACGCTGTGCCACCGAGTGTGGCTGTCGCATCGATTTGCAGCAAGGCGCCATAGCGATGGCAGATGCGTCCGATATGTTCCAGCGGCTGACACATGGTGGTCGAGGTGTCGCCCTGGCAGAGCGCCACCAGCTTTGGCGCAAACGCCTTGACCGCGGCTTCAATCGCCTCGGGCGCGAACACCGTGCCCCATTCACATTCGATCACTCGGACCTCGGCACCGACCCGACGCGCGATCTCGGTTTTGAGCTGACCAAAGCGCCCGAACGAACATACCAGCACCCGGTCACCGGGTTCGATCACCGACACCATCGCCGTCTCGATCGCGGCGCGCGCCGTGCCGTCAACGATGAAGGTCCAGTCGTTGCGCGTTTCAAACACCTGGCGATACAGCACCATGGTCTCGCGCATCATCTGACGGAACTGCGGATCGAACTGCCCCAGCAACTGGGACGACATGGCGCGCAGTACGCGCGGGTCTGCGTTGATCGGGCCCGGCCCCATCAACAGGCGCGGCCGCGGGTTCAAATCTTCGAGCGCGCTGGCGGGGTCGGAAAGTGGCGAGATGGGAGGTAGTTGGTCAGTCATTGCCAGTTTTGTATACACTATTGGTAATCATAGTATACAAGGCAGCGAAGGAAATCACATCACGCCTGCCTGATTAGAATACCTGGATGCGATTAGTCTTCGCCGCGTTCGCTCTGGGCTGTGCGCTGGTTCAAATGCAGGCCAGCCTGCCCGCGATACCCGTCCTTGCCGCACTTGCCGCACTTACCGCCGCCGGCCTGGTGGCGGCTGTGCGGCCAACGCCTTTGGTGGGCCCCGTGCCAGCGCGGGCGGCATGGACTGCCGCCGGCTCCAGGCTTTGCTGCGGCCTGCTCATGGGCATTTGCTGGGCTGCCGCATACGCCCATGTGCGCTTGGCCGATCACCTCCCGGATGATCTCGAAGGACGCGACGTCGAGGTGATCGGGATTGTTTCCTCCTTGCCCCAGCACTTCGAGCGCGGAGTACGCTTCGAGTTCAGCCCCGAGCAGGTGCTGACGCCCGGAGCACGTTTGCCGGCCCGCATTCAACTGGCCTGGTACGGCGGGTTTGTCCCGGAGGCCGGCTTGCCGAACCCGGTGGTCCATGCCGGCGAGCGCTGGCAGTTCAATCTGCGCCTGCGCAAACCGCACGGCAGCGCCAATCCTCACGGTTTCGACTACGAAGCCTGGTTGCTGGAGCGCGGCATTCGTGCGACCGGCTATGTGCGGCCACCGCGCACCGAGGCACCGCAGAGGCGCCTGGCCCCGTTTGTGTGGTCAGCCGGCACAGCGGTTGATCGCGCGCGTGAAGGCGCCCGCACACGCTTGCAGAAAGCGCTGACGGACAGCGCGCATGGCGGCATCATTGTTGCGTTGGCGGTGGGCGATCAGCGTGCAATCGACAACGACGACTGGCAACTGTTCAACCGCACCGGCGTCGGCCACCTGATGAGCATTTCCGGCCTGCATGTGACCATGATTGCGAGCCTTGCGGCCCTGCTGACCTTTGCCGCCTGGCGTCGCTCGGAGCGCCTGATGCTGGCACTGGCCGCACCACGTGCCGCCGCCGCCGCCGGCTTGTGCGCCGCATTCGCGTATTGCCTGATTGCCGGTTTCGCGGTGCCCGCGCAGCGTACCCTGTTCATGCTGGCGGTCGCCGCCTGGGCGGTGTGGCGTGGATGGTTCGGCTCGGGCGCACGGGTTCTCTGCATCGCCCTGTGCGCGGTTTGCGTTATCGACCCGTGGGCGCCGCTCTCGCCCGGGTTCTGGCTGTCTTTCGGCGCGGTCGCGACGTTGCTGATGGCCGGCACGTCGCTGGGCGCCCGTGCGCACTGGCTCAAGACCGCCCTGGTCGCGCAGCTGGCGGTCACCCTCGGCCTGATTCCACTGACGCTTGCCCTGTTTCAACAAGTCTCGCTGGCCGGGCCATTGGCCAATGCGCTGGCGATTCCGGTGGTCAGTTTTGTGGTCACCCCACTCGCCTTGCTGGCCTGCCTGCTGCCTTTTGACTCGATCGCGCTGCTCGCGCACTGGGTGCTTACGCACCTGATGGCATACCTTGGCTGGCTCGGCGCACTTGACTGGGCTGTTTGGCAACGCGCGGCGCCGCCTCTGTGGACCGTGCTGCTGGCACTCTCCGGTATCGTTTGGTGCCTGGTTCCATGGCCCTTGCACTGGCGCGCCCTGGGCATGGTGTGGATGTTGCCGCTGATCGCGCACCCGCCGCCAAGCCCTGGCGAAGGCGACCTGTGGGTGACCATCCTTGATGTCGGGCAGGGTCTTGCGGTGGTCGCGCGCACCGCCAATCACACGCTGGTGTTCGACAGCGGCCCACAGTACTCGCCGGAAGCTGATGGTGGCAACCGGGTCATCGTGCCCTACCTGCGTGGCGAGGGCGTGACGCGGGTCGATGCCTTGGTGATCAGCCACGACGACAACGATCACACCGGCGGTGCATTATCGACTTTGAAGGCGGTCCCGACCGGCGTCTTGATCTCGCCACTGCCGGCAACACATCCGCTGCTTGCCGCGGCAGACGAGCGCCGGCGCTGCGTGGCCGGTGATCGCTGGACATGGGATGCGGTCAGCTTCGAGTTCCTGCATCCGCAGAGAAGCGATTACGCCGACCTCGCAGCCCGCAAGGACAACGCAAGCAGTTGTGTGCTCGCGCTGCGCGCCCACGGCCGACAGCTACTGTTGCCGGCCGATATTGAACGCGATGTCGAAGCGCGCCTGGTCGCAGCCAACGCCGCCTTGGCGAGCGAGATTTTGCTGGTGCCACACCACGGCAGCAAGACCTCGTCAAGCGCCGATTTCCTCGACACTGTCAAGCCCTTGACCGCCATCGTTGCCGCCGGTTACCGCAACCGTTTTCGCCATCCCGCGCCGGAAGTGCTGGAACGTTTTCGCGAGCGCGACATCCGCTTGCTGCGCACCGACGCGACCGGCGCGGTGATCCTGCGTATGGGTGCCGCAGATACCCAGATCGCCACACAGCGCGAACTGCGCCCGCGCTACTGGCACGGCCGCTGAAATGGTAGCGGCCGAATCGTGCCCGAGCTGCACATCAGAGCACGAGCGCCGGGCGAAACCATCCCTCAGGCTGCCAACGCCACATCCAGAGGATCGGCCGAAAGTGCGTCGATCGCACGGTCGATCATCGGCACGGTGCGGTCGGCCACGATCGCAACACCACGGCGCAACAGGCCGGCCAGCGCATCCACGCTCATCTGGCGCATGCGGGTGCCATTGGTAAACAGGTAGAAGGTGCGCTTCGGGCTGATCCAGGTAAGCTTGTAGAGATCTGCGCTCTGTTCGTCGAAAAACTCCACCGTCGCGCCACGCGCCAACTCAAGCACCCGGCATTCGTAGTCGTCGGTACCGGCGACCAGCGGCACCGGCTTGAGCGTCGGCACCTCGCCACTTTGGCTTGGTACAGGCAGCGAAGGCACATCGACCACTGCCGCTTTTGCCGCTGCTATCGCTTCGGTATGCGCACGCATCAGGCGGTTGAAAAAAGCCTGGCGTTCAGGTTCGGCAACGCCCAGCGCCATCACTCCACGCATCAGGCCGCGCACCAGTCCGGGCAACATGCCCGCCAGTGACGGTATGTCCGCCCGCCCTTTCGGCTGCACGCTCCAGATGAGGTCGGCAGCCAGGCCCAATCGCGATGCCACCGAGTCTTCGGCGGTCAACTTCTTGATGTGCGCCTCCACCACTGCGCGCAACCAAAGCGTGGAAAGAAAATCGCGCATGAAATCGGGGGTTTCCGGTGTGATGCGAGCGGCCAGGTCCGCACGCACGGCCGCACCGGTGGCGGCCAGCGCTTCTTGCGCTGCCAGCCCTTCGGCATGCAAGTCCGCCGCCTTCTCGGCCGCGGCATGCTCGCGCTTGACCAGCAGGTCAAGTTCCTCAAGCGCGGTTGCGAAAACCGACACATCGTCCTTGAACTGCACCGCCAGATCATCGACGATATGCTTGATGCCTCGCATGAACGCACCGTCATCGACCCGATCGATGGCCGGGTCGGCGCCCGCCTCGGCCATGCGGTCAAGCAGACGCCGCATCGGATGCTCGCGGCGCGCGAAGAAACTGCGATCAAGGATCGCCGCCTTGACCGCGACAATCTGCAGGCGCGCGATCAGCCCCCTGATATGGTCGTCGATCTTGCTGTCGTTGTGCAGATAGTCGAAAACCACCGTCACCAGCTCGATCGTCAATTGATCAAGCGGTGTACCCTGCGCGATCAGCCCGCGGTCGAGTTCACGCAAAAAGGTCGGCGCCAGAAAGCCGGCACCAGCGCCCAGATTGGCGTCGGATTGCAAGCGCGCGAGGATTTCCAGGAGCGACTCGCTGGCGGCGATCGGCGCGTCGCCGGTGGCGAAACGTGCGGGATCGGCCAGCATGCGCAGGCTCTCCACTCGCGCCGATGCCTGTCCCTGGGCCAGGCCCGCCAACAGGCTTGCGATCCCCATTTGTTCGTTGCCCATCGAATTGCCAAGCCAGCCGCTGCGATCGCCTGGCAGCCCGCCGTCGAACTGTGACAGGCGTCCGCTTTGCGACAAGGCGTTCATGCGCTGTGTCGCACTCATGCCTATCATGCGTTGCGAGGTGCCCATGGGATCAGCCGTGGTCTTCACACTATGGCGAATGCGCGGCAGGATGTGATGCGCCACCAGACTCTGGTTGACCGCATGGTAAATCTGCGTAATCGATTTCGACAGGTAGGGCTGAAATGCCGCCAGCAAGGCCTGCTTGACCGCATCCTCCGCCGGTATGTGATTGCAGGCCAGTTTCAGCGCTTCAAATATCGCCTCGGGACTGAGCGGATTGTCTGCATCCTCCAGCGACTCGCGATTGAGCAGTATGCCAAAGCGCGCACGAATGCCCAATATCTCGTTGTTGTCGACCGAACTCATGACCGTTTTGGCCAGGCGGTCGATGGCGATGCCGGTTTCGATGATCGAGTCCGACACCAATGAAAGTTCGATGCCGCCGAAGTCGCCAGGCCCGGGTCCGGCAGCAGCCTTGGTTTTCGCCGCCGCGCTCCCGGCGTCCAGGCGTTTGTCGTAGATGGTCTTGAAACTCTCTTCGAATTGACGCTGGATTTCAACGCGATGCTGGCGGACCCGCGTCATCGCATCGAGATAAACCTGCTGTTCGTCGCGCTTGCCGGTCTTGTCGGCCAGCTGAAACAGGTCTTCGTCGATTTTCGCAAGTGCGCCGGCGATCACCTCGGCCAGGCGCGAGCGGGCGATGTCGCGGCACTCGGACAAGAGACTATTCGCGGCAGATTGATTTAATGCTTGCGGCGCTTCATTCATGGCTTTGTTCCTGCTGCGGAAGGTAAACACGGGGAAGTTCATATGACTTAAGCATAATGCCAAGGTACTATGCCATTGTCATTTTCTTGCGTCAAGCTCGGTCGCGACTTTCCGTGCTCTCTAAACGGACGATATTGGCGAAACTTGAGCCCGAATGTCAAAAAACGTGACGAATGTCACATTGGTCGATCCTTGCGAAGCACATGACAGCCTGTCCAGAGCGATGTCTTTGTCATCAATCCTGCTGTCTTCAGTCATGCGCGCACAGCGGCCGGCAGTACGGCGTGGACAGCACTTGTTTGGCGTGCCGCCTTGCGGCCGCAGCCGCCCAGCTCAGGTCGGCGAGCCAGCTGCTCCCGCGTTTGAATGACGCGCCACGACGCCTCCCGGCATGCGGCATGCGGCTTGCTGCAAACCTTCAGATGCTCTTGCGATGCCTTTCGCTCATCAAGGCGCGCAATGCCTGCACGTTCGCCGCCACACCATTAAGATTCGGGTTGATGGCCAAGGCCCTCTCAAAATACTCCAGCGCCTTTTCGGCATCGGCGAGGCCGCTATAGATCTGTCCATAGCCCGCGAGCGCGCCGAAATGGATCGGATTACGCTTGATGACCTCGTCACAATCGCCCAGCGATTCGCGCAGCCGACCGCTGAAAAACAACACCGTCGCACGCCTGTTCCAGGCTTCGGCGAATTCCGGTTTCAAGCGAATGATTTCGCTGAAGGTCGCAATGGCTTGTTCAGCCGCGCCTGAGTTCATCTCGCGCACGCCACGCGCATAGAGCTTGTCGATGCGAGCGTCGCGGCTACGCGACCAAACCTTCCACAAGGCCGCCTCGGCGGCGGCGCGCGCAGCTGGTTCGTCATCGAACAGAAGCTTGGCCAGGGCCGTGCTGTGGGGCATGCGCCCGATCATGGCCAGCCGCTCGAGTGCGACACGGCGCTGCGCTGCCGCTAGTCAATTGTTTCAGGGCCTGCTCGCGTGAAAGCGGCGCGGCCTGAGCAGGCAGGACCGCGGCGACCGGGGCCAACATGCCACACAGAAAAAGCGCGCACCATTTGCGCAAGCGCTTGATCCTCACGATCCAACCGTTGCGCGCAGCCACTTCACCAGCGGCAAGGCGCGTTTGAATCCGCCGGAGACCTGGCCGGCCAGGGCGTTCGCATCCAGGCCGGCAACCGGCGTCTCGGTCCAGACAATAAAGCTCTTTTGCTTGATGAATTCGAGGTGCGGCGTATCCAGGGTATAGCCCTTGGGTGGACGCACAAGCCGGCCTTCATCGGCAAACCGGCCAAAATGCGACCACAGGCTCCTGACCTTCATCAGGCGCCCGAATGAAACCGGATCACCGGCGATCGACGCACGAATCTTCGCCAGCACATCGCTCGGTGGCATGTAGCAGCCGCCAGCAACCAGAAGCTTGCCGTGATGATCGACATGAAAATAATAATGGGACCCTGGATCCTTCTTGCCACCGGGTGCGATCACAGCGGAGAAATTGGTTTTGTATGGGCTCTTGTCTTTCGAAAAACGGATATCGCGGTTGATGCGGAACTGCGCCTTCCTGGGATCCTGGCCGGCGACCGCCGGATCGAAGCGCGCGGTTTCGCCGATGATGCGGGCCACCAGTTGGGTGAACTCGTCGCGCAATATGTCGTACGAGGGCTTGTTCATGGCGAACCAGGCGCGATTGTTGTTCTCGGCCAGGCCTTCGAGGTAGTTGACGAGTTCGCGGGTGTTCATTCGGATCCTTGCTCAAAGCGTCAATGCCCATGATAAACATGTTCGGCGCGACTTATGGAAGCGAGCGGCAAGCCTGGATTGCCGCCCCTGCCGCGGTCAATCCCGGCCCGCGGGGCCAGCGGCCGTGCGCACCGCAACGCCCGTGTTGTCAGCGTGGCGCAAGCCGGGAGCGCTAGAATCGTTTGTTGAACGTCAAACTGGAGATAAACATCATGGCACAACGCGAAGTACTGGTTTTGTCTGGAGTACGCACTGCGATCGGCACCTTCGGCGGCGCGCTCAAGGACACCCCCGCGGTCGATCTGGCCGCAGCCGTCGTACGCGAGTCAGTCGCCCGGGCAAAGATCGACCCGGCGCAGGTCGGCCATGTCGCCTTCGGCCATGTGGTCAACACCGACGTACGCGACATGTATCTGTCGCGCATGGCGACCATCAATGGCGGCCTGCCGATCGAAACACCGGCCTTCAACGTCAACCGCCTATGCGGTTCGGGCCTGCAGGCGATCGTTTCGGTGGCGCAGTCGATCCTGCTGGGCGACGCCGATGCCGGCGTGGCCGGTGGTGCGGAGGCCATGAGTCGGGCACCCTACTGGCTTCCGACCAGCCGCTGGGGTTCGCGCATGGGCGACGGCAAGATGATCGATCCCATGGTCGGCGCCCTGCATGACCCGTTCAATGTGATCCATATGGGCGTCACCGCGGAGAATGTCGCGCGCAAATGCGGTATCACCCGCGAGCAGCAGGACCAGCTGGCGGTCGAAAGCCACAATCGCGCCCAGCGCGCGATCGCAGCCGGGTATTTCAAGGAACAAATCCTCGGCATCGAAATGAAATCGCGCAAGGGCCCGGTGACCTTCGATACCGACGAGCATGTGCGCAACGACTGCACACTGGCCGACATGGCGAAGTTGAAGCCGGTGTTCGAGAAGGACGGCACTGTGACCGCGGGCAACGCCTCCGGTATCAATGACGCCGCCGCTGCCCTGGTGTTGATGGAAGCCGGCGCGGCTGCGGCCGGTGGCCACAAGCCCCTGGCGCGCCTGGTCGGCTATGCGCATGCGGGCCTCGAGCCCAAGATCATGGGCTTGGGGCCGGTGCCGGCGACGCGCAATGTGCTCAAGAAGACGGGGCTAACGCTCGACCAGATGGACGTGATCGAAGCCAACGAAGCGTTCGCCGCACAGGCGCTGGGGGTCAGCAAGGAACTCGGCCTCGATCCGAAAAAGGTCAATCCGAATGGCAGCGGCATTTCGCTCGGCCACCCGATCGGCGCCACCGGCGCCATCATCAGCGTCAAGGCGATTTACGAATTGCATCGAACCGGCGGACGCTACGCACTGGTCACCATGTGCATTGGGGGTGGCCAGGGCATCGCGGCGATTTTCGAACGTGTCTGAAGTAAAGCCTGGCGGGCACTGCGTTCTTGAAACCCAGGATCGCGCATGGAGCACGCGCCATGTGCCATGCGTGGCAAAGCCGGCGGGGGCGAGCACACCGCCACCGGCAAGGGTATGCTTTGATGGCAAACGGCGCTGAGCGCCGTCATCCCACCTTCGGAGGTCGAATGCAAAGACCAATTGCGGCGGCGGCTTGCGCCATTCTGGCGCTCGCCAGTCACTCGGCCGAGGCGCAAAACCAGGCGCCACAGGCGCGCGGCGAGTTGTTGTACTCGACGTTTTGCGTCACTTGCCACACCACCCAGATGCATTGGCGTGACAAGAAAATCGCCCGTGACTTGCCTGGCTTGCGGGCTCAGGTGCTGCGCTGGCAGACCAACATCGGCCAGAAATGGGATCGCGCCGACGTCGACGAAGTCGTCAACCACCTGAACCGCACGTTCTACAAGTTTCCCGGCACCACCGACAAGGGTTGAGCGCCCGACCTACGGCGCCCCGTAGCCGCCAGCCGTCGGTGTTTGCACCACGAATACATCGCCTGGCTGGCATACGGTTTCGTCACTGCCGCCCAGTTCGGTGATCGATCCATCGCTGCGCTCGACCCAGTTGTGACCGACCTCGCCCGGCCCTCCGCCGTTCATTCCATAGGGAGGAATGCGGCGATGGCCGGACAGCACACCGGCTGTCATGGTTTCCAGAAAGCGGATACGGCGCAGCGCACCCGGTCCGCCGTTCCACTTGCCGCGCCCGCCCGACCCGTAGCGGATCGAGTGTTCCTCGACCCGTACCGGGTAACGAAACTCCAGTATCTCCGGATCGGTCATGCGACTGTTGGTCATGTGCGTCTGCACCGGCGTGGCGCCATCGAAACCCTCGCCTGCGCCAGAACCGGAAGAGATGGTTTCGTAATACTGATAGGTGTCATTGCCGAAGGTGAAGTTGTTCATGGTGCCCTGGCTGGCACCCATCACGCCCAGCGCACCGTACAGCGTATCGGTCAGGCATTGGCTGGTTTCAACATTGCCTGCCACCACCGCCGCCGGATAGCGTGGATTGAGCATCGAACCCTCGGGAATGATGATCGACAGCGGCTTCAGACAGCCGGCATTGAGGGGAATGTCGTCATCGACCAACGAGCGGAACACGTACAGGACGGCGGCGTAGCAAACCGCGGATGGCGCATTGAAATTGTTCGGCAATTGGGCGCTGGTGCCGGTGAAGTCGATTACCCCGCTTCGGCTGGCCTTGTCGAGCGTGACCTTGACGCGAATCACCGCGCCATGATCCATCTCGTAGGAAAACTCGCCATCCTTCAACACCTCGATCACCCGCCGTACGGATTCCTCGGCGTTGTCCTGCACATGCTCCATATATGCATGCACGACATCGAGCCCGAATTCCGCGACCATGCGGCGCAGTTCCTGTACGCCTTTCTCGTTGGCTGCGATCATCGCCCGCAGGTCGGCCATGTTCTGTTCGATGTTGCGCGACGGATAGCGGCCGGAGCCCAGCAGCGCGCGAGTCTCGGTGTCGCGCAGGCGCCCTTCCTCAACCAACAGGAAGTTGTCGATCAGGACGCCCTCCTCCTCGACCACTTTCGAGTTCGGCGGCATCGAGCCGGGCGAAATGCCGCCAATGTCGGCATGGTGACCGCGTGAGCCCACGTAGAACAGGATCTCGCTGCCGACAGCGTCGAATACAGGCGTGATGACCGTGATGTCGGGCAAGTGGGTGCCGCCGTTATACGGAGCGTTGAGTACATAAACGTCCCCCGCTTTCATGGCGCGCCCGCGCTCTTTGGTGTTTTCGCGGATCACCGTCTTGATCGACTCACCCATGGAGCCCAGATGCACCGGCATGTGCGGCGCGTTGGCGATCAGGTCGCCGTGCTGGTTGAAAACCGCGCAGGAAAAGTCCAGGCGCTCCTTGATGTTCACAGAGTAGGCTGTATTGGCCAGGGTGAGGCCCATCTGCTCGGCGATCGCCATGAACAGGTTGTTGAATATCTCCAGCATTACCGGGTCGGCGGTCGTACCGATCGCGGTCTGGCTTGCGCGCGGCACCGCGCGCGTGAGCACCAGGTGATTCTGCGCGGTGACAGCGCATTGCCAGCCGGGTTCCACAACAGTAGTGGCGTTTTGCTCCGCAATGATGGCGGGCCCCGGCAGTGTGTCACCAGCCTGCATGGATGCTCGCAGATATACCGGGCTCGCATGCTCGTCGCCTCCCGAGAACATGCGCACGGTCTCGACGGGCGCGAGAATCCCCGCGCGTTGCGCGGACGGCGGATTGATGGCGATCTGCTGACCGGAACCACCGATCGCCTCGACCGATACGGCCTCCACCACCAGCGCCTTGTGTTCCATCAGAAACGAGTAGCGCATGCGATAGGCGATTTCGAAGCGTGCCTTGATTTCCACGAGAGAGCCGTCGTCGACGACCAGCGCGGAGTCGGTGCCGTCGTAGCGCACATGGACGCGCTGGCGGATCGAAATCTGCGTCGGGCCGAGCCCCTGCCCAAGCAGTTGCGCGCTGGCTTCGCCCGCCATTTGCGCAAAAGCGGCGTCAAGCGCACCGCGCGATGCCGGTTCCAGCCGCAGTTCGATTGCCCGTTCACGCATCGCCGTGAGGTCGGCTAAGCCCATGCCATAAGCCGAAAGCACGCCGGCATACGGATGGATGTAGATGCGCGGAATACCCAGCTTGTCCGCGATCAGGCAGGCATGCTGGCCACCGGCACCACCAAAGCACTGCAAGGTGTATTGGGTGATGTCGTAGCCGCGCGCCACCG
>JBEIFV010000185.1:0-11250 GCA_040382235.1 Burkholderiales bacterium
CAATCGGCGCGCTGCTGGTCGGAAGTGATGAAAAGGATGTTGGTCTTTTTTGTCATGCCTACTCCGCTTGAATGCCGGCGGCTTTGAACACATCCGGCCAGCGATTGGTTTCACGTTGAATCATCTGCGTAAACTCGGAAGGCGTGGCGCTCACCGCGTTGTCCATGCCGATGGCCGAGAGCTTCTCGATCACCGCCGGCAGGCGCATTGCCTTCTGCAACTCGGTGTGCAGGCGCGCGGTGATCTCCGCGGGCATGCCGGCCGGCGCCACCATGCCCTGCCACTGCGCCATCTCGAAGCCGGGAATGCCGGACTCATGCACGGTAGGTACGTCCGGCAAAAGCCGTGAGCGCTCGCGCGAGGTGACCACCAGGGCCTTCAACTTGCCGGACCTGATGTGCGGCAGCGCCGGCGCCATGCCGAGCATGCCCAGCTTGACCTGGCCTGCGACCACGTCGACGATGGCCTGGCCACCGCCCTTGTAGGGAATGTGCTCGGCGTTGAAGCCGGCGGTGGCCTTGATGCTTTCGAAGGCCAGGTGTTGCGGGCCGCTTTTTCCCGGCGTGGCGAACGACAGTGCGGTGGGGTTGGCGCGGCCGTAGCGGATCACCTCGGCCAGGCTTGTCACCGGCAGGCTGGGGTGGGCCACCAGCACCAGCGAGCCGCGCCCGAGCAGGCTCACATGGGTGAAGCTCTTGACCGGATCGTGCTTGATGTTTTTGATGGCGGTGGGCATCATCGAGTTGCCGTCGACGAACATCAGGAGCGTGTAGCCGTCGGGCGGCGCGGCGGCCACCATCTCGGTGCCGATCACGCCGGCGGCGCCGGGGCGGTTCTCGACGATCACCGATTGGCCCAGGGCCTCGCCCAGCGGCTGCGCGATCGCACGCGCGATGATGTCGGTGACCCCGCCCGGCGCGTAGGAGACGATGACGCGAATCGGTCGATTGGGCCAGGCGCCGGATTGCGCGAATGTGCGGCCCGGCAACAGTCCGGCGGCGGCAGCCAGCATGAAGGCACGGCGCTGGTGCTCTGTTTGCATGGTTCTCATGTGCGGCTTCCCTGGACGGTGCGTTGATGGTTGCTGCGGTTTTGCACTTGCGCACCCAATTTTAGGCACGCGCGGCTTGCACGCGAAGCCGCATGCAGGCAATATCAGATATTCCACAGTGGAATTTCTGCATCGGCCCTGATTTGATGGAATTGCGTGACCTTCGACTGTTCCTGGATGTGGCTGCGACCGGCAGTTTCTCGCGCGCTGCCACTCTCACCACCTCCACCCAATCAGCGGTGAGCAAGCGCATCGCCGCATTGGAAGTCGCGCTCGGCGCCGCCTTGTTCGAACGTACGGGTCGGGGCGCGGCCTTGACCGACGCGGGGCGCGCTTTGCTGCCACGCGCGGAGTCGCTGACGGCGGAAGCCGCAGGTCTGCCCGATCTTGTGAGCCAGACCCGTGCCGCGCCGCGCGGCCTGGTGCGGCTGGCGATTCAGCCCTCGGTGGCATGGCCGCTGGCCGGCGACGCGGTCGACCAGGCGCGCACTCGTTACCCCGGCGTTCGACTGGAGATCGCCGAGGGAACCACGCGCCAGATCGAGGAATGGATCGCCGATGGCAGTATCGATCTGGGCTTGATGTCGAAACAGCCGCAGCCGGCCCATGCCGCGGCCGAGGCCTTGTTTTCACTGCCGCTGGTGTTGCTGTCGCAGGCCGGCGCTGCCGCGACGCGCAAGCGCAGCGTGACGTTTGCAAAGCTGGCCGAACTGCCGCTGGTGATCTCCTCCGCGCCCAATGGTGCGCGCGTCATGATTGAAGAGGAGGCGCGCCGACGCGGTATTTCCCTCAATGTGGTGCTGGAGGTCAATACCATTCACCTGATCAAGAAAATGGTGGCGCGCGGCGCCTGTTTCAGCGTCATCACGCCGCCCGCGGTGACCGCCGAAATCGCGGCGGGCGAACTGGCATCGGCCACCATCGTGAGGCCCGCCCTGCGCCAGGTTTTTTACCTGGCCGTTAGCGGCCGCCGACATCCCGGGCCGGCGGTGCGCGCGATGGCCGAACTGTTGCGTGAACTGGCACCGCCGTTGATGGCCGACCGGCGCTTGTAGTCGACTTTAGCGCGTGCGTGCGCGGAACGCCGGCTCAAACTGAACACTCGCAAGTTTCAATCCACCTTGATGCCGGCCGCCTTGACCACCGGCGTCCAGCGTTCGATCTCGTTCTTCATGTAAGCCTTGTAGGCCTCGGGGGTCGAGGCGTGGATCTCGTAGCCTTGCTTCTGCATGCGCTCGCGCAGTTCCGGGTTGGATAGCGCGGCCACGATGGCCTGGTTGAGGCGGCGCTGGATCGGCAGCGCCGTGCCGCCCGGCGCCAGCAGTCCGAAGAACGCCGCGCCGGTCAAGTCGGGCATGCCCTGCTCGCCCACCGTGGGCACGGTGGGAAAGATCGGCGAGCGCACCGTGGATGAGAGTGCGATGGCGCGCAGCTTGCCGGACTCGACGTGGGTGCGTACCGGCCCGAGCGCGTCGATGAAGACGGGAATCGTGCCCGACAGGGCATCGAGCGAGGCCGGTGCCGAACCCTTGTAGAAGATCAGGTTCAGGTTGGCGCCGGTCTTGAGCTTCATCATCTCCGAGAGCAGGTGCGGAAGCGCTCCGATCGAGGCGATCGCCACAGCGACGCCGCCGCTCTGGCGTTTCGAGTCGGCGACGATGTCGGAGAGGGTGCGGTACGGCGTCGCCGGATGTACCACGAACAGTAGCGGAATCGAGACGGCCAGCGAGATCGGCGCGAAGTCGCGCTCGGGGTCGTAGGGCAGCTTGATGCCCAGCGCAGTGTTGGTGGCGATCGTCGCGGCGGCCATCAGCAGCGTGTAGCCGTCGGGCGCGGCCTTGGCCACCGCTTCCATGCCGGCGATGCCGCCCGCGCTCGGGCGATTCTCGATCACCACCGGCTGTCCCAGGCTTTCGCTCATGCGCACGGCGATCAGGCGCGCCGAGACATCGAGCGCACCGCCGGCGGCCTGCGCCACGATCAGGCGCATGGCGCGGCTGGGGTAGTCACCCGCGCTTTGCGCCAGGGCAGTGCCGCCGGCGAACAGGCATGTGCCGAGCAATAGCGACCTCGCAAGCCCGCTCCTGGTACTGGTATTCATGAAAGTCTCCTCAAGTTGTGCTGCCCGCCGCCGGGCTTCATTCGACCTTGATGCCGGCGGCCTTGACGATCGGGGTCCAGCGCTCGATCTCGTTGCGCAGGAAGCTTGCGTATTCCTCGGGCGTGCTGGCGTGAATCTCGTAGCCCTGCTTCAACAGCCGTTCACGAACTTCCGGATGCGCGAGCGCGGCGACCACCGCCTGGTGTACCCGGCGCTGGATTGGCGGCGCGGTGCGCGCCGGCGCGGCCACGCCGTAAAACCCGGAGACCACCAGGTCGGGGTGGCCTTGTTCGACCACCGTGGGCACATCCGGGAACAGCGGCGAGCGCTGGCGCGAGGCGATCGCCAGTGCGCGCAGCTTGCCGGCCGCCACGTGGGTGCCGGTCGGGATGAGCGCATCGAAGAATACCGGCACGGTGCCGGCCAGCACGTCGGCAATCGCCTGGCCCGCGCCCTTGTACGGCACGATGGTCAAGTTGGCTTTGGTCTTGAAACGCAATGCTTCGGCCATCAGGTGCGTGACCGTGCCGATCGACGGCACCGCGACCGAGATGCCGTTGGGCGCTCGCCTGGAATCGTCGATCAGGTCCTGCAGGTTCTTGTAAGGCGTCGACGGATGCGCGGCGACCAGGCCGGCGATCGATGCGGCGAGCGATATCGGCGCGAAATCGCGTTGTGCGTCGTAGGGCAGCTTGATGCCCAGCGCGGTGTTGAGCGCCAGCGGCGCGGCGGCGAACAACAGCGTGTAGCCGTCAGCCGGCGCCTTGGCGACCACGTCCATTCCGGCGATACCACCGGCGCTGGGCCGATTGTCGATCACCACCTGCTGGCCCAGGTTATCCGACATGCGTTGCGCCAGCAGGCGCGCAACATTGTCCAGTGCGCCGCCGGCGGCCTGCGGCACCACCATGCGCAGCGGCCGGTTCGGGTAGTCGCCGCCGGACTGTGCGAAACCCGCGAGCGGGGCCACTGCCAGCAGAAGCGTCAGGGCACGCCGTTGACGCGCACGCCGGACGGCTTTGGGTACTTGCATCGGATAGCGCATCTCAGGCCACCGCCCGCTGGCCGGGTTCGATCCACACCTCTTCGATGCGGCCGCCGTAGCGATACACGCCATGCCGCTCGTAGAGCTCCCAGAACACCGGCGCGCGGCGGTCCAGGCCGACGTCAAGTCCTTCGAAAGGCCCGAGCGACATGGTGGGCGAGAGTTCGGTCCAGGCGATGCATTCGCTGCCATCGAGCAGCTGGCGGCCGCGGCCGCGCCGCTTGCCCAGCGCCTCGTATTCGAGCACCGCCTCGTGCGTGCCGTGCGCCAGGTTCACCGGGACGAAATTGGTCGGTTCACCGAAGCCGTTGTAGTGGAAGTTGAGGCGGTCCGCTTCGACATACATCACCATCCCGGCAGTGGTGTCGCCCAGCGACCACAGCACACCTTCGTCGCGCGCGCGCTGTTCAAAGCGTACGCGGATGCGAAACGTGCGATTGCCGACCAGTGGAAAGATGTCGCTGCGATGCGCGGTCTGCGAGCCCGGCAGGAAACGCCGCGGCTTGTCAGCGCGTTCGCGCAGAAAGGCCGGGGTGTCGCCGAACTTGCCGGGCCGGCCGCGGTTGTCGAGCGGGTATACGAAGTATTTCCAGGCCGCCTGGTCGAAGGCCTCGACCAGTTCGCGGAGCTTGTCCGGGTGCTTGGCCGCAAGATCGGTGGACTCGGAGAAATCCTCACCGAGGTTATGCAAGGTCCAGTTGGTCATGTCGATCGGCGTATCGCGCACCTGCAGCGAGCGCGCCAGCCAGCCGTCGCGGTAGTAGGCGCGATTGGACCAGCATTCGTAATACTGTTCGCTGCGCGGCGAGGGCGAGTTGCCCAGCAGCACCTGCGCGCAGCTCTTGCCATCGAAGGCGCGCGCCGGCTGGCCGTGGCTGGATTCCAGGCGCGGCACGCCGGCCATGTCGAGCAGCGTGGGCATGACATCGGTGACATGCATGAATTGCCGGCGGATCGTGCCGCGGTCTTTCAGCTGCGCAGGCCAGGACGCGATGAAACTCACACGCCGGCCGCCGCCGCCGGTGTAGGTCTTGAAGCTGGGGAAGGGCGTGTTGGACACTTCGCCCCAGGCGGTGGGGTAGAGCGAAATGCTCTGCGGCCCGCCCAGTTGACTGAGCATGCCGCGCTCATGCGCCAGCGTGTGGGTCGGCAGGCCGGAGTAGCGGCGGTTGTTGAGCACCATGCCGTGCTCGCCACCGGCATCCGTGCCGCCGTTGTCGGAGGAAAAAAGAATGATGGTGTTGTCGAGTTTGCCGATCGATTCCAGAAAGGCGGTGAGCTTGCCGACGTTCTGGTCGGCGTTGTCGAGCATGCCGGCGAAGGCTTCCATGTGGCGCGTGTAGAGCGGCCGGTTTTCGGGATCTGTGTCGTCCCACTTAGGCGCGCGCGGGTCGGAGGCCGGCAGTTTTGTGCCCGGCGGAATCAGGCCCATTTCAATCTGGCGCTGGTGGCGCGCCTCGCGCGCGGCGGTCCAGCCGGCGTCATATTTGCCCTTGTACTTGGCCATGTCCGAGGGCTTGGTCTGCAGCGGCGCATGCATGGCGTTGTTGGCGACATACAGGAAGAACGGCTTTTCCGGATTGCTTTCGCGCAGTTCCTTGACGAAGCGGATGCCCTGGTCCATCCAGTCGTCGCCGGTGTAGTAGTCGCGCGGGTATTCATCGACCGGCAGTACCTGGTTGTTCAGCATCAGGCGGGCCGGGAAGAAATGGTTGGTCTCGCCGTCCATGAAGCCGTAGTAGGTGTCGAAGCCGCGTTGCGATGGCCAGTTGTGCTTCGACCCGCCGGGCACATTGTCGGCCGCCGGCGTGTTGTGCCACTTGCCGACCATGATGGTTTCGTAGCCGGCGGCGCGCAGGGTTTCGGGCAGGGTGGCGGCCTCCATCGGGATTTCGCCCGAGTAGCCCGGATAGCCGGGATGGTTGTTGGCCAGCCAGCCGGTGCCCACCGCATGGGCGTTGCAGCCGGTCAGCAAGGCCGCGCGCGCCGGCGAGCAGATCGCGTGGGTGGTGTAGTGGGTGAGTCGCACGCCGCGCGCGGCCAAGGCATTGATGTGCGGGGTGTCGATCTCCGAGCCGTAGCAGCCGGGGTCCGACCAGCCCATGTCGTCCATGAAGACGATCACGATGTTGGGCGCGCCCTTGTTCGCGGCCTTGCGCTCCGGCCACCAGGGGGTGGATTCCTCGCGGGTGCGGCCGATGGTGCCGCCGAATGGTGTGTCAGCCATGTCTTCCTCCGGTGTTTTATGTGAATTCGATCAAGCGAAGCCGCTGCCCAGGTGTTCCGGCCAGAGCCTGCCCCGGCATTTGGCAGGACGGGAGCGGGGCCTTAAGGCACCAGGACAAGCGCTGAATCAAAAGCAGCGCTGCAAGAGATTCGAAGATTCGCCAATAGTGTAGCGCCAGGGAAACACCCCAAGGCAGCGCTACGCCCATACCGGCCCCTGCTTGCCAATACATGCGGCGTAGCAGGAGGGCAAGCGGGTTCAACTTGATCCCGAATCGGGAGCGTGCTAGCATCACCCGATGCGCATCATTGCACTGTCCACGCTGCGTGACTTCTGGCGCAAGCACCCCTCGGCTGAAGTGCCTCTGCGGAACTGGTACGCCGAAGCCAGCGGCGCAAGCTGGACCAGCCCGGCTGAGGTCAGGCAAGCGCATCGCAGTGCCAGCTTTGTGGCAGGCGACCGGGTGGTGTTCAACATCAAGGGCAACGACTACCGCCTGATCGTGGCAGTGCGCTACCGCAGCCGGATAATGTATGTGCGTTTTGTCGGAACACATGCCCAATACGATCAAGTGGATGCAGCGACTGTGTGAGGATTCAAAATGGAACTCAAACCAATTCGCAACAAGAAGGAACATCAGGCCGCGCTCAAGGAGATTGACACGCTCTGGGACGCAAAGGATGGCAGCACGGAGGCAGACCGGCTGGAAGTGCTTGTCTTGCTGGTCGAACGCTACGAACAGGAACACTTTCCGATCCCCGACCCTGACCCGATCGAATTCATTCATTACGTGATGGAATCGCGGGGTCTGGTGCGCAAGGACCTTGAGCCATTCATCGGCTCACGCGCGCGCGTGGCCGAGGTGCTCAATCGCGTGCGCCCGCTGTCGCTGGAAATGATCCGCAGCCTGGCGGAAGGCTTGAAGATTCCTGCCGATGTGCTGGTGCTGCGCTACAAATTGGCAGCCTGAGAGTGCGCACAAGAAACCTGCCATAGACTAGTACGCAACGCTGCGCGGCGGGCCGGCGGCTACGGTGGCCATCATCGCATCCAGATGCGCCTTCAGGCGTTCGAGCTTCAGATCACGCGCAGCGGGGTTGTCCCACAGGTTGTCGAATTCGCCGGGATCGTTTTGCAGGTCGTACAGTTCGCCGATGCGGTGCCCGTGATAGACCACGCTCTTGTAGCGGCCGTCGAACACCATTGAGCCGTGGGTGTGGTCTGTGTGCGCCGGGCCGCCGATCGAATCCTTGAATTCGGAGATCACCTGTTGCTTGTGTCGGTGCGGTTCAGCGCGCCCTTCGAGCAGCGCCAGCAATGACTTGCCCTGCATCGATTCGGGCACCGGCAGGCCGGCGGCTTCGAGCAGCGTCGGCGCCACGTCCACCGATTCCACCAGCGCCTCGCTCTGCAGGCCCGGCTCGAAGCGGCCCGGCCAGGAAAAGATCATCGGGATGTGCACCAGGCCTTCGAAAAAGCGGCAGCCTTTGAGGATCAGGCCATGGTCGCCCAGCAATTCGCCATGGTCGCTCATGTAGACGATGATGGTGTTGTCGAGCTGGCCGCTGGCGCGCAGGGCATCGACGATGCGCTTGAACTGGTCGTCGATCAGCATGATCATGGCGTAGTAATTGGCCTTGACCTCCAGCGCATCATAGGCGGCGGGCGGGGCCGAGGCCACCAGGTCGTGCTCCTGCTCGACGACCGGGCTGGCGGTCCTGCGCACGCGCGGGTCGACCGCGATCTTGGTCTGCTGATCGATCGCGGCGAAGGCTTTCTGGCGCTCGATGTCGCTGTCGCGAAACAAGGGGCAGGGCAGTGACTCGGCCTTGACCTTGGCAAGGTATTCGGCCGGCGCGTCGAATGGGGCGTGCGGGTCGAACGGATTCAAGGACAGGAGCCAGGGCCCGTCGCGTTGCTCGGTGATAAAGCGGATCGCCATTTCCGAGACCCAGGTGGTCTGGTGATATTCGGCCGGCACGCCGGCACCGCAGAAATGATTGACCGGCGCATACAGTTCCACCGGGTCGACCTTCTTTTCGTGGCGCAGCCAGGTTTCGTAGTCATGGCCGCGTGCCGAATCGGGCGTCGGGTGATGACTCCAGAGGAACATGCGGTAGCCGTCATCCGGCCGCTTCTCGTGGTATTTGGCAGCGCTCAAATGCAGCTTGCCGACCAGGCCGCAGTCGTAGCCGGCATCGGCGAAGATGCGGCTGACCAGCTTTTCGTGTGCCGGGAAGTAGGCGTTGCCGTTGCGATATACGTGGTGACTGGCCGGATAGCGCCCGGTCAGGAAGCTCGCGCGCGAAGGCGTGCAGATCTGGCTTTGCGAATAGGCGCGCTTGAAGGCGACCCCGCTGGTGCACAGCGCGTCCAGGTTGGGGGTGGCGATGTGCGGCTGGCCCAGCGCGCGAATGGTGTCGTAGCGCTGTTGGTCGGCGCAATACCAGAGGATGTTGGGACGGGATGGCATTGAATCGGGGCGGCGCTATTCGAACTTGATGTTCGCGTCCTTGACGATGCGGCCGATTTTCTCGGTCTCGCTCTTCAGGTGCTCGGCGAATTGCTGCGGCGTGCCGCTGCGCGCAGCCAGTCCGAGACCGCTCAAGCGCTCGACAATCGCAGGCGTTGCCGCGATCTGCTTGAACTCCTAGTTGAGCCGGTTGATTGCCTCGGGCGGCGTGCCCGTCGTGGCCAGGAAGCCCCACCAGTTGGTGAACTCGAATCCCTTGACGGTCTCGCCAATGCCCGGCGTGTCCGGCAGCGCCGGCAGGCGTGGCCCTGTGACCGCCACCGCCTTCAGGCGCCCCCCCTTGACCTGGCCAAAGGCGGCGCCGTCGACCAGAAAATCGATCTGCTCACCGATCAGCGCGGTCACCGCCTGGGCGCCGCCCTTGAACGGCACATGCAGGAAACTGGTCCTGGTCATCGATTGCACCAGTTCCATCGCCATGTGGCTGGGCGAGCCGATGCCCGAGGTGCCGTAGGTCACCTTGCCCGGCTGCGCGCGGGCGCGTGCCAGCAAGTCCGCGAAGGTGGCAGACGGCGACTTCGGGTTTGCGGTGACCACGATCGAGACACCGGTGACTAAGCCGATCGGCGCGAAATCCTTGACCGGGTCGTAGGGGCGATTCGGGATCGCGTGATTGGCGATTACCATCGAACCGAGATCGCCAATGACGATGGTGTAGCCGTCGGGCGGCGACTTGGCGGCCACCCCGACTCCCAGGGTGCCGGTGGCGCCGCCGCGGTTGTCGAACACCACCGGCTGGCCGATGCGTTCGCCCAGCGCCTGTCCGAAGATGCGCGCGACGATATCGGTATTGCCGCCCGGGGCGTAGGGCACGATCAGCTTGATCGGGCGCGACGGATAGGGTTGGGCCTGGAGGTCGGTCGCCAGGCCGCCGGCGGCGATCAAGGCCGCGGCGCCGATGAGCAGCCTGCGAAGTGGGTTTTGCACGAGGATTCCCTTGCGATTCATTGGTCGGTGAAGGCGGTGCGCACTTGCGCGTCGGCATCAACTGCCGCCGCCTCGCCGGTTTCCACCACCACCTGGGCGATCTGCCCGGTAAAGCGAAACGGCGAGACATAGTCCGCGGTCACCGGCACGCCGGAGTCGTAGCCGCAGCACAGGCCCTCCCCGGAGGTTTCGATCACCGCCGGAATGGTGCGCGGAATGTCTCCTTCGCCCACCAGTTTTCCATTGATGAAGAGGCTGGCGCGGCCCTGGTGCTCGCCGGTGCGGGTGAAGCGGAATTGCAGCACTGCCTTGCCTGCGGCCAAGTCTTCGGTGGCACTGACGCGGTATTCGGTGAGGCCCAGGTAGTTATGCACGTAGATGAGGCGCCGGTTCTTGACATACAGCGTGTAGCCGGCGAACCAGCTGCCGTGCGCCAGCAATACCCCTTCGGCGCCACCGGCGGGAATCTCCACCTCGGCGGTGATGCTGTGCGAACGGTTCTTGAGATTGACCGCGGTGTATTCGAACTGCGCCGCCATGCCGGGGTAGTAGACATGGCGGTTGCCCTGCGAGACGGTGGAAGGCTTGCGCTCGCCCATGCGCAGCTGCATGCGTGAATCCAGCGGCAGCACGTTGTACTTGCCGGCCTCGATCCACCAGCGCTCGATCATCTCCTTCAGCTTCTCCGGGTGCTGGTCGGCGAGGTTGTTGCTCTCCGAGAAGTCCTCTGCCACGTGGTAGAGCTCCCACTTCTGCGCGTCCAGCATGGCCTCGGTCATGAAATCGCCCTGCGGTTGCTCGACCACCGCTTTCCAGCCGTCGGCCCAGATGGCGCGCGAGCCGATCATTTCGTAGTACTGCACGCCCTTGGCACTGGGCGCCACCGCATCATTGAAGGTATGGGCGAAGCTGGTGCCTTCGAGCGGGCGCTGCGTCACGCCATTCAACACGCGCGGTGCTTCGAGGCCGAGCGCGTCGAGCAGGGTCGGGGTGATGTCGACCACATGCGCGTACTGGCCGCGCACCTCGCCACGCGCCTTGATGCCCTTGGGCCAGTGCACGATCAGGGGGTCGCTCATGCCGCCCTGGTGCAGGTAGCGCTTCCAGCGGCGCAAGGGGGTATTGCCGGCCCAGGCCCAGCCCCAGGCGTAGTTGGTGAACGACTTGATGCCGCCCCATTCATCGAGGTGTTTCAGGTTGTCTTCGATGGAGGGCTCGATGCGGTTGGGGAACTGGCATTCGTTGAACGAGCCGTGTTCGCCACCTTCCGCCGAAGCGCCGTTGTCCGAGGCGAGCCTGATGATGGTGTTGTCGAGTTCACCCATTTTTTCCAGGTGTGCGATCACCCGCCCGATGTGGTGGTCGG
>JBEIFV010000186.1:0-11166 GCA_040382235.1 Burkholderiales bacterium
CGAAGGTACCACGGGACGCGATGCGTTGGAGACCGTCCCCGGATTCCAGGGCACCACCGGGGTCTACTTTTTCTCGGCGGCCACCCACCAGGGCAGCACGGTAAACCCGTTCGCGCTCGCCACCATCTCGGCGGGCAACCTGGCCGCCGCCGGCATCGTGGTGCGGGCGCAGATTCCGATGGTGCTGTGCTCGATCCTGCCGCAGGTCGAAGACCATGTGAAATGGGCCTTCTCGACCCTGCCGCCGGCGCGCTTCGAGGTGGAAAAACGCTTCGAATACCTCAAGGACAACACGCAGATCCGCAAGGTCGGCATCCTGCACGACCCCACGCCCTATGCCAACCTGCAGAAAGGCGTGGCCGAGAAGATCGCGGCGACCTACGGGCTGACGCTGGCCGGCGTGGATCAATACAAGCAGGACGATGCCGACCTGTCGGTGCAGATCGGCAAGATGAACGCGGCCGGCGCCGGCGCGATCCTCAAGATCGGGCTGGGCGGCACCACCATGACGGCGGCCAAGAACATCAAGCAACTGGGCCTGCCGCTGCAGATGCTGACCTCGATCGAGGACCTGGCGGTGTTTCGTCCGGTGTCCGATGTGCTGGGCGACAAGTTCTTTTTCGTGGCCGCGCCTTCGCAGATCGCCGATGCGTTGCCCGAGGGTGCCTTGAAGAAGGCGATCAATGATTTCCTGGTGCCGTGGAAGGCCAGGCATGGCGAGCGCGATCCGAACTGGGCCGGACGTGGCTGGGATGCAGTGATGATCACCTCTGCTGCGATCCAGAAGGCCAATTCGTTCGAAGGTACCAAGGTACGCGATGCGTTGGAGACCGTCACCGGATTCCAGGGCACCACCGGGGTCTACAATTTCTCGGCGGCCAACCACCAGGGCATCACGGTAAACCCGTTCGCGCTCGCCACCATCGCGGCGGGCAAGGTCAGGATCGTCAAGTAGCGGACCGGCCGGCTCCAAGCAGATGGAAGCCTTGCTCGCCGTCGAAGGGCTGTCGGCACGCTACGGCAACGCCCTGGCCCTGCATCCGACCGACCTGACCCTGGCGCGCGGCGAACTGGTGGCGGTGCTCGGGCCCAACGGTGCCGGCAAATCGACACTGCTGCGCGCCATCGTCGGCTTGACGCCGGGCGCCGGGCGCGTGCACTTCGAGGGCCAGGAGTTGCCGCGCGACGATGCCCGTGCGGTCGCCATGCGCGGGGTGATCCTGGTGCCGGAAGGGCGCGGCATTTTCGGGCCGATGTCGGTGCGCGAAAACCTCGACCTCGGGGCTTACCTGCTGGGCAACCGGCGCGGCGAGATCGCGGCGCGCCTGGAGCGCGTGTTCGCCCTGTTTCCGCGCCTCAAGGATCGCCAGACCCAGTTGGCGGGTTCGCTTTCTGGCGGTGAGCAGCAAATGCTGGCGATCGGCCGCGCGTTGATGGCCGGGCCGCGTTTGCTGTTGTTGGACGAACCGTCGCTCGGCCTGGCGCCGCGCCTGGCCACCGAGATCCTCGAGACCCTGGGTGACTTGAACCGGCAGGGCATGGGCATCCTGCTGGTCGAGCAGCGCGCGCCGCTGGCCTTGAAGCTTGCCAGCCGCGCTTATCTGCTGGCGGTCGGGCGGGTGGTGGCGGAAGTCACGCCGGACCAGATCGCCTCGCCCCATGACCTGGCGCGCTACTACTTTGCGGCCGCCTGAATTGCGCCGCGCGCTCGCCTGGCTGCCCTGGCTGGCGGCCGTGATCTTGCTGGCGTATACGTTTGTTGCGGGCGGCTACCTGGTCACGGTGCTGGGTTTCGCCGCCCTCTACGCGATCTTCGTCACCGGGCTCAACTTTTTCATGGGCTATACCGGCCAGGTATCGTTTGGCCAGAACGCCTTCGCGGCCATCGGCGGCTATACCTCGGCGGTGCTGACTGTGACCTACGGCTGGCCGGTGTTTGTCGCCATGCCGCTGGGCATCGCGGCTGCGGCCCTGCTGGCGCTTTTGATCGGCTATCCGACCCTGCGCCTGCGCGGCCATTACCTGGCGATGGCAACCCTGGCCCTGGGCATGATCGTGCAGGAGATCGCTGTGCAGTGGGACCGCGTGACCATGGGCTACACCGGGATCGCGGCGATTCCGCCATTGGGCGCATTCGGCTGGGAGTTGCCCAACGAGCGCGCGCAACTGGCTGCGCTGCTTGTGGCGCTGGCGCTGTCGGTCTGGGTTTCCAGCCGCTTGAAGCATTCGCGCCTGGGGCACGCGCTGGCGGCGATCGCCGGCAGCGAAGACGCGGCGCGTGCCCTGGGCATCGACGTGGCGCGCTACAAGTTGCTGGCATTCGTGATCGCCGCCGCCTATGCGGCCTTCGCCGGCTCGATGTTCGCGCATTTCGTGGGCTTCGTGAGCCCCGAGGTATTCGGCCTGCACATGGTGGTGCTGGGCTTCACCATGCTCTACGTCGGCGGCATCGGCACCGTCTACGGCCCGCTGATCGGCGCCTTCATCATCAGCCTTTTGCCGGAGACCTTTCGCAGCTTCAAGGATTACCAGGATCTGGCCTATGGTGTGGCCTTGATCGTGATCCTCATCTATGCGCCCAAGGGCCTGGCCTCGCTGGCGCGATTGTGGGCCGCGCGCAGGCCGGCAGCTGCCGCAGCGGCGGTGCCAGAGGCGCCGGTCACGAAAGCGCAGGCATGAGCCTCTTGAGCGTAGAGGGCGTAACCCAGCGTTTCGGCGGGCTGACCGCGCTCGACAACGTGAGTTTCGACATCGCGGCCGGCGAGGTGAGCGCGATCATCGGCCCCAATGGCGCCGGCAAGACCACCTTGTTCAACCTGATCTCGGGTTTCCAGAGCCCGGTTTCCGGGCGCATCCGGCTGGCGGGCAGCGACATCACCGGCCAGGCGCCGCACCGCATTGCCGCCCAGGGCATCGTGCGCACCTTTCAGTTGGTGCAGCTGTTTCCGGACCTGAGCGCGCGCCAGAATGTCGAGGCCGGCTGCCATCTGCGCGGCTCGGGCGGCGTGTGGGCGGCGCTCACGCGCAGCGCCCGCGCGCGGCGCGAGCTGGAAGAAGCCGCGGCCGTCGCGCATGAATTGCTGGCCTTTGTGGGCCTGGGCGGGCGCGCCGACATGCCGGCGGCGGCGCTCACCTATGGCCAGCAGCGGCTGCTGGAGGTGGCGCGCGCCATGGCGGCCGGCCCGCGTCTGTTGCTGCTGGACGAACCGGCCGCCGGCCTCAACCTGCAGGAGACCGAGCATCTGGCCGGGGTGATTCGTGCGGTGATCGGGCGCGGCATCACGGTGCTTTTGATCGAGCACGACATGAATCTTGTGATGCGCATCGCCCAGCACATCGTGGTGCTCGACTTCGGTCGCCGAATCGCCGCCGGGACGGCGATTGAAGTGCGCAACGATCCGGCGGTGCTGGAGGCCTATCTGGGCGGGGTCGAGACCGGCGCGCCCGCCGTGGCGGGAGGCATGCATGCCTGACAGCACCTTTCTGCTGCAGACCCTGGTCTCCGGCATCGGCACCGGCTGCATCTACGGCCTGATCGGCATCGGCTTTTGCGTGATCTACAACGCCTCGGGCATCGTCAATTTCGCGCAGGGCATGTTCGTCATGCTGGGCGGCATGCTGACCCATGCCTTCCTCACCCGCGCCGGTCTGCCGCTGCCGCTGGCCGCGCTCCTGGCCATCATCATCGTGGCCCTGATCGGAGTGGCGGTCGAGCGCCTGGTGGTGCGGCCCCTGTGGCGCCGCAACGCCACCATGTTCGTGATGATCCTGGCGACGCTGGCGGCGCAGATCGTGGTCGAGCGCCTCACACTGCTGGTGGCCGGCGATCAACCACGCACCTTCGGCGGATTTTCGGACGCGCCGCCGTTCAAGCTGGGGGGCGTGGCGATCAGCGTGCAGTTGCTGTGGATCGCCGGCATTTCGCTGGCGCTGGTGATCGGGCTGGCGCTGTTTTTCGCGCGCACCCGCACCGGCCGCGCCATGCGCGCCTGTGCCATCAATCGCGAGGCGGCCGCCCTGCAGGGCATCCCGGTGGCGCGCATGCTGGGCTTTTCGTTCGCCTTGTCGGCCGGGCTGGGCGCCGCGGCCGGCATTCTGATTACGCCCACCCAATACACTTCATTCAACGTCGGCGTGCCGTTCGCCATCAGCGGCTTCATCGCCGCGATTCTGGGCGGTTTCGGCAGCGCCGGTGGCGCCTTCGTCGGCGGCATCATGCTGGGTGTGGCGCAGGCGGCGGCGATCGTGCTGTTTGGCGCCGGCTTCAAGAACGTGGCAGCGCTGTCGATCCTGCTGGTATTCCTGCTGGCGCGCCCGGCGGGCTTGTTTGGCCGCGCACATTGACCGTTGCGACAAGCGCGAAGCTCGTTGCAAAACATCCCACCGGTGTGACCACGGTTGGGTACAACCTTTGGGCGACAACGATCGCAGCTCACCGGCCAGGAAGCGGCCGCCTCAACCCTGCTCGACCAAGCGCCCTTCGACATACTTGTGCAACAGGCTTGCGATCAGCGTCTGGTAAGGCAAGCCTTCCTGCAAAGCGCGTTTTTGCAGCGAGCGCAAGTCCTTCGAAGAGATGCGGATATTGATGCGGCTGTCTTTCAGGAATGTGGACGCAGCGTACTCGCGGTGATGTTTCAATTCACCCTTCGCGCCGGCCGTTCGTTTGAGTTTCCCGGCTTCAAAGGCGTCAAGAATTTCCTGTTCCTCAGGGTCAAGTTTCTTCATTGGGATCACCTGCATATTTTCGAGTGGCCTTGCGGCTCGGGATGATGGTCTTCAGAAAAATTTCGGTTTCCGATTCGATGTACGGAACAAAATATGCGTAGCCTTCCATCATCACAACCGATATTTTCTGGTTCGGGTAGCGTGCTTGGTTGGGGTGATCAAACAGATCGACTTCGTCACCCGCTCCGATGTGAAACACGACGTCCTCGAACGAAACGCCGCGCTCCTTTTTCAGCTGGGCATTTTTCGCGGGGCTCCAGACATAGGACGTCATTGCTGGCATGATAGCGCACGTTGTGTGCCTCGTGTAGTCTTCGGCTCTCGCACCCGGAACGCGTGGTTCCGCGAAGCTTGTGGCGATTGCCCGGGTGGCGCAGGTTCTGGAATCCGGCGCGATCGGCTGGGCTGTTTGGCAAGGAAAATTGAGTCAACCGGAGAATGAGCATGAACCTGCATCAAGTCGACTGGAGCAAGATCGAATGGCAAGCGGTGCGCGAGGGCGTCGAGCGCAAGGCATTTTCGGGAGCGGGAGCAACCCTCGCGCTGCACCGCCTGATGCCCGGACATGAGCCGCGCCCGCATCAGCATCCGCATGAGCAGATCGTCTACATCCTGGCCGGGCAGATACGTTTTCATGTGGGCGACGCCCAAACCCTACTGGGCGCGGGCGGCCTCCTGGTGGTGCCGCCCAACACCATGCACTGGGGTGAGGTGGTGGGCGATGAAGCGGTGTTGAACCTCGATGTGTTCACCCCGCAACGATCGGAGTACGCCTGAACATGGCGCCCGCGGCTACCGGCAGCGCCGCGCCTGAAGCATTTCTGATGCAGCGGTTGCTGGCCGGCGCCGATACTGCGCCGGCGCTGTGGATCGAAGGCACGAGCGTGTCGCGCGCGCAGCTGGCCGCGGCGGGCGCTGCCGCGGCCGATGGCCTGGCGGGCCTGGGCCTGCGGCGTGGCGACGCGTTGGCGGTATGGCTGCCCAACTGCGCCGGCTGGTTGCAATTGCTGTTCGCCGCGGCGCGGCTGGGTGTTCTGATCGTGCCGATCAGCACGCGCTACAAGGCGCCGGAAGTGCGCCACCTGCTGACGCTGTCGCGCGCGCGCGCGATCGTGGCGCCAGAGAACTTTTTGGGCACCGCTTACGCCGCGATTGCCCGTGAACTGCGCGCCGAGGTGCCGACACTTGAGCAGGTGATCGGTGTCGATGACCTGGGCAGCTTCTTGCCGTTGCGCCCAGGCGCGCACCCGGTGGCGGCTGCAGTGGGCGGCGCGGCCGATCCATTGTGCTGCTTTTCGACCTCCGGCACCACCGGCATGCCCAAGCTTGCGGTGCACGACCACCAGAGCATCGCGCGCCACGCCGTGCATGTGGCGCGCGCACTCGACATCCGCGCGGGTGACGCGATGCTGTGCACGATGCCGCTGTTCGGCGTCTACGGGTTTTTCATCGCCTTGGCGGCACTGGCGGGGGGCGCCCGCTGCGTGTTCATGCCGCTGTTCAATGCTGCGGAGGCGGCACAGGCGATCGAGCAGCACCGCATCACCCACTTCATCGGAGCCGACGGCATGTTCGATGAAGTGCTCAAGCTGCCGGGCGCGAAGCTTGGCACTTGGCGGCAGGGCGTGTTGGCGGATTTCGTCGGGCTGGCTGCCTCGGCCACGCTGCGTGCGCACAAGCTCGGCATTTGCGTCTCTGGTGTTTATGGATCGTCGGAGTGCTTCTCGCTGATGTCCTTGTTCCCGGCCGGCATGGCGCCGGAGTTGCGGTCCCGTGGTGGCGGGGTGGTGGTGGATGCCGCGATCCAGTGGCGTGTGGTCGATGCCCAGAGCGGCGCGGTGCTGGCCGACGGCGCGCCGGGCGAACTGCAGATTCGCGGGCCCAACCTGATGACGGGCTACCTCAACAACCCCGAGGCCACCGCCAGGGCAATGACCGCGGACGGCTGGTTTCGCACCGGCGATCTGGCGTGTGCCGAGGGCCGCGCATTCATCTTCCTGACGCGCATGGGCGACAGCCTGCGTCTGCGCGGATTTCAGGTGAGCCCGGCGGAAATTGAAAATTGCCTGACGCAGCACCCGGCGGTGGCGCAGGCGCAGGTGGTGGGGGTGAGTCGAACCGGCATTGGCGACATCGCGGTGGCCTACGTGATCGCCGCCCCCGGGGCCGGTGCACCGGCTGAGGAGGCGCTGCTGGCGTATTGCCGCGGCAACATGGCCAGCTACAAGGTGCCACGACGGGTGATCGTGGTCGATGAATTTCCGTCGATCAACGGTCCGAATGGCAACAAGATCCAGAAGCGCGTGCTGCGCGAGATGGCGCAGGCGGTCGTCGATTGACGGGCATCCGCCGCAAGCCGTGAACGATTGAAGGAAAGAGATGAACCAAGCCGAGGGCAGCAGCGCCCTGCCTGCGCTGAACTACCGTTTCTGGACTGAAGAGAAGCTGCGCAATGCCGATACCGACCAGCAGGGCCATGTCAACAACGGCGTGATGTCCAGCTTTTTCGAGGCCGGGCGTTTCGAGCTTCTGGATGCGCCCGAGATCGCCGCGATTCGCGCCGCCACCGGCATCGTGGTGGTGCGCATGCTGGTCAATTTCAGGAAGGAGTTGTTTTATCCCGGCACCGTTCGCGTGGGTTCCCGCGTCACGCGCGTGGGGCGCACCTCGTTCGAATTCCAGCAGGCGATCCACGCAGTCAATGGCGAGGTGGCCACAGCGGGGGCGACCTGCGTGTTGCTCGACCGTGCCACCCGCAGGCCGACGCCGGTGCCGGAGTTGCTGCGCGCCTACCTGACCGGGCAGTAGGGCGCGGCGGCAGGCGCCGGGAGCCGGAATACACTGCGCAAGTTCTTCTCAATGCGAAAAGCGGCGACATGGAAAAGATCGTAGTGATCGGCAGCGGCACCATGGCCGCGGGCATTGCCGCCGGATTCATCCACGCCGGCATGCATGTGGCCTTGCTGGGACGTGATGCGGGCCGCGCCGTTGCGGCATTGGAGGCGGCGCACCAGTGTGCGGCTGTGCTGCCTGCGGGTGCGACGAGTGCGCAGGCGGGCGCCGAGTCCGGCTTGATCGATCGCTGGAACGATTGGAGCGGCGTCACCTGGGTGATCGAAACCGTGGCCGAGGATTTCGAACTCAAGCGGCACATCTTCGCCGCACTCGACACGCGGGTGCCGGCCGGTGTCCCAATCGGCAGCAACAGCTCGGGGTTTCCGATCACCCGGCTGGCGGCGGGGCTGGCTAGCAGAAACCGGATGTTCAACGCCAACTATTTCATGCCGGCGCACCTGGTGCCCTTGGTCGAGGTGGCACTGGGGGCCGACTCCGACCCGCAGTTGGGGGAGGCGGTGTGCGCGCTGTACCGGCGCGCCGGCAAGAAGCCGGTGCTGGTGCGGCGCGACATCCCCGGCTTTCTGGCCAACCGCATCCAGCATGCATTGATGCGCGAGGCATTGGCGCTGATCGACAGCGGCATCGCCACCGCCGAAGACGTGGATACGGCGGTGCGATACAGCTTCGGCTTTCGCTATGCCGCCTGCGGCCCGGTGATGCAGAAGGAAATCTCCGGCTGGGACAGCATGGCGCGCGCCGCGGCCGAAATCTATCCCTCGCTGTCGAATACCCAGGTGCTGGCCGATTGCGTGGCCGCCAACATGGCCGCCGGCAGGACCGGCATGAAGGCCGGTGCCGGATTCATGCAGTGGCCCCCCGAGTTGGCCTTAGGCGAACGAGCCGCCTACGAGACGCGCCTGAAGGCCGCTTTCGAGGTGCTGCGCCTCGACGGCAAGGCCTGAATGCAGGGCGCAGCTGTGGTGCCGCCAAGCCGCGCCGGGTAGACTTCTTCACTTCAACCCTCAATCCTTCCAGTGAGCGAGCATGATCGAAATCTCTGAAAAGCGCATGATCGGCCCGGTGATTCGCCTGCACCCGAACGACAACGTGGTGGTCGCGCGACTCGCCGTGGCCATCGGCACCGCGGGGCCCAGCGAAAATTTCACCAGCCGCAGCCAGGTGCCGGCCGGCTACAAGATCGCCACCCGCAAAATCAGGAAGGGCGAACCGATACTCAAATACAGCGTCACCGTCGGCTTTGCGAATGTCGATATCGAACCCGGCACCATGGTGCACAACCACAACACTGAGTTCCGCGAGTTCGATCGCGACTATGCGCATGCCACCGAGTTCAAGCCGGTGCCCCCGGTACCGGCGGCCGAGCGCGCCACCTTCCAGGGCTACGTGCGAGCCAATGGCCGCGTCGGCACCCGCAACTTCATCGGCATCCTGTCGACGGTGAATTGTTCGGCCACGGTGGTCCACAAGATCGCCGAATGGTTCACGCCCGAGCGCCTGGCCGAATTTCCGAATGTCGATGGTGTGGTCGCGTTCAGCCACTCGATCGGCTGCGGCATGGAAATGACCGGCGAGCCGATGCAGTTGCTCCGCCGCACCATGGCCGGCTATGTGCGCCACCCGAACCTGGCGGCAGCACTGGTGATCGGCCTGGGCTGCGAGCGCAACCAGTTGGCCGGTCTCCTGGAGCAGGAAGAACTCGCAGCCAGCCCGCACCTGCACACCTTCATCATGCAGGAGAGCGGTGGCACCCGCAAGTCGATCGAGGCCGGCGTCGCCGCGGTGCGCGCCTTGCTGCCGGCAGCCAACAATGTGAAGCGCGAAACGGTGTCAGCCAGCCACCTCTGCGTGGGCCTGCAATGCGGCGGCTCCGACGGCTTCTCCTCGATCACCGCCAACCCGGCACTGGGCGCGGCGGTTGACATCCTGGCCCGCCACGGCGGTACCGGCATCCTCTCCGAGACGCCGGAAATCTACGGTGTCGAGCACACCCTGACCCGACGCGCCGCCAACGTGAAAATCGGCGAAAAGCTGATCGAGCGCATTCGCTGGTGGAAAGACGAATATTCGGTCGGCCGCGACGTGCAGATCAACGGCACGGTAAGCCCGGGCAACCAGATCGGCGGCCTGGCCAACATCTTCGAAAAATCGCTGGGCTCCTCGATGAAGGGCGGCACCGGCCCCCTGATGGAAGTCTACAAATACGCTGAGCCGGTCACAGCCAAGGGCTTCGTCTTCATGGATACGCCCGGCTACGACCCGGTGTCAGCCACCGGGCAGATCGCCGGCGGCGCCAACCTGATCGCGTTCACCACCGGGCGCGGCTCGATGTTCGGCTCCAAACCCGCGCCCTGCCTGAAGCTGGCCACCAACAGCCCGATGTTCCATCGGCTTGAGGAGGACATGGATATCAACTGTGGTGAGATCCTCGACGGCACCGCGTCGGTGCAGGAAATGGGGCAGCGGATTTTCGAGTTGTTCCTGCGTACGGCTTCGGGTGAGTCTTCAAAGAGCGAGTTGCTGGGGCTGGGGGATCATGAGTTTGTGCCTTGGCAGATTGGGATCATGAGTTGAAGTTGGAATGACTGGCTGCGTAGCATAGGCAAGGACGTAGGAAAGCGACAGGTTGCAAAACGGTACAGCGCGCGAGAAAGGGGATTTTGAAGTGTGTCTGGCCCATTGCTTGGAAACGAAGTGAACCACAACACCTCTCTGGAATTTGCAAGTGGTTCTTTGTTTGTAGATCACTAGTGTCCGGTTAAAAAGTGAATAAATTCAGTTGATTGCGAGAGTCGTGCTGAGTTGAGGCGTTGTCGTTTTGTGGAAGTGCTTGAAGCAACGGCATTTTTTCGAAAAGAGTCACGGACAAAATCTGTAGGAGCGAGTAGAGCGAAGCGTCGAGGTTCAGGCGCTTCTTGACGATGGCGACGAGCACGTAGACCGACACCGCGATCCAGATTTGCGTCTTGACCGCATTTTCCGAAGTGCCCAGAAATTTCTTGGTCCGAAGATGCTGCTTGATCCACTTGAAGAACAATTCGACCTGCCAGCGGCTCTTGTAGAGCGCGCAGATGGTCAGCGCAGGCAACGTCATCTCGTTGGTAAGGAAGATGAGCGTCTTGCCGGTTTCCGGATCTTTGAAACGAATGCGCCGCAGGTGGTCGGGGAAGCCCTGCTTGGAATAGAAGCCGTCCAGTGCGATGGTCTGATCGCAGATCAGCCCTGTCGAGCGATCGACCGGATCGGAGTAGACCCGATGGGCAACCAGATTCGACTTCGCCCGCGTAACGAAGAAAGCCTTGGCCTGATGCAAGGTATGCAAACGCTCGAAATCCACATAAGCCCGATCCATCACGTAGATCGCACCCGCCTCGGGGATCAGCAGGTCGAGCGCGTGCACGTCGTGCAGTTTGCCGTCGGAGACGTGGATAAAACTGGGAGTATTGCCGCGCAGATCGAGCAGTGTGTGCATCTTCACCGCGGCCTTGGTCGAGCGAAAGTGCGCCCATGGAAACACCGACATGCACAGGTCGATCGTTGTCGAGTCCAACGCATAGACCGTGTTCGCCAATTCCAGACCAA
>JBEIFV010000187.1:0-11158 GCA_040382235.1 Burkholderiales bacterium
CCGCCACCGAGCGCCGCCAGCGCCGCGCGGCCACCTCGGAGCTGCGCGCGTCCCTGGATTACCTGCGCACGGTGCTGACAGCCTCGCCGATCGCCATCATCACGCTGGATTCCGATCTGAACATCACGCTCTACAACGCCGCCGCCGAGCAGGTGCTCGGTGTCGAGCGCGACCGGCTGCCGGGCTATCCGCAGCCGATCGCGGACGCCGACAACCGCCGCATCATCGAACGCCTGAAACAGGCGATCCGCGGCGGCCCGGTGCGCAATCTGGAGGAAACCTGGGTCCGGGCGGATGGCCAGGCGCGCGACTTCACATTCGCAGCCGCCAGCCTGGGCCAGGATGAAGGCGCCGGTGTGGTGGTGTTCGTCACCGACAACACAGAGCAGAAGCGTGCCGAACTGACCCAACGTGAAACCGAAACGCGCTTTGCCGCGATTTCGGCCAATCTTCCCGGCGTGGTGTTCCAGATGCTGGCGCGGCCGGAGCAGCGCCTCCTGCTGATGCCTTTTGTCAGCGCAGGTGCCACCCGGCTTTTCAATGTGGCGCCGGCCGATTTCCTGGCCGATCCGTCGCGCTTTGTAGAGCTGCTCGATCCGGCCGACCGCGATGCGGTGTTCGAAGCCCTCGACCTTGCGATCCGCTTGGGCTCGGTGCTCGAAGGCCAGTGGCAGATCGCGCGCGCCGATGGCAGCCGGCGCTGGATTCAACTCTCCGCCACCGCGCGCGAGGCCAATGGCGGCAACTGGCTGTTCGACGGCATCATCACCGACATCACCACGCAAAAGGAAACCGAACAGGAATTGACCCGTTCGCGCGAGGAACTGCGCGAACTGACCGCCCATATCGAGGCCCTGAAGGAAGAAGAACGGCGGGCGGTGGCGCGCGAGATCCACGACGACATCGGCAGCACCTTAGCTGGCATGAAAGCCGATCTTGCCTGGCTGGCGCGCCACTATGCGCCTGGCCAGGCCGTGCTCGACAAGCTCGCCGGGATGACCCGGCTGGTGGATGGTGCGGTACAGAGCGCCAACCGCATCGTGCAGGCGCTGCGACCGGGTATTCTCGACTACGGCATCGCGCCGGCACTGGAGTGGCAGGCCAAGGATTTCGCCACTCACAACAGCATTCAGGTCAGCTTCGAGACCAACGAGGATGAGCTTGCGCTCGATATCGAACAATCGACAGCGCTGTTCCGTGTATTTCAGGAATCCCTGACCAATGTCTCGAAGTACGCGCGCGCCACCCGCATCGAGACCGAGTTGTTTGCCACCGTCACCAGTGTGACCCTGGAAGTGCGCGACAACGGCGCCGGACTCAAGCCCGGTGACCTGATCAAGCCTTCTTCCTTCGGCATCCGCGGCATGATGGAACGCGTGCGGGCGCTGGGTGGCTGGCTTGACATCAGCGGCCCGGCCGGCCAGGGCACCACCGTGATGTTGTCGATTCCGCGCCGCCGCCCGGGCAGCAGCGCTCAACCACCACAGGAATCCACCCCATGATCCGCGTCCTGATTGCCGACGACCATGCGATTGTGCGCAAGGGGCTGGTGCAAATAGCCTCGGAAAGTCGTGAAATCGAGATGCGTGGCGAGGCCTCCGAATACAGCTCCCTCATGCGCCTGATGAAGGAGAATCCCTGCGACGTGCTGTTGCTCGATATCTCGATGCCCGGCAAGAACGGGATCGACGTTCTCAAGATCGTGCATGAGCAATATCCCAAGACCCAGGTACTGATTCTCTCGATGTACCCGGAAGACCAGTACGCGATTCGCGCCCTCAAGGCCGGGGCCGCCGGCTACCTGACCAAGGACACCGCTCCCGAGCGCCTGGTCGAAGCGATTCTCTCGGTGTCACGCGGCGAGAAGTACATCACCCCGCAGGTGGCCGAGATGCTGGCCACCCATCTGGTGACCGACACCGAGGGTGCCCCGCATGAAGCGCTGTCGGATCGCGAATTCCAGACCATGCGCCTGATCGCCTCCGGCAAGCAGTTGTCGCAGATCGCCGACGAGTTGTCCCTGAGCCCGAAAACGGTGAGCGTCTATCGCGCCCGCGTGCTGTAAAAAATGCAGTTGAAGAACAACGCCGAGATGACCCATTACGCGATCAAGCACGGCCTGGTCGAATAGCCCTGCCACGCCAACCCGGAACCGCCGCCTTGGCAGGCGGCCTCAGGCGGCCGAGGCAACTCCCGCGGCTGCGATCACCGCAGTCGCGGCGGGCGCCACGGTGGCATGCACGGTGTTGCCGTTGCCGCAGTATTCAAGTGCAGAGAAGCTCAACAGGCGCGACATGGCGATGCCGCGCCCGTGACTGTCGAAAGCGCGGTCCGGGCTCATTTCGAGGTAAGCGCGCCATTCGAACCCGGGGCCTTGATCGGTGACGGTGAAAACGATGGCATCAGCGCGCCGCGCCAGGCGCACGCTGGCGTAACGCTCCGCATTCTCCGGCAGTGCCAGGCGTCGCTCGACCTCCTCGCGCCAGCCGCCCTTTTCGTTGAGCTGCGATTTTTCGCGGTAACTGATGCCCAGATTGCCGTGCTCGACCGCATTGATCATCAGCTCGGACAAGCCCAGCACGGTGACGTCGGGTTGTGGACATGCGCGCGCCAGGAAGGAAGCCAGCCGCCGCGCTTCAACCAGCGTGCGGAAGCGGAATTCGCCCTCGATCAACGCACGCGGATCGAAGCGGTCGTCCGCCAAGGTCAGGCGGTTGCGCCGCATTTCGAGCGCCGCCTCGACGATCGCCAGCAGCACATCGCGCTCGAACGGCTTGGTCAGGTAGTAGTAGGCACCCTGGCGCAGGCCTTCTGCGACCTGCTCTTTGCCAGCTGCCGCCGTCTGCATGATGATCGGCAGCGCCGCGAAGCGGCTGTCGGCGCGCATGCGCGCGAGCAACTCCATGCCGTTCATCACCGACATCATGCGGTCGAGAAGCACCGCATCGAAGCCGTCGGGATCGGCGTCGAGCATTTCCCAGGCGGCCTGGCCGTTCTCCGCCTGTTCGGTGCGATAGGTGGGCGAACCCAGATGCTCGGCCAGGATTTCAAGATTGAGTGGTTCGTCGTCGACCAGCAGAATGCGGGCTGCGTTGGAACCCAGTACTGGTGGGGTGGCGGAAATGGTGGTCATGGGTTTTCTCCTTGGAGTTCGGGCGTCGGCTTTCGGAAAGCATCATTCACATCGCTCGCCGACTTTTGCTCGAGAACATCCAACGGCAGGCGAACGACGAAGGATGCTCCACGCGCCGGCGGCGCGTTGTTGCGGGCGCGAATACTGCCACCGTGCGCGACAACGATTTCGCGACTGATGGCCAGACCCAGGCCGGTACCGCCGGCGCCGGTGTTGGTCTTGGAGGACTGCACGAACTTGTCGAACACGACTTCGAGTTCATCTTCCGGTATGCCGATGCCGTCGTCGCTTACGCACAGCTCGACCTGGCGCTGGCGCACATCGCCGTCGGCGGCCGCCGTCACGCCGCAGGACACCAGAACGCATCCGCCGGCAGGCGTGAACTTGAGCGCGTTCGACAGCAGGTTGTGCAGCACCTGCATGATGCGGGTCGGATCGATACAGAGCATGGGTTGCTTTTCCAGGCGTGCGCGCAATTCGATGCCGCGCGAACGCGCCAAAGCCTCGATTTCGGCCAAGGCTTCATCGATCAGACCGTTCAGGTCGGTCCTCTGAGGCTGCATGAACATCTTGCCGGCCTCCAGTTTGGAGAGGTCAAGCAGGTCATTTAGCAACAACAGCAGACGCGAGCCGCTTTTCTGGATGTTGCGGAAATAATGCAACAGCTTGGCCGGTTCGACCCGCTCAAAGTTTTCGACGCCGAGATTGGCGAAGCTTAAGATCCCGTGCATCGGCGTACGCAGTTCGTGCGACATGTTGGCCAGGAATTCACTCTTGGCAAGGCTGGCCGCCACCGCCGCCTGGCGCGAATGTTCAGCCGCTTCGCGCGCCAGTTCGGCCTTTTCGCGCTGCGTCTGGGCCTCCCGTGAGGCCTGCTCCAGGCCGATGGTACGTGCCTCGACCAATTGCGCCAGATTGTCACGGTGGCGCCTGAGCTCGGCTTCGGCCAGTTTGGCGGCATGAACGTCCGACGCGGTACCGGATGTCGCGATGACTTGGTCTGCCGCATCGCGCGAAGCGATGCCACGAAAGCGCAGCCAGCGATAGTCGCCGTTGATGGTGCGAAAGCGCGTCTCCCATGCGGTCGCCGAGTTCATCTGGAGCATGCGGCCGGCCCCGGCTAAATGCGCACCCAGATCGTCCGGGTGCGCCAGTTTCAGCCATTGCTCACGGCGGCGCGGCATGCCGCCTGGCGCGTAGCCCAGTATCTCGTCAAACCGTGGCGAAAAATAGAACACGTCGGTGGACAAGTCGCGTTCCCAGATACCATCATTCGAGCCATCAAGAGCCCGCTGATAACGTGCCTGCAGCGCCTGCATCGCAGCTTCCGCCAGCTTGGCTTCCTGGATATCGGTCACCGTGCCGGCGGTCAGAATCGCCTCTCCGCGCCCATCCAGCACCGCGCGCCCGCGCCCGCGAACCCAGCGATATGCGCCGTCGGCGCCGCGCATGCGCGCCTCCCAGGTGACCGACTGCCGGCTGCGGAACATCGTCGTCATCGCGCGGCAAGCGGCCTCGCGATCTTCCGGATGGGTCAATTCATTGAGCGCGAAGCGGCTGGTGGGCAAGCAGCCCGGCGCGAAGCCCAGGATCTCGGCCACCCGGTCGGAGCATTGCAGGTCATCCGATCCAACCGCGCGTTCCCAGATACCGTCGCTCGCGCCCTCGAGCGCGCGTGCGTAGCGAACCTGCATGCTGCGCAGTTCCTCGCTCGCCAAGCGCGCATCATGTACGTCCGACACCGTGCCGGAGGTCAGCACCGGGTTTCCTGCCCGGTCGCGAGTGGTCTTGCCGCGCACCCGCAGCCAGCGATAGCCGCCGTCCCCGGTACGAAAGCGCGTCTCCCAGGTCATGGTCTCGGTCCGCGCGACCAACGCCGCCACATTGCGCCGCTGCGCTTCGAGGTCGTCAGGATGGACTTGGTTGAACACATCTTCAAGCGCCACCGGCAACTGCGCCTTGTCATGGCGCAGCACTTCGCCAATCCGCTCGGCCACATAGAAGCGCCCGCTTTTCAGGTCATGCTCCCAGATCACGTCGCTGGCGCCGTCGAGCGCACGCTGGTAGCGCTCCTGGCTGGCACGCAGTGCCTGTGCCGCCTCCCTTTGCGCGCTGATGTCGCGTTCGATCGCCACAAATCGCTCGAGCCGGCCAAGATGATCGAACACCGGCGCACACTCGATCTGCACCCAGTAGGCTCGCCCTGCCTTGGTGTAGTTGACCACCTCGACGGCGAAGGCGCGGCCGGCGGTGACAGCGGCGCGCATGGTGGCAACGGTCTCCTGATCGGTATCCGGCCCGTGCAGAAAACTGCCAGGCGAGCGCCTCTCGACCTCAGTGCACGCGAATCCTGTCAATCGCTGAAACGAATCGTTGACCCATTCGATACGGCCGGCGGCGTCGGCGATCACCACCATGCTGTCGGTGTGGCTGGCGGCGGCCGACAGCATGCGTGCCTCGGATTCGCTTTGCTTGAGCGCTTCCATCATCTGCCGGCGCGCCGTGATGTCCTCGGCAAACCACCAGCAGCGGCGCCTGCCTGCCGCATCGTCGAACGACACGGACGAAACGCGCACCGGAACCCGGATGCCGCCGCGAGCCATGTACTCCCGCTCGCAGGGCGCCAGGTCACCGCTGCCTGCCCGGCCGGCAAGTGCCGTACCGTCGGCCGCCAAGCTTTCCGGAGAGCGCAGCGATTGCTCGGTCACGAGCGCCAGTTCGGCGGCCGTGTATCCGGTGATCTTCTGAAATACCGCATTGCAACGCAGGATGCTGCCGTCGGCAGCCAGCAGCGCCATGCCGAGAGGCGCCGTGTCAAACAACGTGTCGAAGGTTTGCGCATTGCTGTCGCGCCGTCGCTGCGAACGCAGGCGAGCCCCGCCCATGCAAAGTGCCAGCATCGCCGTCAGCGTGCCGGCAGCGGCGAATAGCACCGCCACGCCGGGCAGGCGCATCTGCGGCGCCTGCGTGAATCCATCCGTGCTCCATGCCGCGACCGCCACAGCGAGCGTGGCCGCCAGCGGCAACCAGCGTGCCGATAGCCAGCGCCTGGCCGCAGCGCCCCTGTGCGGACGTTGCTTTGCGTGCGTGTTTTCCGTGGACGCCATCAGGCCTGCTCCACACCGGCTGCCACGGATGCAGCGGCAACCGCCTGGCGCCGCCGGGCTTGCCCCGCATCCAGCGGCAAGCTCACCACGAAGGTGGTTCCGGCCTGCTGGTCAGGATTTTGCTTGCGCGCGAATGCCACCCTGATGCGCCAGCACGATCTCGCGACAGATCACCCACCCCAGGCCGGTGCCGCCGGCGCCGGTCTTGGTCTTGGAAGACTGCACAAACTTGTCGAACATGGCTTCGAGTTCATCCTCGGGAATGCCAGTACCGCTGTCCCTGACGCGGATCTCGATGCCCGCCACATGAGTGTCGGAGGCGCGCCGGCCGGCGGGCAATGCTGCGCGCCGCGCCGACAACTCGACCGCGCCGCCTTCAAGGCTGAACTTGAGCGGGTTCGAAAGCAGATTGCGCACCACCTGCAGCACGCGAGCAGCGTCGCAGTCGACGCTCGGAAGCCCGGGCTCGGTGTCGCAGATCAAGCGCACCTGGCGCGCCAGGGCCGGCGCCTCGACCTCGGCGACCGCTTCCGTGAGCAGGTCCGCCACCTTGCCGGGCGCCAAGTCCAGCAGCATTTTTCCGGCCTCGAACTTGGACAAGTCAAGCAGGTCGTTCGGCAGGTGCAACAAACGCGTTCCGCTTTTCTGGATGCTGCGGAAGTAATGCGGCAGCCGGTCCGGCGCCGCCTGCGCTTGCTTTTCCAACCCGAAACTGGCAAAGCTGATGATCGCGTGCATGGGCGTGCGCAGTTCATGCGACATGTTGGCGAGGCACTCGCTCTTGGCCTGGTTGGCCCGCAGCGCGGCGGCGAGCGCCAGTTCGGCGCGCTGGCGCTCGGTTTCCGCTTCCAGCCGCGCCGCCTCCGAGCCGGCTGTGCGCTCCAATAGCAATTGCGCCAGGTGATCGCGATGCAGCTTGAGCTCCTCCTGGGCCAGTTTGGCTGCGTGGATGTCGGTCATGGTGCCCGCGGTCATGCTCGGTGCTCCGGCGGCGTCAAGCACCACCCGGCCGCGGCGGCGCAGCCAGCGATAGTCGCCGGCGCTCGTGCGCATGCGCGTATCCCACACCACCAACGCCTGCGTCGCATACATCGCGTCGAACGCGCGCAGATCGGGAGCCATGTCGTCCGGGTGAATCGGCGCACGCCACAGGTCGAAGCTGCTGAAATGGGGGCCGGGCAGATAGCCGGGAATCTCGTTCAAGCGCTCCGAAACGTAGTATTCGCCGCTCGCGACACGGCATTCCCAGATCACGTCGTTGGCGCCGTCGAGCGCGCGCTGCGGGCGTTCCTGCGCCTCCGTCAATGCCGCCATGGAGGCGCGGCGCTCGCTGATGTCACGCATCACGGTCGAATAGAACTCCACCGCGCCAGCGGCATTCCTGTGCGCCAGGATGGTCTGTGACACCGGCAGAACTTGTGCGCCAGCGCTGATCAGCTCGATTGCGCGTTCATGCAACTCCCGCGGGCCGAGCGCTGGCACCCCCTGTTCGAATAGACGTTCGACCAAGCCCTGCGCGAAAACACCCGGCAAGTCCCCCGGATGCGTACCGGTGGCGCCACCGAATACGCGTTGCGCAGCGGCGTTGACGCAGGCAGGCGCGCCCTGAAGATCGAACGTCATGATCATGTCCGGGCTGTTGGCCAGCACTTGCAGCACACGCCCCTCGCGCATCTGAGTCTGCTGCTCGGCATGCATGTCGGACATCGAGCCGGCCACGATGCGCGCATCGCTTTCGAGGAAGCGGCGGTCGCGCACCCTGAACCCGCGATAGCCCGTATCCTTCAGACGCACGCGCACGCGAATGTCGAAAAAGTCGTCGACGCGCAGCAACGATTCGTATGCTTGGGCCGCTGTGCAGCGATCCTCACGATGCACGCGTCTGGCCACCCAGTCCGCCATTTCGTTGGATTCCCGCGACGCGAAGCCCAGCAATTCCATATGGCGAGGAGAAAGCTAGCAAGCGCCGCTGGCGACATCGAGTTCCCAGGCGCCACCGGCGGACCCGCTCATCATGCGCTCGAAACGGCTGCGGCCGACCTTGAGGTCGCGCGTCATCACTGAAGCCAGGTGCTCCGCGCGCTCCCGTGTGCGCAGCACAAGCCCCACCAGTGCCATCGCCAGCAAGGTCGTGAGGGTGCCGCCAAGCGCGAGCGCGACCTCGCGCCTTAAGTCGGTTTCGCCGTCATGGCGTGACGGAGCCGCCGCATGGATTTCCCAAACCCGTCCACCGAACGCGATCGACTGCCGGGAACTTCGCATCGCGCGCTGGTCGGCCGCCTGCGGGCGCGCGCCCTGATGTGTGGGCAACGCGCTTGCGGATGCAGCCGGCGCATCGCGATCGGCGAGCGTGAAGTCGAATTTCGGCGCGGCCGGCAGGAGCACCGCGCGCATCGATTCATGCATGTGAAGCGGCGCGTAAACGAAGCCGCGCAGAGCGGCGCGTCGCTCGCTCGCGGTGTCGTGCTTGTGCCCCTTCCAGTACAACGGATGAAACATCGGCACGCCGGACTGAACCTGCGTGCCGGGCTGCAACTCCCGCAAAGCAACCGGCGCCGAGATGCGCATCTGCGCGGCGACCGCAGCCGCCTCCATCGCCGCGCGTCGCAGCGGTTCGGAATACATGTCGAAACCGATGGCCTGCCGATTGACCGCATCCTCAGGCTCCAAGTAAACAGTCGCATGCACCTCCCGCCGCGGCGTGGCCGGACGGATGAAGACGGGTTCGCCGCGAGCGGCAGCAACGCGCGACTCGGCCTCCGACAGCGACAGGCCGGGCGGCATGCGTTCTGAGAAACCGATGCCCGTGACAATCGAAACGTTTCGATCGCGCTTGAGCGCATTGGAAAATGCGTGCCATTCCGCACGACTCACATGCTGCGAGGCATCGAACAGGCCCGCACCGGCCGCCATGATCGAGGCAAGCATGTTCATATATGCCTCGACACGCGCAGCCAGCCGGGCCGCTTCCTCCTCAAACACCCGCGCCGAGCGTGCGCGGTCGGTATGCACCATGAACGCCGTGAGCCCGGCGGTCAGGGCCAGGCCGGCACACAGGGTCGCGCACGCCGGCCAGTAGCGCCCAAGCGCGGTGGCCGTGCGCCATCGGCGGAATTCCGGCAAGGCCGGTGGATCCCCTCTTGCCGGCGGCGCCGCATCCGGCGAAACGGCGCTAGCCGGCGATGCAGACACGGTTCTTGCCGGTCTGCTTGGCCTGGTACATGGCGGCGTCCGCCCGCGCGATCACCGCATCGCGCTCCTCGTCGGCGTTGAGCATCGCCACACCGGCGCTGAAGGTGATCAGCACGCGCTCGTTCTGGTACAGGAAGAAACGCCGCGTCAGCGTGCGCTGCACGCGCGCCATCACGGTTACCGCCTCATCGACGCCGGTATCGGGCAACAGCAGCACGAATTCCTCGCCACCGTAGCGTGACACCACGTCCGACGGGCGCACCGCGTCGTGCAGAATTCCCGCCAGGTGCTTCAAGGCATTGTCGCCCGCCACATGCCCGAGCTTGTCGTTCAAGAGCTTGAAGTTGTCGACGTCGAGCAAGGCCACCGCCAGCGGCATGCCGGCGCGACTGGCACGCGCCTGCTCGACGGCGAACGCTTCTTCCAAGCCGCGCCGGTTGAGCACTCCGGTCAACTGATCTTCCTTGATCAGCTCACCGACTTCGGTCAACTCCTGCTCCAGCTGGCGCACCCGCTCCTCATGGGCTTGCGCGGCGTCGCGCGCCTGCTCCAGTTCGTCGCGCGTGTGGCGTATCGCGGCCTGTGCCCCGCGCGTGTCTGTCAGCATATTGCCCAGCACCGCCGACAACTGGGTGATGTCGCCTGCCGCCTCGATCTGGTTCGCGTACTGCCCGATTTTATCGTGGTAGCCGCCGGTCGATTCGGTAAGGGAATCGAGGCGATCGATCAGAAGGCTGGCCATCGACTTCAGTGCGACCTTGGCATCGTCCAGGTTGCTGCGCAGGCTACCCTGGCGGTAAGCCACTTCGCGGAAACCCTTTTCGGCTTCGCGCAACGCGCGCGGATCGAGCGGTTCCTTGAGCAATTCCTCGGCGCGGATCATCTGGTTCTTCAGCCATTCATCGCCACTCAAGGCGCCGATGTTGCGCGTGAGCAACTTGACCAATGTCACCAGGCCACGCATCAGTTCATCGACGCTCTCGCCGCGCAGTTCAAGCTTGATCCAGAAGTCCTTGAGGGTCTGGGCCAGTTTGTTGAGATCGCGCGTCTCCAGCGATTCGCGCGCCAAAATCGCCAGACGGCCGGCTTCAGCTGCCAGCTCAGGAGTGTAGCCAAGCCGGTCGGTAACAGCGAAATCGATGGTTTGCGCCAGCATGTCGCGCAGCAAGGCATTGCCTTCGGCATCACCGGCGCCGCTTTCCAGGATCGCCGGGGGGCTGTGGGAGGTGCGCACCGGCGGCCGCTCTGCCCATGATTTCACCAGGGCGCCGAGCCGCAGATACAGCTTGCCAGGCTCAGAGCGGAAATTCTCCAGAACATGTTCCAGGGCCTCGCGCTTGCGACCGGGAGACAATCCGTCGTGGCGGATTTCCCATTGCCGCAGCAGGTCGCGCACCAGTGTGTGCCAGGCCATGGTCTCGGCGCTGGCGGCAGAGGCCACCAGACGATGCAGGATGGTGCTCACGTCATCCCAATTCTGGCGCTCCAACGCCTTTATCAGCCCCTGCGCACCACTGCTTCCAACCATCGAGAAGCCCGCCATTTCTGACCCCGCGCGCTCCAGCGTCTGCTCGGCCGGGTGCAACCAGCGCTCGCCGGCGATCTCGGCATAGACGCACGCATAGTTCTCGGGCGTGGGCGAAATGCGCTTGATCCCGAGCAGGCGGAAGGTTTCGCGTGCGATCTCAATCGAAGTCGAAGCTGCGGAGTTGGAAACAGTATTGGA
>JBEIFV010000188.1:0-11148 GCA_040382235.1 Burkholderiales bacterium
CCAATACCAACACTTAACGGCCCCAAATCAACCGATTGCCGCCACCCTTTGCGCACCGCCGCCAGCCACCGGCAGGTCGGTCGTTAACCGCTTACGGTAGCACTCGCCCCCCTTTGGTGGGCGCCCTTTCCGGGCGCACACCAAGAAAAAAGCCCCGCTGCGAGGGGCATTTTTGCTTGCCACAGCGCTCAGCGGCAGGTGGCAGGCATGTACTTTGAAGGCGTTCCCGCGCAGGCCCAGGTGATGGTGCCGGTACCGGTGTTGTAGGTCGGCGTGATGGTGATCGACACGGCCTGACCAATCGACGTGGCCAGGGAACTGCCCTGAATGGTGATGACGCCGGCCGCAGTGACACTGCCACCCGAAATTTTGCCCACGGTATTGAAGGTGAGACCCGAACCCGCGGTGCTGACGTTGTTATCGGCCTGAAACTTCTCCGAAATCGCCGTGCGGTACGAGCTACCCGCCAAAATCAGCTCTGAAACGCGGGCACGCACTGTGTAGTCCTGATACGCGGGCAGCGCAACGGCCGCCAGAATACCGATAATCGCAACGACGATCATCAGTTCGATCAGGGTGAAACCCTTCTGAAGCTGAACTTTATTCATATTGAAGCTCTCCTGTCGGAAAATGGGAATGCCGCGTTTGGCGAATAGCTATATACAAGATGCGTGCCACAACTTAAGTCATTGAAAATAAACAATTATATTTATTCCAATGGCATGGCTGCGGGCAGGTTTACGTCACTCAAGTGACAAAAATTGTCACGCCCTAACCAACTGCCCAGCGATCGCACCGCGTTCCGGACAGCCAAACCCGCTCGCAGATGCAAATTGGCAAGTGAAAGATTAGCTTAGCCGCGTGCCAGCAAACCTGCCAATAGCGCCCCGAAAACGGCCCACTTCAACCTATCTCCGCCAGGTTGTGAACAGTTGTCGAAATCCGCCGAAACATGGCAGTGCTGCGGCGCGCGGCAAGGCGCAGTGGAGCGTAGCGGAACGTAAGCTCGCGTAGCGACGACAACCCACATCGCGGCGCCAGCGTGGCGCCGGTTGTGCAACTTCTTTGCTGTGTATTGGCTGAAGGTGGTTCCATCGAATTGAAGAGTACGGGGCAGATCATCGTTTCAAGTTGAGATAGATTTTGCCTTCAAGCCAGTCCTCGTCGGTCTCGGCGGGAAGCGCCGAGACCAGGCGCAGGCAGGAAGGTGCGTTGGGGAAGATTGAAGCGACGCGAGTGCGACGTTTGATTTCACGGTTGATCCGCTCCAAGCCTATTGGTGGTTCGGAGACGCACCCGGCGAGCCGCAGGGAAGTTGAAGACTGTGAATCCATCTGGCAGGTTTGCTTCGGCCCAGGCGGCCAGTTTGGGGGCATAAGTACCCCACACCTCGATGCCTTGCTTGAGCAAGCCCGCTACCATGGGTGTGACCAACAATGTCACCCTGGCGCAGGAAAAACGGACACTCACCAGCGCTGCGGCCAATTGAGCCTCAGCGGATTTCGGGGCCGGGCGTGCTGCGGCTGAAACATGCCCGATCCATCCGTCGACCAGGCAAAGGCTGTGCAAGGCCATTCATTACTCCTGCGGCGCTGCCTGCGCGCGCGCAAATACGGCCGAAACCGCTTGCGCCACGCCGCGAGCCCGCCACCTTATACGAAATTGTGCTTTACATTTCATTTATCATTCTTGGACCGTTATAAGTCGATCCCCTAGCATCGTGCCTCCCAAACGCTGGCAACCGGTCATCCACTGCACCGTGGCCCGCCACAAGTACCAGGACCGCACCATGTACCGCTACGACAAAGTCGACCAGGCCCTGGTCGAACAACGGGTCGCGCAGTTTCGCGACCAGACCCGTCGCTATTTCGCCGGCGAACTCGACGAAGAGGAATTCCGCCCGCTGCGCCTGCAAAACGGCTTTTACGTGCAGCGCCACGCGCCGATGCTGCGCGTCGCCATTCCATATGGCCTGCTGGCCGCGCAGCAACTGCGCACATTGGCGTCGATCGCACGCACGTACGACCGCGGTTACGGGCACTTCACCACGCGCCAGAACATCCAGTTCAACTGGCCGCGGCTGGAAGACGGGCCGGACATCCTGGCCGAACTGGCCACGGTGGAAATGCACGCCATCCAGACCTCGGGCAACTGCGTGCGCAACACCACCTCCGACCAGTTCGCAGGCGTGGCGCATGACGAAATCGTCGATCCGCGGCCGTATTGCGAGCTGATCCGCCAATGGTCGACCTTCCACCCGGAATTCGCCTACCTGCCGCGCAAGTTCAAGATCGCCGTTTCCTCGTCCGTCGAAGACCGCGCCGCCACGTTTGTGCATGACATCGGGCTGCACATCGTTCGCAATGGCGCCGGCGAAATCGGCGCCCGCGTGATTGTCGGCGGCGGCCTCGGACGCACACCGGTGATCGGCACGGTGATCCGCGAATTCATCGCGCGCGCCGAGCTGATCAATTATCTCGATGCCATCCTGCGCGTCTACAACCGCTTCGGCCGGCGCGACAACAAGTACAAGGCACGCATCAAGATCCTGGTGCGCGAATTGACACCGGCCAGGTTCGCCGCCGAGGTCGAGGCCGAATGGGCGCTCCTGAAAGGCGGTCCGGCACTCGTGCCGGACGAGGAATTCGCGCGTATCGAATCCTTCTTTGTCGCCCCGGACTATGCAAACCTGGCACAGGCCGACGCCGGGTTCGAGCGCCACAAGGCAGCCGATCGCGGTTTCGCGCGCTGGGTCGCGCACAACACCTTCGGCCACAAGGTGCGCGGCTATGCCGCGGTGACCCTCTCGCTCAAGGCACCCGGTGTGCCGCCAGGCGACGCCACTGCCCTGCAAATGGAGGCTGTGGCCGACCTGGCAGACCGCTTTTCATTCGGCGAGGCGCGCGTTTCACACGAGCAGAACCTGATCCTGGCCGACGTGCGCCAGGCCGACCTGTATGCGGTGTGGCAGGAGGCGCGCAAGGTCGGCCTGGCCACCTCCAACATCGGCCTCATCACCAACATCGTGTGCTGCCCGGGCGGCGATTTCTGCTCGCTGGCCAATGCCAAGTCGATACCGGTGGCGGCCGACATCCAGGCACGCTTCGATGACCTCGATTACGAGCACGATCTTGGTCCGATCGACCTGAATATCTCCGGCTGCATCAACGCCTGCGGCCACCACCATGTTGGTCACATCGGCATCTTGGGCGTCGACAAGGACGGTGCGGAGTGGTACCAGGTCACCCTGGGCGGCTCGCAAGGCAGTGCGGCCGCCATCGGCAGGATCATCGGGCGTTCGTTCGCCGCCAGCGAAATCGCCGATGCGATCGAAAAAATCATCGACGTCTACGTCGAATCGCGCCACGCCCACAACGACGTGGCCGAAACTTTCGTCGACACGGTGCGACGAATCGGACTCGAGCCCTTCAAGGCACGGGTCTACGCAAGCTCCGCTTTGAAGGTGGCATGAATGAGTGCTCGCATCATCTTAAATCGTGAAATCGCGGATAACCCCTGGCTGCTGATCGAAACCGAAGGCACCATTCCCGCAACCGGCGACATCATCGTGCCGCTCGCACTCTGGCTGGTCCAACGCGAGCAGTTGACCGCGCGCAGCGGGCGCCGCGCAGTCTGGCTCGCACCCGGCGACGACCCTGGCTTACTGGCCGACGATACCGGCAGCCTGCCCTTGATCGCGGTGCGGTTCCCGCAATTCGCCGACGGCCGCGGTTATTCGACCGCCCGCCTGCTGCGCGAGCGTTACGGCTTCGCGGGCGAACTGCGTGCCATCGGCGACGTACTGCGCGACCAGTTGTTTTATCTGGAGCGGGTCGGTTTCAATGCCTTCGCCATCAGGAAGGGCAAGAGCATCGAAGACGCGCTGAAGGCTTTTGGCGATTTCTCGGACGCTTATCAGTCTTCGGTTGCGCAACCGCTGCCGCTGTATCGGCGTCGCCTGCAAGGCGTAGTCGAGCCGGTCCCGACGAGCGCCGCCACGCCATGAGAGGCACCGTATACCTGGTTGGTGCCGGCCCTGGCGCGCCGGACCTGATCACCGTGCGCGCCGCGCGCCTGATCGAAGCGGCCGATATCGTGTTCTACGACGCCTTGGTGCACCCCGAAACAATCGCACTGGCCGCGCATGCCGAGATAATCGCGGTGGGCAAGCGCTGCGGCACCCACTCCACCGCGCAACGCTTCATCAACAAGCGCCTGATCGATGCCGCCGCCAAGCATGCACGGGTAGTGCGCCTGAAGGGCGGCGACCCGATGCTGTTCGGCCGCGCACAGGAAGAAATCGACGCCCTCGAGGCCGCCGGCATCCGCGTCGAAATCGTGCCCGGCGTGACCGCCGCACAGGCCGCCAGCGCGGACCTTGGCATATCGTTGACCCGCCGCGGCGTCAGCCGCTCGGTCGCATTCGCCACACCGCGGGTGGGCAGCGAGGAACAGCCGTCCGACTGGGCCGCCAGCCTGGCCCATGCCGATACGGCAGTGCTCTACATGGCAGCGCACCAGGCACGCGAGGCGGCCTGCACGCTCATGCGCCTGGGCCGACCCGTCGATTCTCCGGTGGCGATCGTCGAATCAGCCTCACTGCATAGCAGGCGCAGCTACACCACCCTGGGTGCACTGGCGCGCGACGGGCTCGACGCGGGCGTCGGTCCGACCGTTCTGATGTTCGGCGAAGTCTTTCGCGCGGCGATGACATCTGCACAGATTGTCGAGCGTGCCGCGCAGGTTGCGCCTGGCGTCGCGCGATGAACATCCTGCGTACCAGCCCGCTGAAGCATGCCATTGCACATGCTCCACAAGGCCGCATGCGCAGGGCGCGCCTGCAAATTGCTTGACGCAAGCCTGCCGCAAGGCATTTGCGGCTCGCCGGTGACGCAGGTGGTGTATCTTGCACGGCGCGGCGCACCGCGGTTCCACCCCACCCGGCTTGTCAAATCGCGAGCGCGCATGCTTCATTACCCCCAGCGCAACCTTCCTGAACCTTTACCAACGACCATGACCCATCCAATCCTTGAACGCGCCAAAACTGCGGGGCGCGCAAAGGGCACACCCTATGCCGGCGACGTGACACCACTCGAAGCGAGCCAGCTGCTGTCTGGCGGTTCGGCACGCATCATCGACGTACGCTGCCGCTACGAGTGGGATTTCGTCGGCCGCATCGATCCCAGCACGCTGATCGAATGGCGCATCTACGAAGCCGAGGGCGCAAGCGGCGTTCGCAGCCGGCCCAATGATCAATTCGTCGATCAACTGCTTGCGCAGGCACAGCCGGACGAGACACTGCTGTTTCTGTGCCGCAGCGGGGTGCGTTCGCAGGGCGCGGCAGCCGCGGCGACTGCGGCAGGTTTTGCCAACGCGTTCAACATCCTTGAAGGTTTCGAAGGCAACCCCGACGAGAAAAAGCAGCGCAACCATCTCGGCGGCTGGCGCAAACACGGGCTGCCCTGGATTCAGGGCTGATCGGCTCGCCGGATCGCCATCCAGATCTAACCATGCCAGGCTTCCCAGCACGGTCCTGGTTGTTCACGGGCTTCGCCGCATGCGCCGGCCTGATCGGGTTCGCCCTGTATCTGCAGTACTTCGCCAACCTCGAACCCTGCCCGCTGTGCATGCTGCAACGCGTGGCCTTTATCGTGTTGGGACTGGTGTTCCTGGTCGGCGCGCTGCACGGCCCAGGCATCACTGGCGTACGCGTCTATGCCAGCCTGGCGATACTCACTGCTGCGACCGGCATTGGCCTGGCCGCACGCCACACCTGGCTGCAATACAACCCGCCGCAATTCGCCTCCTGTGCCGGCGACCTCTATTCGCAACTGGACCGCATGCCGCTCGGGCGCGTGATCGCCAATGCGATCCGCGCCACCGGTGACTGCGCCAAGGTTGACTGGACCCTGCTGGGCTTGTCGATCGCCGAATGGTCCTTGATCTGGTTCGCCATCTTCGCCGTGGGTTCGGTGGCGCTGCTGCTGCGCAGACGCCCCTGAATCGCCGGGCCTGGCGCACAGGGCCCCGTACTCACTTGCGCAACGGCTCGAGCAGGGATTTCAGGCCGTTGTGGTCCACCTCATACATCAAGGCCAGCAATCGACCCAGTTCGCCGGCTGGAAAACCAACGCGCGCGAACCAGTTCAGGTAATAGCCTGGCAAGTCGGCGATCAGTCGCCCCTTGTACTTGCCGTAGGGCATGACGCGCGTGACCAGCAGTTGCAATGCTTCAGCATCCATCATGGAATGAAATCCTGGGCAGCGGCTCGGTCCATTGAGGCGGCGACGCCACGACGCCTTGCGCAAGCCCGTATTGGATCACGATCAGTGGCGCAAGCGTCCACATCGGCAAACGCCGGCATGCGCCACAATATCTCTGCCCGCCGCGCATAGCGCAGCACTTGCACACCACCAAACCGCCATGACCGACACTTTGTTGCTTGCCACCAAACTACCCCGCGCATTTCACGCCGCACTGGCCGACCGCTACGAAGTGCTGGGCCCGCTCACCCCGCCCTTCCTCGACGCGGTCAAAACCTTGTCGGTGGCCGACGTCAGCCGGGTACGCGCCTTGGTCACCATCGGCTCGGTCGCGGTTCCAGAGGCAGCACTTGAACATTTTCCCAAGCTCGGGCTGATCACTTGCCTGGGCAGCGGCTACGAGGGCGTGCCGCTCGCCGCAGCGCGCCGGCGCGGCATCGCCGTGACCCACAGCCCTGGCGCCAATGCTTCGTCAGTGGCCGACCTGGCGCTGGGTTTGCTGATTTCCAGCGTGCGCGGTTTCGACGGCGCGCGTGCTTATCTTCAGGCCGGAAAATTCGAGGGCAATGCGGGCGTGCGCCTGCCTTCGGTGCGCGGCTTGACCGGGCGCAAGCTGGGCATCTATGGCCTGGGCGCGATCGGCCTCGCGATCGCACAGCGCGCGGCGGCCTGCGAGATGGAGATCGCATATCACAATCGCAAGCCGCGCGACGATGTAGCCTACCCCTGGCACCCGAGCCTGGCCACGCTGGCCGAATGGGCCGATGTACTGATGGTGGCGGTGCGGGCGGACGCCTCCAATCGACAGGCGGTCAACCGGCAGATCATGGCCGCGCTCGGGCCGGACGGCATTCTGGTCAACATTTCACGCGGCTCGGTGGTCGATGAGGCTGCGCTGGTCACCGCGCTGCAGGAAGGCCTGATAAGGGGTGCCGGGCTTGACGTCTATGAACACGAACCGCAGGTGACACCGGCCCTGTTTGACCTGGCGCATGTGGCATTGACACCGCATATCGGCGGCAACACGCACGAGGCGCAAGCCGCGATGCATGCGATCGTGCTGGCCAACCTGGAGGCGTTTTTCGCCGGGCAGCCGGTACCCACGCCGGTGCCGGCCTAGAGCGCCCCCCTAACCTGCGAGTGAGGCCACATGACAACCCGCATTGCCAGTTACCACGCCCATATCTACTACGACCCCAGCGCTTCTCGCGGCTCCGCAGAGCGGCTGCGCGACGCCATCGCGCAGCGCTTCTCGGTACGCCTCGGCCGCTGGCACGATGTTCCGGTGGGCCCGCACCCGAACCCGATGTTCCAGGTGGCATTCCTGCCGGGGCTTTTTTCAAGCTTCGTTTCCTGGCTGATGCTCAATCGTGCCGGCCTCACCGTGCTGGTGCACCCGAATACCGGCGCGCCGCGCGACGATCACCTGGTACATGCGCTATGGCTGGGAGGCGTATTGCACCTGAACGGCTGTGTCCTCAAGATCGAAGAGGATGTGGCGGCGATGGAAACCGAACCCAATACCAGCCCCACGCTCGACGCCGCCTGAGGCCGGCGAGCCCCGCCGCATGCAAAGCAGGGCGACCGTTGCGATGTCGGCTAGGCCGCGATCGCTTCGATCCGGCCATCGCTTGTGTGACCGGTTGAAGAATTTGCGCCGCCGGCCTTGCTGCTCCACACCAGGGCGCCATCAACCAGCACCTTGAGTTCGTTAAAAGCGCGTTCGCTGTCAGTGCTGCCAACCGGTTCGTAATCGCCGTTGAGGCGGGGTGGAAATCCCCCGGATCGCCATTGTGACAAAAGGTCCGGTGCTGGCCTTTGCATTCGCGCACGAAGGGATGGCAGTTCGACAAATGCACCGGCCCCTGGATGACCTTGCGGATATGCGCAAGAATGGTACGCGAGCGGATCGGGTTCTTGCGCAGGAACTCAGCCAGCGGCGAATCGCTGGCGCGCCGCTCGTCGATGAATAGGCGGCAACCGCCGGCGTCATGAAAGGCGATGCCCCGGCCGTCGACGTGTTCGCCGGTGCGACCGCCGCGCGCCTAGAACCCGGTGAACGCGAAAGTGACCGCGGTGGGTGCGCTGGACGACAGCGCGAACAATTGGCACGTGCTCGCACTGTGCATTAAACCCGGGCGCCGCAGTGCCTCGAAAGACCGCAAATCGCCTCCCACCGCGCGGTAAGGGCCGCCTCGCAAGTTCTCCCGGCCCTTGCCATCCGCGCATGGCGCCTTGTCAAACTGTCGGGGAAGCGCCTTTGCCACCGAAGCGTTGCCGGAGATCCGCCTTGAGCACCTTGCCCAGCGCACTTTTCGGCAGGGTGTCGACAAAGGCGAAACGGCGCGGGATCTTGTAGCCACCAATGCAAGTGCGGCAATGTGCGATCAGCTCGTCCGCGTCGAGCGTCACACCGGGTTTGGCAATAACCACGGCGAACACCGCCTCGCCATAGGTTTCGTCCGGCACGCCAATGACTGCCGCCTCGGCAATGCCGGCATGCGAGAAAAGGGCTGCCTCGACCTCCGATGAATAGACGTTCTCGCCGCCCGTGACGATCATGTCCTTCTTGCGGTCCTGCAGATACAAGAACCCTTCTTCATCTTCGCGACCGATGTCGCCGGTATGGAACCAGCCGTTGCGAAAGGTCTCGCGGTTGGCCTCCGGCAGGCCGTAATAGCCCGGTGTGATGTTGGGACCGCGCACGATCACCTCGCCCGAGGCGCCGGTCGGCACCTCGTTGCCCGCATCGTCGACGATGCGCAGGTCGACGCCGGGCAGCGTCTTGCCGGCACACGCCAGGCGCGCCGTGTTGCCGCTGGCGAGCGCCTCGAGATGATGGCGATGCTCGAAGAACGAGAGAATCGGCGCGGTCTCGGTAAGACCGTAGCCTTGCGTGACCTTGGCCGCCGGCAGGGCTTCCAGAGCGCGCCGGATCCAGCTCTCGGCCATGGGCGAACTGCCATACACCTGGATGCGCAACGAAGACAGATCAAACCTGCCGAAATCCGCATGCTGCAGCACCATGATCAGCATGGTCGGGGCCAGCATGGTGAAGGTGACCCGATGGCGCTCGATCGCCGCCAGGAACGCCAGCGGATTGAACTCCGGCAGATAGACGTGCGCGCCACCGGTCAGGGTCAGGGCCGACCCGAGCAAGTCCGCCGAATGGAACATCGGCGCGACGTGCAGGTAAATGTCGTCGTGCCGGATGCCCAATGTGAGGCCGACCTGCAATCCGTTGGATGCGATGTTGCGGTGCGTGAGGCGAACTCCCTTCGCGCGCCCGGTGGTGCCACCGGTGTAGAGCAGGATCGCGTCCTCATCTTCGCCGGCGTCGCGCGCCGGGAGCGCATCGGCGGATGCGATCAGGTCATCATGCGAGCGTCGGCCGGCGCCGTCTGCGCCCAGCACTATGGCACGCTCGCGCCAAGGCAGAAGCTCTTCGCGATCGAGCAGGGCCAGCAGCACCGGGTCGACGGCGAGCAGCGCGCAATCGGCATCCTCAAGCACGAACGCGATCTCGCGCGGCGCCAGTCGCACGTTGACCGGCACCGGAATCACACCCGACCAGTAGCCCGCATGCAGCAATTCGGCCTGGCGAAACGAGTTGCGCGACAAGATGCCGATGCGCGCACCAGGTGCCATGCCCAGTGCGCGCAGCGCAGCGGCCAGGCGCGCCACCCGCAGGACGTGCTCGCCCCAGGTGTAGATCCGATCCGGCTCGATGATCGCCGGCAGGCTGGCGTGTTGGCGACGCGCGCGCTGCAGCGCCGAAGACATCGAGAGCATGGACTATCCTCTCTCAGGCAGAGCCGGAAGCCTTGGCCGCCTTGGCGCGATCGATGTACTTCTTGGTCGCGTAAGCAACGCCGTTTTCGGCATAGCCCTTGCAGGCGCGGTCCTTGAACTCGAGCGCGCGCTCCCATTCATCCACCGGGTAATACTCGCGCTCGGCCACACAGCGAATCTCCCGCACCACGCGCTCCTCGATGCCGAGCTTCTCGGCGATCTGCCGGTCTGAAAAACCGGGCTGGCGTCTCTCCGGCGGCAGGTGCTCGGGATAGTTGATCTGGATCGCCTGCGACATCGACAGCACCTGATCCTTGTACTTGCGGTAAAGCTCGGGATCGACGAAATAGAAACCCATAACCATTCCTCCTAAAAAACGCTGAATAGGTCCCTGACACGCGGACTGTCTGACGGTAGTCTTGAAACAATTCGAGGCGACGCAAAAGCGACGATTGTTCCATGCGGACCTATTCGGTGTTTCCTCACAGCAGATTGCGCTGTTTCGATCCGACCGGGCATACCCGCATGCATTCGAAGCACTGGCCCTGGCTGACATTCGAATACGACATCGACCAAAGCGTGCGGGTGAACTGCGAGGAATAAAGGATCATCTTGCGCTTCTCCTTTTCCGGCTCGTCGAACACCGCTTCCAGTGCCTTCTGAAAGCCCGGGATGAACGAGGTTTGCACACGGGTGGTGCAGCGCGCGACATCGTAGCGACGCTCCTTGACGCGGCCATCCTCAAGCTTGCCGCCAAGGCAACCACCGTCGTCGATCGGACAGGTCGCCATGCAAGGCGTGGTGCCCAGATCGTCCCACATGGTCATGCATTCGGGTGCGGGACAGGCAGGTGTCGAAAGCGGCCCGTCCACCGGCAAGGGCAAGGTGGTAAGCACCGCGGTGTAGTACATGAAGCCGAAATCCGGATGCAGTACCGGCCCGGCCAAGCTCGGTGAACCGCAGCCCGCGAGCTCGGCGGCAAGCGCGATGTTCAGGAACGGCCGCCGGGCGCGGTCCACGCCCGGCGGGATGGTGACCGCGTAATAGCCGAAGCGCCGTTCAATATGCTGCGCGATGCGATTGCCCATCGCG
>JBEIFV010000189.1:0-11088 GCA_040382235.1 Burkholderiales bacterium
ACCGAGGTTGATCGCGCCCTGGCACACATCGGGGTTCTGCCCGTGGTCCTGGTGCATGACCAGCGGAATGTGGGGGTAGGTGTCGACCGCGGCCTGGATCAGGTATTTGAGGAAGGTTTCGCCGGCATATTTGCGCGCACCGGCCGAAGCTTGCATGATCACCGGCGAATCGGTCTCGGAGGCCGCTTCCATGATGGCCTGCACCTGCTCCAGGTTGTTGACGTTGAAGGCCGGCAGGCCGTAGCCGTTTTCAGCCGCGTGATCGAGAAGTTGGCGCATGGAAACCAGTGGCATCGAAAGACCCTCAGGAAAGTTGCGATCAGGTGTGGCGCGGCCGCCGCGCCTGCGGCTTGGCTGCGAATTTCGGACCAATGATTCTACCAGTCCGCCATGCACGAACCCCCGCGCCCGGTTGGTGCGCCAACCAACGCTTGGGGGGCGCGCCCAAGGAAACACTGAACAAGTCCGTAGGCTGAAAAAGTCGCTGCAGCAGAATCTTGAATGGATACGACCCTTCGCTCGAGAATCCGTATTTCAGGGACTTGCCAAGCGCTTTACTGACGCGGCGGGCGCCCTTGGGCCGCCTCGATCTCGCGCACCGCCTGCATGGTGCGCAGCACCCGATCAGGCGTCAGGCTGATGCTGTCGATCCCGAGCTCCACCAGGTAGCGTGCGACTTCAACATGATCCGACGGCGCCTGACCGCAGATGCCGGAATGGCGGTGGTTGCGTTTGGCACCTTCGACCGCCAGCTTCAGCATCTTCAGCATGCCCGGGTCCTGCTCGTCGAACGATTCGGCGACGATCGCGCTGTCACGGTCGACGCCCAGGGTAAGTTGCGTCAGATCGTTCGACCCGATCGAGAAACCATCGAACAACCGGGCAAATTCGTCGATCAGCAATACGTTGTTCGGAATCTCGCACATCACGTAGATTTCCAGCCCGTCGTCGCCGCGCACCAGGCCTTCGCCAGCCATCGCCGCCAACACGCGGCGCGCCTCATCGAGCCGGCGGCAGAACGGGACCATCAGCTTCAAGTTGATGAGACCCATGCGGTCGCGCACACGCTTGAGGGCGCGGCATTCGAGCGCAAACCCTTCCGCATAGGCCGGATGAACGTAACGCCCGGCGCCGCGAAACCCGATCATCGGGTTTGCCTCCAAGGGCTCGAAATCGCGCCCGCCCATCAGGGCGGCGTATTCGTTGCTCTTGAAATCGGACAGGCGGACGATCACCGGCCGCGGGAAAAACGCGGCTGCGATGGTGCCCACGCCTTCGGCCAGGCGCTCGATGAAGTAGCTGGCGCCGTCGGCGTGTCCGGCCCACATGGCCTCGACCCGCGCGCGCTCGGCTGTGTCACGGATGCGCTCCGGATGCAGCACCGCCATCGGGTGAACCTTGATGTATTCGCTGATGATGAATTCCATGCGCGCCAACCCGACCCCGTCGCACGGCAGCATGCTGGTCTGGAATGCCAGCTCGGGATTGCCAAGGTTGACCATGATCTCGGTGGCGGGCTTTTCCAGCCCGCTCAGGTCGGTCACCTGGCGATGATGCGGCACCAGGCCCTCGTAGACCTTGCCGATCGCTCCCTCCGCACACGAAACGGTAACGATCTCGCCATCGCGCAGCACTTCGGTGGCATGCTCGGCCCCCACCACGGCCGGAATGCCGAGTTCACGCGCGACGATCGCCGCATGGCAGGTGCGGCCGCCGCGATTGGTGACAATCGCCGCGGCCGTCTTCATCACCGGTTCCCAGTCGGGCGTGGTGGTGTCGGCCACCAGCACCTCCCCGGGCTTGAATTGCGCCAGGTGCCGCGCATCGGTGACCAGCCGCAAGGCACCGCTGGCGACCCGCGCGCCGACCGCCCGCCCGATCGCCTTGACCGGGCCTTCGCCATCGAGCACGAACTCCTCGAGCAAGGTGGCGCTGCGCCGTGCCGCCACCGTCTCGGGGCGCGCCTGCACAATGTAAAGGGCGCCGTCGGGACCATCCTTGGCCCATTCGATATCCATCGGACGCAGTTCGCCAGCCAGGCGGCTGTAATGATCTTCGATCTTGATTGCCGCCCCGGCCAGTTCGAGCACATCCGCGTCGGTCAGGCAAAAACGCGCACGGTCCGCCTTCGGCGTGGGGCGATTGATCACAGGTTCACGGGTGCGGCCCGGCGCGTAAACCATGCGCACCTGCTTGTCGCCGAGGGTACGCCGCAGCACGCTGCGAAAGCCCTGCCGGTAGGTCGGCTTGTGCACGTAGAACTCGTCCGGATCGACAGTACCCTGCACCACATTCTCGCCCAGGCCCCAGGCGCCGGTGATGAACACCATGTCGGGATGGCCCGATTCGGTGTCAATGCTGAACATCACGCCGGAGGCGGCCAAGTCGCTGCGCACCATCTGCATCACCGCGACCGACAGCGACACCTTGAAATGATCGAAACCCTGGTCGGTGCGATAGGAGATCGCGCGGTCGGTGAACAGCGACGCCAGGCAACGCTTGACCGCATCGAGCAGCTGCTCTTCCCCGGCAACGTTCAGATACGTGTCATGCTGCCCGGCGAAGCTGGCGGTGGGCAAGTCCTCCGCCGTGGCCGAACTGCGCACGGCCACACTCAGATCGGGGCCGACCCGTGCCTTGAGCGTGCGCCAGGCCTCGCGCAACTGCTTTTGCGCGGCCGCCGGCAACGGTGTCGCATAGACGATTTCGCGACAGCGCGCCGCCGCCCCTGCCAGCGCGCCGACGTCGCGCTTGTCGAGACCATCGAGCAGGCGGTGCAACTCGTCCCATGCGCCGACGGCGTCGAGCGCTTCGCGGTAGGTTTCGGCCGTCAATGCGAAACCGTCGGGAATGCGCACACCGAGAGGCATCAGTTCGCGAAACATTTCACCCAGGGATGCGTTCTTGCCCCCCACCAGCGGCAGATCGGCGAGAGACAGTTCGGCGAACCAGCGGATGTAGCGTTTCTCGGTCATCATCAAACCCCGTTGGTGATGCGACAGGCCCGGCTGTTTCAAGCTGCGATCTCGACCCGGGGTGGCGCGTTGCGGTCTATTCGACCCGGCATACCTTGAGCATGTTGGTGCCACCGGGGTGCCCCATCGGCTCACCGCAGGTGATCGCATACGTATCGCCGGACACCAGCACACCGCGCCCGACCAGCAGGCGCTCGGCTTCGACCAGCGCCTGGTCGCGGTCGGCGAGCAGGGGCATCAGGATCGGCCGCACGTTGCGGTATAGAGTCATGCGCCGCTCCGAGTCGGTCTTCGAGGTCATGCCGTAGATCGGCACATGAATGTTGTGGCGGCTCATCCACAGGGCGGTGGATCCGCTCTCGGTCAGCGCGATGATCGCCTTGCAGCCCAGGTGGTGTGCGGTGAAGAGCGCGCCCATGGCGATGGTCTGGTCGATGCGACCGAAATGGCGATTGGTGAAATCGCTGTCCAGGGTCACTTCGTCGGCGATCTCGGCTTCGGCGGCGATCAGCGCCATGTGCTCCACGGTCTCGACCGGGAACTTGCCGCTTGCGGTCTCGGCGCTCAGCATCACCGCGTCGGTGCCGTCGAGCACAGCATGGGCCACATCGCTGACCTCGGCACGCGTGGGCACCGGCGCGGAAATCATCGACTCCATCATCTGGGTGGCGGTGATGGTGATCTTGTCCATCTCGCGCGCCATGCGGATCATGCGCTTTTGCAGCGCCGGCACCGCCGCATTGCCGACCTCGACCGCCAGGTCGCCACGCGCGACCATGATGCCATCGCTGGCGCGCAGGATCGCCTCAAGCTGCGGAATCGCCTCGCTACGCTCGATCTTGGCAATCAATGCGGGCCGGTGGCGGAATTGCTCGCCGGCCACATTGGCCAGCTGGCGCGCCATTTCCATGTCGGTGGCGTTCTTGGGAAAGCTGATCGCCAGGTAATCGCAGCGGAATGCCACCGCGGTCTTGATGTCATCCATGTCCTTGGCCGTCAGCGCCGGCGCGGTCAGGCCGCCGCCCAGCTTGTTGATGCCCTTGTGGTTGGACAGCTCGCCGCCGACCTTGACCACCGTGTGCACCCGCTCGCCGCGCACGGATTCGACTACCAGCACGATCATGCCGTCGTTGAGCAACAGCTTGTCGCCGGGCCTGACATCGCGCGGCAGGTCCCGATAGTCGAGTCCAACCGCGCCGATATCGCCCGGTTCGGTGCGCGACGCATCGAGAATGAAGGGCTCGCCGGCAACCAGGGTCACGCGGCCATCCGCGAATTTGCCGACGCGGATCTTCGGCCCCTGCAGATCAGCCATCAAGGCCACCGGCTTGCCGATGCGCTGGGCGGTTTCGCGCACCAGCTTGGCACGCGCGATGTGATCCTCGGCCGACCCGTGGCTGAAGTTCAGGCGCACGACGTCGACACCGGCGCGCAGCAGTCGCTCGAGGATGTCAGGCGAACTGGACGCGGGACCCAGGGTGGCGACGATCTTGGTGCTGCGTGGCATGCGAATTCCTTGGTTGAAGGCATGACCCGGCGGAAACCGGCTCGGTAGGTGAGGCCTCAGTTGGCAGCACGCTGCAGGAGCATCTCGACCGCGGGCAGGGGTTTGCCTTCGAGAAATTCCAGAAAAGCGCCGCCGGCGGTGGAGATGTAATCGATGCCGGAAGCCACGCCGTATTTGTTGATCGCGGCGATGGTGTCGCCGCCGCCGGCGATCGAAAACGCCTTCGACGCCGCGATCGCCTCGGCAACCGCCCGCGTGCCGGCGCCGAACTGGTCGAATTCGAACACGCCGACCGGGCCATTCCAGACGATCGTGCCGGCGGCGGCGATGATGCCGGCGAGCGCACCCGCACTCACCGGACCGATGTCGAAAATCATGTCATCGGCCGCCACTTCGCTGGCCTGCTTCAAGGTGGCCGCGGCGCTGGCGGAAAATTCCTTGCCCACCACCACATCGGTGGGAATCGGCACCGATCCATTCTTGGCCTTCATCATGGCGATCACCGAGCGGGCCTCGGCCAGCATGTCAGGTTCGGCCAGCGACTTGCCGATCGCCAGGCCTTGGGCCAGCATGAAGGTGTTGGCGATGCCGCCGCCGACAATCATGTGATCGACCTTGCCTGCCAGCGCCTGCAGAACACTCAACTTGGTCGACACCTTGGAACCGGCGACGATCGCCACCAGCGGCCGCTTCGGCGCGCGCAGAGCCGCTGCCAGCGCATCGAGCTCGGCCGCCATCAGGGGGCCGGCGCAGGCAATCGCGGCGTAGCGCGCGATGCCGTGGGTGGTGGCCTCGGCACGATGGGCGGTGCCGAACGCGTCATTCACATAGATGTCGCACAGCTTCGCCATTTTTTGCGCGAGCGCGTCGTCGTTCTTTTTCTCGCCCTTGTTGCAGCGGCAGTTTTCGAGCAGCACCAGCTCACCCGGCGCCACCGCGACGCCGTCGACCCAGTGGGTCCTGAGCGCGACCGCGCGTCCCAGCAGTTCGGACAGGCGGGCAGCCACCGGCGCCAGCGAGTCCTGCGGCCTGACCTCGCCTTCGGTGGGGCGCCCCAGATGGGAGGTGACCATCACGGCGGCACCGGCGTCGAGTGCGAAACGGATACCCGGCACCGAGGCGCGGATGCGCGTGTCGTCGGTGATCCTGCCGGTGTCGTCCTGCGGCACGTTCAGGTCGGCACGGATGAAGACGCGTTTGCCCTTTAAGGTCTGTTCGGAGAGGCGTTTGAAGTTCATGGCGGTCGAATACAAAAAAGGGCGCTTGCGCGCCCTGTTGCAGGATTACTTCGCGGACATCAGCGCAACCGTCGTATCGAGCATGCGGTTACTGAAACCCCATTCGTTGTCGTACCACGCACCTACCTTGACCAGCGTACCTTCGGCCACCTTGGTCAGCGAGGAATCGAAGGTCGAGGACGCCGGATTGTGGTTGAAGTCGGAAGACACCAGCGGTTCGCTGGTGTAGTCCAGGATGCCCTGCAACGCACCGTTGGCGGCTTCGCGCATGATGGCATTGACTTCATCGACGGTGGTCGGGCGCCGCGCAATGAAGGTCAGGTCGACCATCGAGACATTGATGGTCGGCACGCGCATCGCATAGCCGTCGAGCTTGCCGTTCAATTCCGGCAGCACCAGGCCGACGGCGGCCGCAGCGCCGGTCTTGGTGGGAATCATGTTCTGCGAGGCCGAGCGAGCGCGCCGCAGATCCTCGTGATACACATCCGTCAGCACCTGATCGTTGGTGTAGGCATGGATGGTGGTCATGAGGCCGCTTACCAGGCCGATCTTGTCGTGCAGGGGCTTGACCAGCGGCGCTAAGCAATTGGTGGTGCAGGAGGCGTTGGAAATCACGGTATGCGAAGCCTTGAGCACGCCATGGTTGACGCCGTAGACCACGGTGGCATCTACATCCTTGCCGCCGGGGGCGGAAATGATGACCTTTTTCGCGCCGCCGGCGATATGCGCCGAGGCCTTTTCCTTGCTGGTGAAAAAGCCGGTGCATTCGAGCACCACGTCCACGCCCAGTTCGGCCCACGGCAGCTTCGCGGGGTCGCGGTTGGCCAGCACCTTGACCTTGTCGCCGTTGACGACCATGAACTCGCCCTCGATGCCGACGGTGCCGGGAAACTTGCCGTGCGCGGTATCGTACTTGGTCAGGTGCACGTTGGTCTTGACGTCGCCCAGGTCATTGATGGCGACGACCTCGATGTCGTGCTTCTTGCCACCTTCGTAATGGGCGCGCAGGATGTTGCGTCCGATCCGGCCATAACCGTTGATCGCCACTCTGATAGTCATACATTTCTCCATTGGATGATTTCGCCGTGCCCAAGCACGGCCGTGGTTGCCCGCCACCGCCGCCCGATAAATCCGGGTCGCGGTGGAACCGGATTCAAATCACTTCATTGACAGCCTGCGCCACATGGTCGGCGGTGAAACCGAAAAACTTGAATAAATCCTTGAACGGCGCCGATTCGCCGAAGCGGTCGATGCCAATCACCCGGCCTTCCAGGCCGACATACTTGTGCCAAAAATCACTGACGCCGGCTTCCACCGCCACCCGCGGCACGCCGCGCGGCAGCACCGCTTGACGGTAGGCCGCGTCCTGCGCGTCAAACACCTGGGTGCACGGCATCGACACCACCCTCACCGCGATGCCCGCGGCGGCCAGTTGCAGGCGCGCGGCGCTGGCAAGCTCAACTTCCGATCCGGTGGCGATGATGATCGCGCGCAGCGGTCCATCGGCCTCGGCCAGTACGTAGCCGCCACGCGATATCTCTTCGATGGCGGCACCCGAACGTGCCTGAAACAACGAATTCTGGCGCGTGAAAATCAGGCAGCTTGGACCGTCGCGACGTTCCACCGCGCGCGCCCAGGCGACCGCCGATTCGACCGTGTCGCAGGGCCGCCACAAGTGCATGCCTGGAATCAGGCGCAGGCTCGATACATGCTCGACCGGTTGATGGGTCGGGCCGTCTTCGCCAACGCCGATGGAATCATGGGTGAAGACAAACACGTTGCGCAATTTCATCAGCGACGCCATGCGCAAGGCATTGCGCGAGTAGTCGGAGAAGGTCAGGAAGGTGCCGGTCTCGGGAATGAAGCCGCCGTGCAGGCTCATGCCGTTGGTGATCGCCGCCATGGCGAATTCGCGCACGCCGAAATTGACGATGTTGCCGCCAAGCCGGCCGTCCACACCACGCGCGACCACCTGGCTGCCGGGCCAGTTGGTGAACACACTGCCCATCAGGTCGGCCGAGCCGCCGATCAATTCCGGCAGCAACGGCGCGATGCCGGCGATCGCACCCTGCGAAGCCTTGCGCGTGGCCACGGTCTCGGCCTTGGCGTTGGCGCCATCGATCAGCGCGGCCACGCTTGCATTCCAGTGGGCGGGCAGGTCGCCAGCCATGCGGCGCCGGAATTCGGCGGCCAGGTCGGGATGCGCGGCGGCATAGGCGGCAAATTTTTCATCCCAGGCTTTTTCGAGCAGTCCGCCGCATTCGCGCGCGTTCCAGCCTGCATACACCTGGGACGGAATCACGAAGGGTTCATGGTTCCAGCCAAGCGCAGCGCGCGTGCCGGCGATCTCTTCCTTTCCCAGTGCCTCGCCATGCGCCTTGGCGGTGCCAGCCCGGGTGGGCGCGCCGCGACCGATGACGGTCTTGCAGCAAATCATGCTCGGGCGCGTGGTCTCCGCCTTGGCGGCCTTGATCGCCGCATCGACCGCCTCGACGTCATGCCCATCCACATTCGGAATCACATGCCAGCCGTAGGCCTCGAAGCGCTTTGGCGTGTCGTCGGTGAACCAGCCGGCGGTCTTGCCGTCGATCGAAATGCCGTTGTCGTCGTACAGCGCGATCAGCTTGGACAAACCCAGGGTGCCGGCCAGCGATGAGGCTTCATGCGAAATGCCCTCCATCAGGCAGCCGTCGCCCAGGAACACGTAGGTGTGATGATCGACGATGGTATGGCCGGGCCGGTTGAAGGCGGTTGCCATCAATTCCTCGGCCAGCGCCATGCCGACCGCATTGGCCAGGCCCTGCCCGAGCGGGCCGGTGGTGGTCTCGACACCGGGCGTCATGCCGTATTCGGGATGGCCGGGGGTCCTGGAATGCAACTGGCGGAATTTCTTCAGCTCATCGATCGGCAAATCGTATCCGGTCAAATGCAGCAAGGCATACAGCAGCATCGAACCATGGCCATTGGACACCACGAAGCGGTCGCGGTCGGCCCAATGCGGATTGGCGGGGTTGTGGCGCAAATGGCGATTCCAAAGGGCCACCGCGATATCGGCCATGCCCATCGGCATGCCCGGATGACCGGAATTGGCCTGCTGGACGGCGTCCATGGCGAGGGCGCGAATGGCATTTGCCAGTGTGGCAGGTGTGGCTGGGGCAGTCATCGATCAGGCTTGAAAGGGAAGGTGGAGCCGGTGCAGCCGGGACTCCGCGCCCTTCCCCACGCGATGCTTGCGGCCGGCGGAGTCATGGCAGGCGGAGAACTTATAATTATACGTGCTCGTCGCCTTGCACCTGGCTCATTTGCAGCCGGCTTGACTTGGCGCAAACTGCGCTTCCACCAACCCCTGTCGCCGAATCGCACTCACTTCCATGCAGGGCCTGCACCTGACCGGCGACCTGTTCGATTGCCGCTGCCCGCTTGAGCGCCTGACCGGCATGGAAAGCCTGCGCGAATTCTGCCTGGAGGCGGTGCGGAACGCCGGGCTGACGCCGGTGAACCAGCTGTTTCATGCCTTTCCGGGCGAGGCCGGCATCACCGCCGTGGTTCTCTTGGCCGAATCGCACATGGCGGTACACACCTGGCCGGAAAAGCAGGGCGTCACGCTCGATATCTACGTTTGCAACTTCGGCGCTGACAATTCGGCCAAGGCTCACGCCCTGCGTGATGTGATGCTCACTTTTTTCAACCCCACGCGCAGCCGGCTGCAATGCATGCAACGCGGGGAAGAAGCATGATTGCGCGCCTGTTCTGCCCAGGCGGGATCGCCGCCGGCCAAAGCCTGACCCTGCCCGACAAGCCCGCCCACCACGCGCGCGACGTGCTGCGCCTGACCGCTGGCGACGAAGTCACCCTGTTGAACGGCCTTGGCGGCGAATTTCGCGCCCGCCTGATGACGGTGACAAAAAAGCAGGTCACGCTCGATGTTCTCGAATTCCGGCAGCGCGAGGCCGAAGCCCCCTACCCGGTCACCATCGCGCAATGCCTGGCTGGTGGCGACAAGATGGACTGGGTGGTCGAAAAGTCGGTCGAGCTGGGCGCCGCGGCGATTGTGCCGCTGGCGGCTTCACGCTCGGTGCTGCGCCTGAACCCGGAGCGCGCTGCCAAGCGCCTTTTGCACTGGCGCGCCATCGCGCAAAGCGCCTGCGAGCAATGCGGGCGCAACCGCATTCCAGAAATCGCCGCGACAAGCCCGATCGACCATTGGCTAGCTGCCGTGCGGGGTCAGGCAGGCTTGAAGCTGATGCTCTCGCCGGTGCACGCCACGCGTTTTTCCAGCCTGCCCAGACCCGAGGCAGGCACGCCGGTGACGCTGTTGATCGGCCCGGAGGCCGGCTTGTCCGATGCGGAAGAATCGCTGGCGCAAACGGCCGGGTTCCAGCCGATATTGCTGGGGCCGCGCGTCATGCGCACGGAAACCGCTGCGTTGGCGGCGCTGGCTGCGATTCATGCGCGCTGGGGGGATTTTTGAGGCGGCCGTCAATGGCGCGGAAGCAAGTTGGCGTTGGCCAAACCCTCGCGCGGTCGTTCTTCTGTGCGTGCACAAAGCAACTGACACGCAATGTTTGCGCACTCATGTTGCGAAATCGCATGTGGACTTTGCCTTGTCGTTTGGCGACCGCATCGCCAAGCAAGCCAAAAAGCCGCTTTGTTGATGGGTAAGTGCCTGAATCAGGCGGTGCGCAACTGCCTGGAGCAACTGGCCGGTAGCCCGCATCTGGATTCGGAGTTGGTGGCCGTCGATCAATTCAGCCTGCTGCAGCGCGGCGCCAAGGAAGAGGATATCGTCGCCTTCAAGTACGCCGAACACGGCGCCACGCTCTACGGCAGCTTCATCGTGGCCAGCCCGAAATTCATCGCCGAGCAGCCGGACGCGATCCGGCGCTTCAATCGCGCGATGGTCAAGGGCGTTCGCGACGTGGTCCAGAACCCCGACGCGGCGATGCAATACGTCAAGGCACGCGATCCGCTGATCGACCTGCCGCTTGAAACGCGCCGCCTCAAGATGGCCATCGATATCTCGGTCAAGACCGCCAACACGGTGGCCAACGGCATCGGCGCGGTCAACAAGGTGCGCCTGGAAAATTCCACCGCGGAGGTAGTCGCTGCATTCGCACTCAAGACATCGCCGGTGGTGGACAACATGTTCAATTCGTCTTTCCTGCCGTCCAAGAGCGACCGCATGGTGTTTGCGAAGTAATCGCATGGCCGAGCAGCTCCCGATCATAGACTTCAGCCGCCTGGCCGCAGGCGGCCCGGCGGCGCGTAGCGAAGTTGCAGCAAACATCGAACGCGCCTGCCGCGATACCGGGTTCTTCTATCTGGTGGGGCACGGCATCGACCCGCACGTGATCGATGCCGCCTTCGA
>JBEIFV010000190.1:0-11049 GCA_040382235.1 Burkholderiales bacterium
CCGGAGGGCGCGGCCGTCGCCGCGCCACTGCCGCCGACGCGCTGCACCGGCCGCGGCTTGGCCGCGGCGGACGTATTGGTGCGCGGCGCGAAGCGGCCCTGACCGGCACCGTTTGAGCGCGGCGCGCCGGCGCGGCCACGTCCCTGCGGGCGCCGCGCGCCGGTCTGGATCGGCTCCGGCCGGGCATGCGGATCGGGTTCGAAACCGGGAATCACCTGGCTCGGAATCTCGCGCTTGATCAGGCGTTCGATATCGCGCAGAAACCCATGCTCGTCGACGCACACCAGTGAAATCGCCTCGCCGGTGGCGCCGGCGCGCCCGGTACGGCCGATGCGGTGCACGTAATCCTCGGGCACGTTGGGCAAATCGTAATTGACCACATGCGGCAGCTGGTCGATGTCGATGCCGCGCGCGGCGATATCGGTGGCCACCAGCGCCTGCAGCTTGTTGCTCTTGAACTCGGCCAGGGCACGCGTGCGCGCCCCCTGGCTCTTGTTGCCGTGAATCGCAAGCGAGGGAATGCCCTTGGCGCCCAGTTGCTCGGCCAGGCGGTTGGCACCATGCTTGGTGCGGGTGAATACCAGCACCTGGAACCAGTTGTGTTCCTTGATCAGGTGCGCCAGCATTTCAGCCTTGCGATGGCGGTCCACCGGATGCACCTTCTGCGAAATGATTTCCACCGTCGAATTGCGCCGTGCCACCTCGATCATCGCAGGCTTGTTCAGCAGGCCATCGGCCAGGGTCTTGATTTCTTCAGAAAACGTGGCCGAGAACAACAGGTTCTGCCGCCCCCTGGGCAACAGCGCCAGAATGCGCTTGATATCGTGGATGAAGCCCATGTCGAGCATGCGATCGGCTTCATCAAGCACCAGGATCTCGATGTTGGTGAGGTTGATGGCGCGTTGCTGGTGCAGGTCGAGCAGGCGACCGGGCGTGGCCACCACTATGTCGACACCCTTGCGCAAGGCGTCGATCTGCGGGTTGATGCCAACGCCGCCATAGATCACCGTGGATTTGATCTTCAGGTATTTGCCGTAGGTGCGCACCGACTCCTCGATCTGCGCCGCAAGTTCGCGGGTGGGTGTGAGGATCAGGCAGCGCACCGGGCGGGGGCCGAAGGGCGAGCTCGGCTTGGTGCCAGCCGAGAGGCGCTCGAGAATCGGCAGCACGAAGCCCGCTGTCTTGCCGGTGCCGGTCTGGGCGCCAGCCAGCAGGTCACCGCCGGCCAACACCGCCGGAATGGCTTGCAGCTGGATCGGGGTTGGAAGGGTGTAGCCGGCATCATGCACGGCGCGAAGAATGGGCTCGGACAGGCCGAGACTGGAAAATGGCATCAGGTTTCTTTTGGTTCATGGCCCGGCATGCCACGGGAACCGGGGTGATCCGGCGCGGCGCTGCGGGCGTTTGTGGATGGGCGTACCGGCGACGACTGGAGGCCTGAAAGGCAAGGTCGGGGGCAGCACGAAAGGCATATTTTAGCAGACTTGGCGAGCCAGGCCCGCGATGATATTGAAGTTACGGGCGAAACTCGATGAAAACAAAGGGTTTTCCCCGATTCGCAGAGCCTTGCCCAAAGGCAATTTTTCTTGCTAACATTTGTCAACCTGCAAGAAACAGGTTGCGTTAACTCATCGGGCATCTGCCCATTTTTATCGGGCACCTGCCCGATTTTTTCGATATCGAGAGGAGATACCATGCAAAAACTGCTTGCCCTGATCATCGCCGGCGCCTTCGCTTCCACCGCTTCGGTTGCTATCGCTGCCGACAAGAAAGACGAGAAAAAGGCGGAAGCCAAGAAAGACGACAAGAAGCCTGAAGCCAAGAAAGACGAGAAAAAGAAGTAAATTCTCTCTGCTTCGGAAAAAGCGGGCATATGTCCGCTTTTTTTTCGCCTGCGCTTTTTGCCAGCGCGTGACGTCGAAAAAGCCGACTGCGACCATGAGAGATCGATCAAGGTCTGTTCCCCCGGCCTGCCCTTGCGGCAAGGCCGCCACCTACGCCGCTTGTTGCGGGCGCTATATCGACGGCGACACCGCCGCGCCCACCGCGGAAGCGCTGATGCGCTCGCGCTACAGCGCTTATGTGCTGGAAAACCCCGCTTACCTGCTGGCCACCTGGCATCCGTCGACGCGGCCGTCCGGTTTGGGGTTCGAGCCGCCGAAACCCCGCTGGCTGGGCCTGGAGATCCGCGCTGTCACGCAACAAGATGAGCGCCACGCCGGCGTTGAGTTCGTCGCACGCTTCAAGATCGGCGGGCGCGCGCAGCGCCTGCAAGAAAGCAGCCGCTTCGTGCTCGAGAATGGCAGCTGGATGTACCTGGACGGCGACAGCACTGCCTGAACAGATTGGGGCACAAAGGCGTCACGGTACGCGCCGTTGCACCCATCTGGCCTACCTCAGCTGACGCACCAACTCGACCACGCGTGCGCATTCGCGAATGTGCGCGCGTCCCACATACTGCATGGCGGCGTAGCCGATCGCGGCCGACAAAGCCTGCCCGGCGAGCGGCACGTACTTCGCTACCTGCTTGACAGTCAGGCGCACGCCGACCGCCTTGAGCGCCTCGACCACCAGTTCACGGGTGATCAACTTGCCCACCATCGCGCCGCCGACGGCGACGATTGCCTTGTAGACAATCAATTGCTTGTTGGGTGACAACTGCTCGATCTGCGCCGGCGTCAGGCCGAACTCGCGATTGATCTCGGGAATCAGCCTGATCAGCGCCGCTGCGTCCACCGCGATGTCGAAGCCCGGCAGCGGGATCACCGACGCAGCCGAGGCCCAGGCAGCGGTCTTGGTCAGGCGCGCCCGCGCGCGCCGGGTGGCAGCCTCGACTTCGCGCGTGTTGCGCGGCATCACCAACAACTCCTGACCGGCTGGCATGCTCATTGCTGGCTTTCCTGGACATCCATCATTGGTCGCGTGAGGTTGCGCGCAATCCTGCAAGCTTAAACCCCGGTGCGCCGAACACTGCTGACCCGTAGAATCCGCAAGGCGGCGAGCCGCCCCCAACGTTGAGACAAAGACAGACATGCAAACCCCGGCCTTTATCGATGTCGAGGCCTCCGGCCTCGGCGGGCGCAGCTATCCCATCGAGGTCGGGCTCATCACGCCGGCCGGCGACATGTATTGCGCCCTGGTGCAACCCGACCCTGCCTGGACCCACTGGGATGAAGCGGCGGAAGCGGTACACCACATCTCGCGCCCTATTCTGCTGCAGCACGGCAAGCCCCTGGTTGAAGTGGCGCACCATGTGAATGACTTGTTGCGCGGGCAGACCGTCTACAGCGATGCCTGGGGCAACGACTATGCCTGGCTGGCGAAGCTGTTCGATGTGGCCGAGTTGCCGATGCGCTTCAAGCTCGAATCTTCGCGCAAGCTGCTCGATGATACGCAGGCTGGGCGCTGGGCGGGCGTCAAGGAGCAAGTGGTGGCTGAACTGAAGATGGCGCGTCACCGCGCCAGCGCGGACGCCAAGGTGCTGCAGCTGACCTTGGTGCGAATACTGCAGGGCGCCGCGTAGGCGGCGGCGCTGGCCCGCGCACGCTGGCCCTGAATTCATGTTCCCGGACTCGGCGCCAAGGGTCGGGCAGGCTGCATGATTACAAACCACGAAATACAAACCAGCTCAAAGCCATCGCCCTTGCCTGTGCCGCGTTTCTCGTTGTTCCGCAGGCGCTCGCCCAACCCTACCCCGCAAAGCCGGTAAGAATCATGGTCGGCGCCTCCGCCGGCGGCGGCACCGACATCATCGCGCGCATGCTGGCCGAGAAATTCGGCGACGCTTTCAAGGCCAGCTTTGTAGTCGAGAACCGGCCCGGCGCCTCCAACACCATCGCCGCCGACTTGACCGCCAAGGCACCTCCCGACGGCCATACCCTGCTGGCGGCCACCAACACCGGCCAGGCGATCGCACCGCACCTGATGAAGCTTGGCTTCGATCCGATCAAGGACCTGACGCCGATCGCGCTGATCGTCACCGTGCCCAACGTGCTGGCGGTCAACGCCAACGTTCCGGCGCGCGACCTGTCATCGCACTTTTCACCGGCGACCCGGCCGGCATCGGCCCGGAACTGACCGCGCGCCTCCTGGTTGCGCCTGAAACCGCGGCTCGTGCCGAGCTGATCCTGATCGGCAACCGCGCCACCTTCGCCGAAGGCGCCGCAGCAGCCGGAGCCGCCAGTGCCACGCCACCCGGAGTGCGCGTGCACGATTGGGCCGGGCTTGACGCACCGGCCTTTGCGCGTGGCGTGGTGAGCGAGAACAACGGGCGCTTCATGCTTGATGCGCTCACAGAGGGTGCGCGCCTGGTGTCCGCAGGTAGAGCCGATGCGCTGTGCTTCGCGCCGCTCAACAAGGGCGCATTGCGGGCCGGCGGCATGCACCAGGAGGATGAAATGCGCTGGTTCGCCGAACTGCTCGACCACCACGGCGTGTGCGGCGAACTCAATGTGCTGGAAAACCTGTGGACCTCGCGCGTCACCTCGCATGTGCCGCTCAAGGAAGTGAGCAATCTGTTGACGGCCGACAAGGTGGCCGACGCCATCCGCATGATCACCGAGGCCTTGCGCGCGACCGGCAATGCCAGACCGCGGGTCGCGGTATGCGGCCTGAATCCGCATAACGGCGACAACGGCAACTATGGCGATGAAGAAAGCCGCATCATCGAACCGGGCGTGAAACTGGCGGCCGCGCGCGGCTTCGCCGCCGACGGCCCATTCTCGGCCGACACTGCGTTCGTGCGAGCGATCAAGACCGACGGCTCGGGCTACGATGGCGTAGTCACGATGTACCACGACCAGGGCCAGATCGCGATGAAGCTGATGGGCTTCGAGCGCGGCGTGACCGTGCAGTGCGGCCTGCCGATTCCGATCACCACGCCCGCGCACGGCACCGCCTACGACATCGCCGGCCGCGGACTGGCCAATCCGCAGGCGATGAAGAACGCGTTCGACATCGCCTGCAAGATGGGGGCAAGCCGCAAGCTGGCCGCGGCGCGCTAACGGGAGCCGCACCACGAAGGGCGCGGACCTACACGCCCCAGAGAACGTCCTTCGCGTCGGCCTGCGCGCGCTCGAGCATCTCGATGAAAGGCCACACGCGCGTCTTGAGCGGCACATGGTTGCGTGCCGCCACGGGTTCGGACTCTTCATCCGGGCCGCGCTCTTCGCCCTGTGCGGCAATCGCCGCCTTGAGAAGCGCAATCGCCTGCGGCGCCTCTGCTGCGGTGATCACGCCGAGCACACTGAATTCCTTGCCGATGATCTGCAACACCTGTTTGGCGTTGGCGTCGAGCATGGTGACGTCGCCCGAGGCACGGGTCTTGAAGGTAATGGCCATCGCGGGTGCGCCGCGGCCTTAAGCCGCGGCCGCCTCGGGCGCGGGCGCCACCGGCGCCTTGCCGGACCCCGAAAGCTTCTTGGTCAGCCAGTCCATGTAGACATAGATCACCGGCGTCAGGTAGAGCGTCAGGAACTGCGAGACCACCAGCCCCCCCACCACCGCCATGCCCAGGGGCACGCGCTCGGCCCCGGCCCCGAAACCGATGGCGATCGGCAGGGTGCCGGCCAGTGCCGCCATGGTGGTCATCATGATCGGTCGGAAGCGGATCAACGAGGCCTCGAAGATCGCCTGCTCGGCAGTGACGCCGGGCTCGCGCTCGCGCTCGATGGCAAAGTCGATCATCATGATGGCGTTTTTCTTGACGATGCCGATCAGCATGATGATGCCCACGAAGGCATAGAGCGAAAGATCGATATTGAACAGGTACAGGGTCAGGAGTGCGCCCATGCCGGCAGCCGGCAGGCCCGACAGGATGGTCAGCGGGTGGATGAAGCTCTCGTAGAGGATGCCCAGCACGATGTAGATCACCAGCACCGCTACGATCAAAAGAATGCCCAGACCCTGGAGCGAATCCTGGAACGCCTGCGCCGTGCCCTGGAACGAGCCGTTGAGCGAGGCCGGCATTTTCAGCTCCCGCTCGGCGGCGCGCACACGGTCGACCGCGTCACCCAAGGCGACACCGGCCGACAGGTTGAAGGAAATCGTGACAGAAGGCAGTTGCCCCTGGTGATTGACCGTCAGGGCCTGGTTCTTGCGGGTCACGCGCGCCACCGAATCGAGCGGAATCAGCTTGCCCTGCGGCGAGCGCACGTAGATTTTCGACAGGGCGCTGGGGTCGCTCTGGAATTCAGGCGCGACTTCCATGATGACCTGGTATTGCGCGGTGGAGCCGTAAATGGTCGAGACCTGGCGGCTGGAAAACGAACTGGTCAACGCCTCCTGCACCTGGCTCACGGTGAGCCCCAGTTGCGGCAGCTTGTCGCGATCGATGTCGAGCGTGACCGTCGGGCTGTTGTTGAACAGGTTCGAGGTCACATCCTGCAGGCCTTCGATCTTGCGAAAGCGCGCCAGGAACTGGTTTGACCAGGAATACAGCTCGTCAATATCCGCGCCCTGCAGGGTGTATTGGTACTGCGCGGAAGTCAGCTGCCCACCGATACGGATCGGCGGCGGGTTCTGCAGCGAAACGCGAATGCCGGGCACGGAGGACACCTTGCCGCGCAGGCGCGCAATGATCTCGGCCGGCTTGGACTTGCGCTCACCGTGCGGTTTGAGGCGCAGGAACAGGGTTCCGGAATTCGATGTGGCGCGCGGCCCGCCGGCGCCGACGCTCGAATTGACCGCAAGAATATCCGGGTCCTGAGCGATGAGCTCGGCCACCTGCACCTGTCGCGCCGACATGGCGGCGAACGAGGTGTCCTGCCCGCCTTCGGTAAAGGCGATGAGCTGCCCGGTATCTCCGGCAGGCAGAAAATCCTTGGGTACCTGGTAGTACAACACAGCGGTCAAGCCGAAGGTCGCCACAAAAACCACAAGAACCACACGGCGATGCTTGAGCGACCAGGTCAGCGAATCGCGATAGGCAGCCAGCGTGCCTTCGTAAGCACGCTCGAACAGGTTGAACAGCCACCCATGCTTCTCCCCATGATGCGAGCGCACGAAGCGGCTGCACAGCATCGGCGTCAAGGTCAGTGAAACAAAACCCGAGACCAGGATGGCAGCGCAAATGGTCACCGCGAATTCGTGCAGCAGGCGGCCGACGATGCCGCTCATGAACATCACCGGGATGAACACCGCCACCAGCGACAGGGTCATCGAAATGATGGTGAAGCTGATCTCCTTCGACCCTTTGAACGCCGCCTCCATCGGCGGCACGCCCTCTTCGATGTGGCGCACGATGTTTTCCAGCATCACGATGGCGTCATCGACCACGAAGCCCACCGCCAGCGTGAGCGCCAGGAGCGACAGGTTGTCCAGGCTGTAGCCCAGCGCGTACATCAGCGCGAAGGTGCCGATCACCGAAATCGGCAGCGCCACCGAGGGAATCAGGGTGGCCGAGAGGTTGCGCAGGAACAGGAAGATCACCAGCACCACCAGCACCGCGGCCAGTATGAGGGTGAACTTGACATCGGCGATCGATTCGCGAATCGACTGGGTGCGATCAAAGAACACTTCCATCTCGATCGACGGCGGCAGCTTGGCCTGGAACGAGGGCAGCACGCGCTTGATCGATTCGACCATTTCGATGGTGTTGGTGCCGGGCTGGCGCTGAATCGCCAGCACGACAGCGCGCTTGCCGTTGAACCAGTTGGCCACGCGCGCGTTCTCGACGCTGTCAACCAGGTTGGCGACCGAATCGAGCTTGACCGGTGCGCCATTGCGGTACACCACGGTGACGTTGCGGAAATCGCTGGCGCGATCCAGCTGCCCGTTGGAGCGCACCGCCAGTGCCTGCCGCGTGCCTTCCAGGATGCCGGTCGGCTTGGTGACATTGCCCTGCGCGATGGACTGCTGTACTTCATCCAAGCCCACGCCCATCGCCGCCAGTTTGTTGGGGTCGAGCTGCACCCGCACCGCATATTTCTGCGAGCCGAACACATTGACCAGCGCCACACCGGAAACCGTCGACAGGCGCTGCGCCAGCTGGGTCTCGGCGTATTCGTTGACGACCGACAGCGGCAGGGTCTTGGAGCTCAAAGCGATGTAATAGACCGGCGAGTCGGCCGGATTGACCTTGCGAAATGACGGCGGCGTGGTCATCTCGGTGGGCAGTCGGCGTTGCGCGACCGCCATCGCCGACTGTACGTCCTGCGCGGCCGCATCGATGTCGCGGTCCAGCGAGAACGACAGCGTGATCGAGGTGACCCCCTGGGCGCTGACGGAATTGAGTGCGTCAAGCCCGGCGATGGTCGAAAACTGCGCTTCAAGCGGGGTTGCCACCGCCGCCGCCATGGTTTCCGGCGAGGCGCCGGGCAACTGCGCAGTGACCTGGATGGTCGGGAAATCGATCTGCGGCAATTCGCTCACCGGCAGCTTGAAGTACGAGATCGAACCGAATACCAGGAATGCCGCCATCAGCAACGTCGTCATGACCGGCCGACGGATACACAACTCGGGCAAGCTCATTTCGCATCTCCTTTTTTGGTGGCGGCTGTGGCGCCGTCACCCCTGGCCGCAGCCGGCGCGGCACCTGCGATGGGCGCGGGAGCGCTACCTTTGTCACCGCCACCACCGGCGTCGCTCTTGCCCATGCCACCAACCTTGCCGCTGGCCACATCCTTGCCGGCGCCGGTTTCACCTTTCGGTCCGCCCTCGCCTTTCGCACCACCTTCAGCCTTCGCGCCGCCCTCACCCTTTGGCCCACCACCCTTGCCGCCTGCGCCACCCTGACCTCCAGGCGGCCCCTTGCCAGGCTCGCGCGCTTCGTACTTCGCCCCAGGGGTCAGGCGCAACTGTCCGTCGGTGACCACCTTGTCACCAAGCGCGAGGCCGGTTTCGACGATCAGCCTGTCGCGGCCGGCCGGCAATACCTTGACGCGGCGAATCTCCACTGTCTGATCCGGCTTGGCTACATAGACAAAACTGCCGTTGGGCCCGGCCTGCAGGGCCTCGGCTGGCATCACGATGGCGCCGACGATGTCGCGCAGGGTCATCGAGATTTCAAGAAACTGTCCGGGTGTGAGCCGTTCATCGGCGTTCGGGAACCTCGCCTTCATGAGAATGGTGCCGGTGCTTGAATCCACGGTGTTGTCGATGAACACCAATTCACCGGTGACCGTGGCGCCAGTGGTGCCCGGCGTGCGCGCCTCCACTTTGAGCTTCTTGCCGAGTTGGTCGCGGGTGATTTCGGCCAGTTGGTTCTCCGGTACCGAGAAAGTAGCGTAGATCGGGCGCAGCTGATTGATCACCACCAGGCTGGTATCGTTGGCCTTGACGCTGCCGCCGGGAAACGCGAGCACTGCGCCGGCCACGCCGTCCATCGGCGCGGTGATGGTGGTGTAGCTCAATTGCACCTGCGCCAATTCAAGCGCGGCCTGGTTGGCCTTGAGGGTTGCATCGAGCGTGTCGACGGTGGCACGAAAGCCGTCCAGCGTAGCGGTGGAGATGAAGCCCTTGCCCAGCAGGTCGGAGTTGCGCGCGAGATCCGCCTTCGCCTTGTCGAGCTGGGCACGGTCGCGCGCCAGGTTGGCCTGGCTTTGCTGTACCTGGGCCTGCAGGGCACGCGCATCGAGGGTCACCATCGGCTGGCCGCGGCGAACATGCTGGCCGGCGGCATATTGCACGCCGACGATCTGGCCGTCGATGCGCGACTTGAGAGTCACAGACGAGAAAGCTTCAGTGCGGCCCACCACGTTGAAACGCAGCGGCACGTCGCGCTGCTCGACGGCGGCGACAGTCACTGGTGTCGGGCGCGGCGGTGTGCTGGCGGACTTGGCGACACCGGCGGTGGCCACCTGGCGTTGCTGATACAGATAAGCACCACCCCCAGCCGCCGCCACAAACACGAGCGCTACGACCACACTTGACGTTCTTGACATGAAACTCTCGCTTTTGGTTCTTTACGCGAACAAAAGATCGCTAAACGTACCGCATCCCAATTATGTCGAAGTTTGGCCAGCTTAGGCTACGCGCTTGCACCGTGCGCGCAAGCCCTGATTGCAAACACTTGTCACCGCGATCGGATTCCGGAGAACACGCGAATTCCGTGATCAACACGCCAACCATGCGCGGCACGTACCGCAACCCGGCTTCGGGGGCCGATCGGTGGCTGCGGCCAAGCTTTGCACAAGCCAGAAGCGCGCCAACATCCGACACAGGTATCGATAAACGCCGGGCTTACCATCCGCCCGAAGCCAGCCAGGCGTCGACCTGGCCGAAGGTTTCCACTCCCCAGAAGGGCTCGCCGTCGACGATTACCGTGGGCGAGCCGAACACGCCGCGCTTGAGCGAAGCATCGACCGCCGCGCGCAGCAGCACCCCCGCCTCCGTGCTGTCGATCGCTGCCTGCAAGGCAGGGGCGTCGAAACCGGCCTTGGCAGCGGCGCGGGCGGCGGCAGCCGATGAGCCAAGGTCGAGACCATCGACCCAGTAGGCATGCAAAAGTTGCCTGGCCAGCGCCTTTTCGCGCCCCGGCTGATGCTGCTTGACCCAGTGGAAGGCGCGGCCGCAGGGGCGCGGGTCCATCATCGGGTCGCCGGGCTGGCGCGTGAGGGTGAGCCCGCGGCGACGCACGCCGCGCGCGAACTCACGACGGATGTAGTCCCCTTTGAGCGGTGTATCGAGCAGGGGCTTAAGGCCCATCACTTTCATCACCGATACGCCTAGCAGCATGGAATGCCAGGAGGTTTCACGTCCATGACGGGCGCACAGTTCATCGATCTCGAGTGCGGCGAAGTAGCCGAAGGGCGAGATGAAATCGAAATAGAAGTCGATCGAGCCCTCGCTCATGCGGCAAGCCCCAGTCGCAGGCGCCGCAGGCCTTCGGCGAGAGTTTCGTCGCTGGCAGCGAAGCACCAGCGCACGCAGCCTTCGCCTTCAGGTCCGAAAGCTGCGCCCGGCGCCAGCCCCAGGCCTTGATCGCGCACCAGTCGCTTGCACCATGCCAGGCTGTCGGTCAAGCCGCGCACACGGAAAAACGCATACATGGCGCCGGGCGGCGCGACCGCCTCGATGCCGTCGATCGTCGCCAGTTCTCGGTGCAGAAAG
>JBEIFV010000191.1:0-11045 GCA_040382235.1 Burkholderiales bacterium
ACCCCCGTGGCCACTTGTGGCTGTCACCTGCGGGGGGGGGCCGGGGGGCGGCCCGGGGGCCCGGCGCGCCGCCGCGCCCGTTTACGCTTTTTCACCACCAGGCTCAGAGCATGAATCCCGAGACCGCGAACCCAATGGACGAGCTGATCCGGCTCGTAACCGCCACCCGTTACGAAGACCTGCCGGCGCCGGCCATCGATCGCGCCAAGGCCTTTCTGCTCGACACGCTGGGGGTCGGCATCGCCGGCAATCGCGCGCCGTTCACCACCGACGTGGTGCAGGCGGCGCTTGGCTGGGGCGCCTCGGCGGATGCGAGCGTGCTCGGCAGTGACCAGCGCCTGCCGGCAGCGTCGGCGGCATTGGTCAACGGCTATCGCATCCATTCGCAGGAATTCGACTGCGTGTTCGAAGCCGGCGTGATCATCCCGATGGGACCGCTTGTCGCCGCGATCCTGGCGCATGTGGAGCGCCGCACCGCGCGCGGCGAGAGCGTGTCGGGGCGCGCCCTGATTCTGGCGCTGGTGGTGGGTGTCGAGATCTCCTGCACGCTGGGCCTGGCGGCCAAGAGCGGCATGAAGTTTTTCCGGCCCGGCACCACTGGCGGGTTCGCGGCGCTGGCCGCGCTGTGCGTGCTTGACCAGGTCGACAGTGATTTCGTGCGCCGCGGCTTCGGGATTGTCTATTCCCAGATCAGCGGCAGCATGCAGTCGCACGAGGAAGGCTCATCGATGCTGGCCATGCAGATAGGCTTCAACGCGCGCGCTGCGCTGACCGCCTTCGATCTCGCCCACGCCGGCTTGTCGGGGCCCTTGCGCATACTGGACGGCCGCTTCGGCTACTTTCCGGTGTTCGAATCCGAAGGCGACATCGGGGCCGCCTGGGCGCAGATCGCCAAGCCCTGGAAGATCACGCGCCTGTCGCACAAACCCTACCCGAGTGGTCGCGTCACGCATGGCATGGCGCATGCGATGTTGACGCTGCGCGGTGAACTGACGGCGGACGTCATCGCGCGCGTGCATGTGGCGATGCCTCCGCTGGGCTTTCGCCTGGTGGGCCGGCCGATCAAGGCCGACATGACGCCCAATTACGCCAGGCTGTGCGTGCCCTATGTGGCCGCGGCCGCGCTGATACGCGGTGCGATCGGGCTGGAAGACTTTCTGCCGAAAGCCGTTGGCGCGACCGACGTGTTTGCCCTCGGATCGCGCTTCAGTACCGGCGAATTCGAATACCCCGACCCGAACGCCTTCTACCCGCAACGCCTGCGCGTTGAAACCAGCGACGGCCGGGTGATCGAACGCGAAGTGCCCTATGCGCCGGGCCACCCGGAAATGCCGCTGACGGACAGCGAGAATATCGCCAAATTCCGCGCCTGCCTGGGTTTCGCCGGTTGTGACGCTTCAGGCGCGCCGGCGCGTGCGGTCGAGCAGTGCATAGGGAACCTGGAGTCGCTCGAACAGATCGCCCCCCTGACCACCGCCATCGCCCTGCTCCACCCCTGAGGTGCGCTCGTTTGCGCGCTCATTTCGCCCCGGCCTATATGTCCGGACATATTGACTGAACAGGCGTCATTGGAGTATCTTTTCGACCGTTGGCCGCCGGCGTGTGCGAATGCCGTGACCCGACGCCTGCCCGAGCACGCCAATCAGCCGCTGCGATGCTGTGCCACCCACTTTGTGAAGCGCGCGCGGCCCTGCCCGCCTACCGAACGAAACTAAAAACCAGAGGAACCATCATGAACTTGCAAGACGCAAAGCAGATTCGCGAAGACGAAAAAGCGATCCTCGACGCCATCGAGGTATGGGTCGAGAAAGAGGTCCGGCCGATCGCCAAGAAATTCGATCTGGCCGACGAATATCCGCACGACCTGGTCGAGCAGATGAAGGAGCTCGGCCTGTTCGGCGCAACCATCGGCACCGAATACGGCGGCCTGGGCCTGTCGGCCTGGACCTACGCGCAAATCGTCGTCAAGGTGGCGTCGGTATGGATGGCGCCGTCGGGCATCTTCAACTCGCACCTGATCATGGCGGCCGCCATCGAGCGCAGCGGCACCGAGGCGCAAAAGCGCAAATACCTGCCCTTGATGGCATCCGGCGCGTTTCGCGGCAGCCTGGGGCTCACCGAACCCAATGCGGGCACCGACCTGCAGGCGATCCGCACCGTGGCCAGGCGTGAAGGCGATCACTATGTCGTCAACGGCGCCAAGACCTGGATCACCAACAGCATGTACGGCCAGGGCACACTGCTACTGGTCAAGACCGACCCGGCCGCGCAGCCGCGCCACAAGGGCATGAGCATGCTGATCGCCGAGAAGACCGACGGCTTCAACGTGGTCGGCAAGCTGAAGAAACTCGGCTATCGCTCGATCGATACCTGCGAACTGTCGTTCGAGGATTACAAGGTCCCGGTCGAGAACCTGCTCGGTGGCGAAGAGGGCCATGGCTTCCAGCAGACCGCGGGCGGGCTTGAACTCGGACGCATCAACGTGGCCGCGCGCGGCGCCGGCATCGCCCAGGGCTCGCTGAAAATGGCGCTGCGGTATGCGCAGGAGCGCGAGACCTTCGGCAAGCCGATCTGGCAGCACCAGGCCATCCAGTTCAAGCTGGCCGAAATGGTGACTCAGGTCGAAGCCTCGATGGGCCTGATCGAAACCGCCGCCCGCAAGTACGACGCCGGCGAACGCTGCGATCTCGAATCCTCGATGGCCAAGTACTTCGCATCCGAAGCCGGGGTGTTCTGCTCACAGGAGGCGATGCGCACCTTCGGCGGCTATGCCTACTCGGTCGAATACGAGATCGAGCGCTTTTATCGCGATGCCATGCTGATGGTCATTGGCGAAGGTGCCAACGAGGTTTTGAAGACCGTGATCGCCAAGCAATTGGTTGAGCGCAATCGCATTTAGCCGGGCGCCGCAAGCAACTCAGATCACCGCCTTCAACCACGGCTTGTCGGGATCGACGGTCACCTGGTACCTGAAAAAGTCGTCCCATACCTTGAAGGCCTCGGCATCCTGCGCATAGGCCAGGCGGTAACTTGCCAGCACCGAGTTGAGCGCACTCAAGCCCTGTGCCTTGGTGCTGGCAGCATTGAGCACGCGGGTTTCGACCAAGGCCGCGCAGGTGGTGAACAACTGCTCGACAAATGCCTTGATGGCAGCTTCGTGCCTATCGCCCCCAAACATGGTTTTCTTGCCCACCGAGGCGCGCACATTGGACATGGCGGCGAGCAATTTTCGGATCTCGCGATCGGCGCGACCGTAACGGCCAGCCAAGCCTCTGGCAAGTAAGGGGTCGGTCTGCATGGCGATCAGGGCGCGCGGCCGTCGATGTAGTTGGCCAGGCCCTGGGCGTTGAGCTCGTGGTCGATCTCGAACACTTCCAGCGCCTCGTCATCCGACAGCCGCCAGCCCTGGCGGTCACGCTCGGCCAGGATCAGCGCACCCACCCCATCCTTGAGGAAGCGGTGCCTGGCGTTGCCTGCCAGTCCGGCCGCAGCGGCGCGTTTGGCCAGCGCGGCGTGATCGTCGATCAGGCGATGCAGATCGGCGGCGATGCGCGGCACGTCGGTCACCTGCGCGTAGTGCGTCACGTAGATCGCCGCAGGCTTCAAGGCGGCAATGCGCTCGATCGAGGCGTGCAGCGCGATAGGATCGAATTGCGACGGACTGGAGGTCGGAAAGCAGAAGCGGCGACCGTCGGTTTCAAGCTCCACATAGCCCAGGCCGAAGGTATCACCGGTGAAGACATGGCCCGAGCGCGAGTCATGGATGCACACATGATGCCTGGCATGGCCGGGCGTATCGTAAAAGGTGAAGGTGCGGCCCTGGAAGTCAAGACGGAAACCGTCCGGGGTTTCAAGGATGCGTTGGGCCGCGATAGGCGCGATCTCGCCATAGTTGCGCTGCGCCGTCTCGATGCCGTACACGTCCACGGTGGCCGCCCACAGCCTGGAGGGGTCGGCCATGTGGCGGCTGCCGCGCGGATGCACGGTGAGCATCGCATTGGGCATCAGGCGCATCAGTTCGCCGGCACCGCCTGCATGGTCCAGATGGATGTGCGTCAGCAGTACATAATCCACCTGCTCCGGACCCAGACCCTTTGCTTCCAGAGCTTCCAGTACCAGCGGTACCGAGTGGGTCGTGGCGGTATCGATGATGACCGCTCGGCCGTTCTCGATCAGCAGATGAATCGCATCCAGGCGCGGCCGGTGAAAACCGGAGTCGAGCGCCGAAATACCGTGGTCGTAGTCGATGAGATCGATCGTCATGGGTGTTGCGCAACGCGTCATGAAATATTGTCAAGGCGGGATTCTCGCCGATAATCCGATTTTCGCTAAATCCAGGACCGAACGCCTGCGCCATGATGACAGGCAGCGACGATCTTTTCGGCGACGCGCCTGAAGATCCTGCAGGCGCCGGCGCGTTGCGCCCGCCCGGCCGGCCCATCGGCCCGGCCATCGCCGATGCGGCCATGCATGCGCTCGGACGGCGCCTGCCCGCGCAAATCCATCTGGGAACCTCTTCATGGTCGTTTCCGGGCTGGGCCGGGATCGTCTACGACACGGTGGCCCGCGAGTCGCAACTTGCCAAAAACGGGCTTGCCGCTTACGCCCGCCATCCGCTGTTGCGCAGCGTCGGCATCGATCGCAGCTTTTATCAGCCACTGGCCGCGGCCGAGTACGCAGCTTACGCGGCCCAGGTACCGCCGGCGTTCCGCTTCCTGGTCAAGGGGCCGGCGCTTGTGACGGACGAATCGCAGCGCGATCAGGGTGGCCGCGGCATGGCTCAAAATCCGTATTTTCTCGACGCGCAGGTCGCTTTCGAGCAGTTCGCCAAACCCGCGATGGCGGGCCTGGCGGACAAGGCGGGACCACTGGTTTTCCAGTTTTCGCCGCTCAAGCGCCGCACACTGGGCGACGTGCCGGCGTTCATAGCGCGCCTGCATGCATTCCTGTGGGCGTTGAACAAGATGTGCGAAGGCTTCAGCTATGCCCCCCAATTCGCCGTCGAAGTGCGCGATCCGGAATTGTTGTGCCGCGACTTCGCCCACGCCCTCAAGGACACAGGGGCACGCTACTGCCTGGGTTTGCACGCCCGCATGCCGCCGGTGGCCGAACAGTTGCCGCTGTTGCGCCCCCTATGGCCCGGCCCGATGGTCGCGCGCTGGAACCTGCATGCCGGTTTCGCGTATCAGGAGGCGAAGCAAGCCTACGCACCGTTCAACCGCATCGTCGATGCCGACCCGGAAACCCGCGCCACACTGGCGCGGGTGGCGGCCGCCACCGCGCGCGCCGGCTACCCGGTCACCATCGTGGCCAACAACAAGGCCGAGGGGTCGGCGCCGCTCACACTGATCAAGCTGGCGCAGGCGATCGTAGGCCAGGCACCCTGAGCCAGATGCGCAGGCGCGCTACTTCTTGAGACGCGCCGCGAACTTCTTGCGAAATTTCTGCACCTTGGGCGCCACCACGAACATGCAATACGACTGGTTCGGGTTGCGTGCGTAGTATTCCTGGTGATACTTCTCGGCCTCGTAAAAGGTCACCGCCGGACTCACCTCGGTCACGCATTTGTCGCCATAGATGCCTTCGCGCTCAACCTCCGCGATGATTTCGCGTGCAGTTGCGGCCTGCGCCTCGGAGTGATGAAAGATCACCGAGCGATACTGGGTGCCGACATCATTGCCCTGGCGATTGAGGGTGGTTGGATCGTGCGCGGTGAAAAACACCCGCAGGATGTCGGCGAAGCTCACCACGGCCGGATCAAAGCCCACGCGAATCACTTCGGCGTGACCGGTATCGCCACCGCAAATGTCCTCATAGCTGGGATTCACGGTATGCCCGCCCATGTAACCCGATTCGACCGTGTGCACGCCTTTGAGATCGTCGAATACAGCTTCCGTGCACCAGAAGCAGCCGCCGCCCAGAGTTGCGATTTCCAGATTTGTCGTCATGTTGATGGTGTCCTGTATTGGTTGATGCCTTGTACGAAAGCGCTATTGCCATGGATGCGAACTCGGGTTTGGTCAACGCAGGGCATTGATCGCGTCGCGTGTTTCAAGTGCGACCCTGCGCGCCGCGGCGGCGAAGTCTTCTCCGCTGGATGCGTAGAGGATGGCGCGCCCTGAGTTGATGATCAGACCTGCTCCCTGCGTGCTGCGACCGGCGGCCACGGTCGCGGCAATATCGCCCCCCTGCGCGCCGATACCCGGTACCAGGAGCGGCAGGTCGCCGACAATGCGCCGCACTTCCGCCAATTCGGCCGGGTAGGTGGCACCGACCACCAGTGCGCAATTGCCGTTCTGGTTCCATTGCGTCGCAACAGTGCGCGCGATGCGCTGGTAGACACGTTCGCGGCCATGCGGCCCGTCGACTTCAAGAAATTGCATGTCGCCCCCGCCCGGGTTCGAGGTACGGCACAGCACGATCACGCCGCGCTCCGCGTAGCTGGTATAGGGGGTAATGGAATCGTGACCGAGAAACGGGCTTACCGTCACCGCATCGGCACGATAGCGCTCGAAGGCCTCGCGCGCGTATTGCTCGGCGGTCGAGCCGATGTCGCCGCGCTTGGCATCCAGGATCACCGGAATCTGCGGATAGCGATCGTGGATATAGGTAATCAGGTCTTCGAGTTGACCCTCGGCCCGCTCGGCATGGAAGTAGGCGATCTGCGGCTTGAAGGCGCATACCAAGTCCGCCGTAGCATCCACGGTGGCACGGCAAAATTCGGCAATCGCGCCGGGGCGTTCGCCCAAATGTGCCGGAAAACGCTTGAGATCCGGATCGAGGCCTACGCACAGCAGGGAATTGTTGCTGCGCCAGGCAGCTTCGAGCTTTTGATTGAAGGTTTTCATGCGCTGCGTTTGCCTGCAAGTTCTCCGTTCTGTTCAGACATGGCTGGCCCCGCCGCAAACGCCTGGGCCAGCGTGAGATCCAGGCTGCCCTCGATCAGCGCAGACAAACGAGCCACGCCGAAGCTGTGCTGCGCATGATCGACGCCGAGAGTCCTGGCTGCCATCCCGGCATCGAAGGCAAAGCGGCGAAACACCTCCGCCACCTGCAGGGCGTCAGGATCGGCCAGCAGGGCCCAGCGAGGCTGGCCGTCTGCACCCTCGACGCGCGCGACCCAGCCGGCATGACGCAGCCGCTCCAGCAGGGATTCGGAGTCCGAGAATCCGGTACGCAACTCTGCACGAATGCGGCGCGGCGTGGCGCCGCCGCTGGCACGGCTCTTGTGCAGCAAGAACAGGATGCGCATGGCTTCGGTGAAGGCCAGTCCCGGCCATTTGTGGGTATCGGCACGCTCGTAACCCACCAGTGGCCAGGTCGCGGCGATCAAACCGCCGACCAGGGTCACCAGCCACGACATGTATACCCACAAAAGGAAGATCGGAATCGCGGCGAAAGCGCCATAAATCAGCTGATAGCTGGGGAAGCTCGCCACATACAAGCCGAACAGGTTTTTCATCGCCTCGAAACCCAGGGCAGCCGCCGCGCCACCGATGGCCGCATGTCGCCACTGCACATCGCGATTGGGCACCGCCACGTACAGAATCGCGAACGCCAGGGCCGTCAACAAGATCGGCACCACGCCCAACAACAGGTGCGACATCCACTGACTGCCCGGCATGAAGCCAAGCGACACAGACATGGCCAGCGAGGTAACCACCAGGCCACCGCCAATCAATACGGGGCCCAGGGTCACAACCGTCCAGTAAACCAGTACGCGCTGCGCCAGCGGGCGTGGCCGCGGCACGCGCCAGATGGCATTGAGGGCGCGGTCGATGGTCTGCAGCAGAAGGATCGCGGTCACAGCAAGTGCGATTACGCCGGCCATGGTCAGCCCGGCCGCTTTTTGCGCAAACGCGCCCACATGGGTCATCACCGCATCGCTGGCCTGCTCGGGCAGCACGTTGTCGAGCAGAAACTCTTCGAGCGCATCGCGCATTTCGTCGAACATCGGAAACGCCGCGAATATGCCCAGGGCAATCGTCAGGAACGGCACCAGCGACAAGAGCGTGGTGAAGGTCAGGCTGCCGGCCACCTGCGCCAACTGGTCTTCGCGTGCCCGTTTGAGGAGGTACAGCACATAGCGTGCCTGGCGCGAGCCACCCACCATGTCGTCGACCGCCTCCTCGACGCCATCCACCGCGCTGGCAAAGGCGCCGGAGACCGCACTGGCGGCGGCGCCGGACACCTGACCGACATGCTGCTCGATGCGCCGCACCACCGATGGCTGTTTCGCCGACACGCCCTGGATTCTCCCCGCTGATTGACTCCGTATAATACCTTCGCACCGACCGTCAACCTGTGGCGACCTGCCTTGCCAGGCGCCAGGCGGGACAGCGCTCCCCTTTCCGATGCCCGAACTCCTGGTCCTCTATTACAGCCGCAACGGCGCTACCCGCCGCCTGGCGCAGCACATCGCGCAAGGCATAGAGAGCGTCGCGGGCGCGGTCGCACGGGTGCGCTGCGTGCCGCCGGTGGCGGCCGTCACCAGCGTGGCGGCGCCCCCGGTGCCGGAAAGCGGTGCACCGTATGCCGAGTTGCGGGATCTTGAGGAGTGTGTCGGCCTGGCACTCGGTTCGCCCACCCGTTTCGGCAACATGGCCGCGCCCATGAAGCATTTCTGGGATTCCACCGGCGCTGTGTGGCAAAACGGCAGCCTGGCGGGCAAGCCGGCCTGCGTTTTCACCTCGACCACCAGCCAGCATGGCGGGCAGGAAACCACCCTGCTGTCGATGATGCTGCCGCTCCTGCATCACGGCATGCTCATCGTCGGCCTGCCATACACCGAACCGGCGCTAGCCACCACCACTGGCGGAGGCACACCCTACGGCGCCAGCCATGTGGCCGGCGGCGGGCCGGAACGGCCCCTGAGCGATGACGAGAAACGCCTGACGATCGCGCTGGGCCGACGCTTGGGCAGCATCGCCTTGAAACTGGCCGCATGAATTTGCCGTGGCAACGTGGCGCGAGCGCCGCCCTGATCGGGCTCATCGTCTTGTGCGTGGCGTGGGAACTGTGGCTGGCGCCCTTGCGTCCCGGCGGCTCCTGGCTGGTGTTGAAGGTACTGCCGCTGCTACTGATCCTGCGCGGCGTGCTGGCCGGCCGCAACTACGCGCTGCAATGCTCGGTGCTGCTGATCTGGCTATACATCACCGAAGGCCTGGTGCGCATCGCCACCGACTCCGGCGCTTCCATGCTGCTGGCCGGTTTGGAGATCACGCTTGCCACACTCTATTTCGTCTGTGCGACCGCGATTCTGCGGCCCCTGAAAAAACTCGCCCGGGCACAACCCAAAGGAGACACGCCATGAACCAGATCGACTTGAAAGGCAAGACCGCAGTCATCACCGGCGGCGCGCGCGGCATCGGCTATGCGGTGGCCGAACGCATGCTGCAATCCGGCGCCGCCGTCGTGCTGTGGGACATGACGGGCGATCGGCTGGAACAATCCAAGGCCACCTTGTCCGCGCTCGGATCGGTGGCCACCGCGACGCTCGACATCACCGACGAAGCCCAGGTGCTCGCCGCCGCCGCCGCCGCCGGCAAAGTCGACATCCTGGTCAACAGCGCCGGCATCACCGGCCCGAACCAGAAAACCTGGGAATACTCGTCCAAGGATTTCCGCGCCGTGCAGGAAGTCAACCTGATGGGCACCTTTCATTGCTGCAAGGCACTGGTGCCCGGCATGATGGTGCGCGACTACGGCCGCATCATCAACATCGCCTCGATCGCAGGCAAGGACGGCAACCCCAATGCGCCGGCCTACAGCGCCTCCAAGGCGGCCGTCATTGGCCTCACCAAATCATTGGGCAAGGAACTGGCGGCCACCGGCATCCGCGTCAACGCCATCACCCCGGCGGCGGCGCAGACCGAAATGTTCGCGCAAATGAGCCAGGCGCACATCGACTTCATGCTGTCGAAGATTCCGATGAACCGCTTCGTCAAGGTCGAGGAACTGTCGGCGATGATCGCCTGGATGGCCAGCGAAGAGTGTTCGTTTACTACCGGGGCGGTGTTTGATATCTCCGGGGGAAGAGCGGTCTATTGAAATGGAACTCGTTGCCGAACTCGCTCGCGTGGTCGGCCCCGACCACGTCATCACCACCGACGTAGCCGCCTACGCCAACGACTGGCGCAAGAAATATTTCGGCAAGCCGCTGGCGGTGGTCAAGCCGGGCAATTGCGAAGAGGTCGCAGCGATCGTCAAGCTGTGCGCTGCAAGCGGTACGGCACTCGTACCGCAGGCCGGCAACACCGGCCTGGTCGGCGGTGGCGTGCCCGACGCGTCCGGTACGCAAGTGATCCTCAACGTCTCGCGCATGAACCGCGTGCTCGAAGTCGACACCGTCAACAACACCATGACGGTCGAAGCCGGTTGCATCCTGCAAATCCTGCAGGAAACCGCTGCCGAACACGGGCGCCTTTTTCCGTTGTCGCTGGCCGCTGAAGGCTCGTGCGAGATCGGCGGCAACATTTCCACCAACGCGGGCGGTGTGCAGGTGCTCCGCTACGGCAACACGCGTGAGCTGGTGATGGGCCTGGAGGTGGTGCTGCCATCCGGCGAGATCTGGAGCGGCTTGAAGGGCTTGCGCAAGGACAATACCGGTTACGACCTGAAGCAACTGTTCATCGGTGCCGAAGGTACGCTGGGCATCATCACCAAGGCCGTGCTGAAGCTGTATCCGGCGCCGGCGGCCACGCAAACCGCTTTCATCGCGCTGCAATCGCCGCGCCAGGCGCTGGCGCTTCTTGACCACATGAAGGGCAGCTTGGGCGAACGCATCACCGCGTTCGAACTGCTGTCCGAATTCGCGCTGTCGATTGTCGAGCGCTTTTCGGCCAGCCTCAGGTCGCCGTTTGCCGCGCGCCACCCCTGGTATGTGCTGACCGATATCGCCGACAGCCGCAACGCGCAGGCGCTGGCTGAAGATGTCGAGGCTGCCCTGGGCAGCGCGATGGAAGCCGGACTGGTCAACGACGCGGCGCTGGCGAAGAATGAAACCGAGGCCAAGCGCCTGTGGGAATTGCGCGAGACCCTGCCCG
>JBEIFV010000192.1:0-11032 GCA_040382235.1 Burkholderiales bacterium
CGCGCAAGCCTATGACTCGATGCTCGAGTTCGGGAAAGCCGCTGCCGCGGGTGTCCTCTCGGCCCCCGTACAGGCCGGCATAGATCACCGGGGCCAGCTTGGCATCAAGCGCATTGGTCCAAGCCACACCCAGCACCTCGCGATCGGCATTGCGTATGGAACTGGTGGGGTAAGTCAGTCGCGTCCACTGCCCGTACACCGCGATCTGTTGGCGGTCGGATAGCGAATGGCGCCACTGGGCGATGCCGCCCACGGCGTCGCGGAAGCGGGTGTTGTCGACGTCAAAGGCCTGGCCCTGGAGCGCGAAGGTGAATTCGTTGGCGTCGCGCCGATGCGTAACACCCGCATCTGCCCCGTAACTGCCGTTATCGAAGCGATCCACTTCGTTGTTGTAGCGTTGATTGAAATTGCCACTGGCGAAAAGGGTCCATGCAGGCGACACGATGTAACGGCCATTCATGCCGCCGGCCAGGGTACGAAAGGTGTCCGAGCGCAGTCCCGGGTTGAAAGCGAAACCTGGCAGGCTCGGGATCGCCAGCCCGGTTCCGCTGGCCGCCGCACCTGCATTCGAGTCATGCCCGATACCGGCCTCGATGAATGCCGAGACGCCGGAGCGTAGTGGCGCCTGGCGGTCGTCAAGCGCGCTGAGGAAGCGATCCACGATTGCCGCAACCTCGGCAGGCGGCTTGCCGGCCTTGACCGCCTCGAATTCCTGGCGCGCCGCGCGATTCTCGCCCATCTGGAAATACGCGCGCGCGATCTCGGCGCGCGCTTGTGGATGATTTGGTTCCACTGCGAGCACGCGTTCCAGCGCGAACACGGCACGGGTGAATTCACCGGCATCGATCGCGGCCAAGCCCAGCAGGTAGTCATAGGCGGGCTCGCCGGCGCGTTGCTGTTCCAGTGGGGCGAGCAGATCAAACGCCGCACGCCCCTTGCCGGCTTGTGCTGTGATCATCTGCCGCGCGTTGTTGAGCGTGGCATCCTGGGCCTGTACGGTTTGTCCGGCGAACAGCAGGGCAATAAGCGCAGGCACCAAAAGCTGGCGCGGTGACGATATTTTCATTTGGGATTCGTCCTGAATGGCGTAACGTAACCGAAACCTAGAAAGATGCTTAACGAAGTCTATATAAGCAATTGGTTTTTAACAACTTTTATGCGGAAATTGACATTCATCTGTAGCATTTTCACAACGGGATGGTATTCTCGCACAACGAAAAAAGGTGAGGCAATGGAGCGCAAACCAAAGCGGCGCACCCGCGAGCGGATCATCGAGCTATCGCATCGCCTTTTCAATGATTTCGGCGAGCCCAACGTCACCACCAGCATGATCGGTGACGAAATGAACATTTCGCCCGGAAATCTGTATTACCACTTTCGCAATAAGGATGAAATCCTCAACGCCATTTTCAGCGACTTCGAGCGCGAAATGGATAACCTGCTTGCACTCCCGTTCAAGCGCCGCATTTCGGTCGAAGATGCCTGGCTGTTCCTGCACCTGGTGTTCGAGCTGATCTGGAAATACCGCTTCATTTATCGCGACCTGAACGATTTGCTGTCGCGCAACCGGATCATCGAAACCCATTTCAAGCGCATTCTCGATGACAGTCTGAAGGTCGCGCTGACGCTTTTGAACGGCGTGCGCGAATCGGGCGAGCTGGCGGCCACCGACGCCGAGATCCTGGCGCTGGCCAACACCATCGTGCTGGTCGCGACCTACTGGCTGAGCTTCGAATACGTGCGCAACCCACGCAAGCCGATCGACGGTGCGGCGATGGGGCGCGGTGCGTATCATGCGATGAGCATGGTGGCGCCGTATCTCGCCGGCGATGCGAAATTGCTGTTCGAGAAGTTGTCACACGAGTATCTGACTGCTTGACTTGGGTTTCAGGCGGCAAATGGCCGCGAGAAGCCACTCATCTGGAGGTAAAGCAATGGCGAAGAAATCATCCTGGGCCGCGTTTCCGTATGCCGACCGTGCTTACGAATACACGGCGGCGTCGATCAAGAAATCGTGGGATCGCCTGCACCGCGGCGATTGCGAGCCGCTGCCCAAGGAGGCTGCCGCTCTGGAAGCCTGGATCGCTTATCACAAAGGCGACTTCGGCGGCGCGGTCGAAGCCGGCCTGGCGGCGGGTGGCGCGGGCTTGACGGCAGCCAACAAGGCCGCCTGCATCTACGCCAACTATCTCGAGGAAGACGAGAAGAAGAAGCTCAAGCTCTACGAGGAAGTCGCGGCGCGCTGCGAGGCGCAGCAAAAGGCGGATGCGAAGAACGTCAACGCCCACTACCTGCACGCCTACGCGCTGGGGCGCTATGCGCAGGGCATTTCGATCGTCAAGGCCCTGAAAGACGGCGTCGGCGACAAGGTGAAGCACTCCCTGACCACGGCGATCAAGCTGGCCCCCAAACATGCCGATGCGCATATCGGCCTGGGCACCTACCACGCTGAGATCATCGACAAGGTCGGGGCGATGATCGGCGGCTTGACCTATGGCGCGAAAAAGGAAAGCGGGCTGGCCATGTTCGAGGCGGCGTTGAAGCTCAATCCGGATTCCGCCATCGCGCGCATCGAAATGGCCAATGGGCTGATCATGATGTTCGGCAAGTCGAAGATGAAGGACGCCGAGAAACTCTACGCCGATGCCGCCAAATGCAAACCGGTCGATGCGATGGAGCGCCTTGATGTTGAAACGGCGAAGGCTGAACTCGAAGACTGAGGCTCAGTTTCCAGCGGCGCGCCGCGCCACGTAATCGATCCAGTCGCCGCCGGCGATCGGGAGGTCCAGGCGCATCATCGCCGGATTGGCGACGTAGACCTGGCATTCGATAAGCTTGCCGTGCCCATCGTGCGCGTGCCCGGGCATACGAAAGTATTCGCCGTTCGGATGGGCGGCACTGACGACATCTTCCAGTGCGTCGAGCGCGCTCCAGCCATGCTCGGGAATTTCGTAGATCTCCCCTTCGACCCATGCCGCGGACGCGTCCGCGACCAGCGCCGGATAGTCGCCCAGATCGAACAGGCGGCCGCGCATGCGCGCGCCGCCAATCCGCACAGCCTCTGGCAACAGCCGCGCCATGTCGTTGCTGCCGCCACGTCGCAGCGTTCCGTAGACGAACAGCAGGCTCTCCGCAGCGGTTGCTGCGGGCGCGGGCGCGGATGACGCAGCCGGTTTCAAGTGCCTTGGTCGCGCAGGCGTTTGAGCATGCCGCCCTTGCGGATTCCGGGAGGCGGTGCGCTTGCCGGGCGCTTGTCAGGTGACGTGTGGGGGGCGATTTTTGGCGCAATCGGCGCGGTGCGCTTGCGCGCCGTGCGACCCGCCGCGGGCTTGCCGGTCGCCGCAGCAGGTGCGGGCGGTGCGGGCGTCCTGCGGGCCGGCGCTTCCTTGCTGGCGCCAGCATCGGCAGGCGCCGTACCATGCAGCAGCAGGTAGAACAGCAGTTGTTCGAATTCGGGCAGGAAACGGTCGACGATATCGGCGGGTTCGGGTACGAACTTGCGATCGGTGACCAAGCCGAATTGAACCCGGCTGTTGTAGGAAAGAATCGAGATGCCGATGCCGATATCGCCGGATTGCGGCACCCAGAACATCTGCTGCGACATCAGGCTGCCTGCCAGGTACAGGGCTTGTTGCGGCCCGGGTACGTTGGTCATCACCGCCGAGGCCTTGGTCGAGAAAATGTCCAGCACCTGTTTTTGCAGCGGTCGCGGCAGCAGCCCGACGGCGCCCAGAATGCCCATCGAGATCATCGCCTGATACGAGCTCTTCAACTCGTCCATGCGGCGCTTGATCTCGTAGAGGCGCAGGAACGGATTTTCGATGCCGACCGGCAGGGCGAGCAACACCAGGCCGAACTGGTTGCCGAGCTTGTGTTCCTGGCCGCTTGGACGCAGGTTGACCGGTATCATGCCGCGCACTTCGACCCCGTCGGTGCTTTCACCCTTGGCGCGCAGATAGGCGCCCATCGCGCCGGCACAGCATGAAAGCAGGATGTCGTTGACCGACACCCCCAACACCTTGCAGACCGCCTTGACGTCGGTAAGCGGCATCGGCTCGCTCCACGCCACCCGTTTGATGGCAGAGGGCTTGCCCTTGAAACTGGTGCTGGAATCGGCCGGCAGCAGCGTGAGCGCCGCCAGCTCGGTGGTGACATCGGCGGCGACCTTGGCCGCATCGGCGACCCGGTCCGGATGCGACAGCACGTCCTGATACTTGCCCCACAAGTCGCCGGACATCGCAAGCGCCCTGGTTGCCGCATCGCCGAGCGGTTCGTAGAGGCTTGCCAGCATGTCGCGCTCGCCTTCGGCTGCGTGGCGCGCCGCGCGGCGCACGCGCGCGCGGCGCATGGCGTCGGGTTCGATGCCTTCCTCGGGCGCATCCGGCGTTGCGTCGGCCAGCGAGTACATGACGCCGGTCAGTGAAATGCCATCGGCGATGCAATGATGAATGCGCACGACCACGGCGCTGCCGCGCACGCCGTGGTCGTCGTAATGTTCGACCACCGTCATCATCCACAAGGGCTTGTTGTGGTCCAGCGACTGGCTTGCCAGCGACGCGGCGAGCGACTGCAGCGCCGCCTTGCCGCCGGGCGCCGGCAGATTGAGGCTGTGCACATGGTTATCGATGTCGAAATGCTCGTCGTCGAACCAATAGGCGCCGGAGGCGTCCTGGACCACCCGCTGCCGGAAGCGCTGGTAACGCAACAGGCGGTGGGTCAGCGTGCGCTTGAAGCGTGCCGTATCCATCGGCCCGTCGAACATCATGACGCCTACGATCATCATCAGGTTGGTCGGCGTATCCATGCGCAACCAGGCGGTATCGACGCTGGTCATGCGTTCGCGATTCTTGAGCTCGCCCATCATTTCCATGGCATTGCCGGCGAGCTTGTCGAGTGGAATCCGGTCCAGCGGCAAATACTGCGCAATGCGCTCCAGCGGCAGGTTGCCGGCCCATTTGAGGACCTGTTCGAGAACTGTCATTTGCCGGGGTCTCCCGCTTGGTTTTCGTGTTTGCGGCATGGTAGCAGCAAGCCGGCGGCGTGCGAAATACGCTGCTCGCAGGCTGTGTCGAGGGCGCCGGATCGGCTAGACTTTCACCCCTTGGCAGCACGTGACTTGAGCGCGCGGCCAGGCAAGTCAATCCATTCACCCTGCGGGAGACGAAATGTCCGACCTTAAAGCCCGGTTTGATCAAGCGGTAACTGAATCGAAGCAGTTGCCGGAAAAGCCGGACAACCAGACCTTGCTCGCGATCTACGGCCTGTACAAACAGGCCACCGAAGGCGAGCCTACGGGCAAGCGTCCCGGCTTCACCGACATGGTCGGGCGCATGAAGTTCGATGCCTGGGCCGCCATCAAGGACAAGAGTTCGGATGAGGCGATGCAGGAATACATCGATCTGATCGAATCGCTCAAGTAAGGCCTTGGCGGTAGTTCCGCAAGGGCCTGGCGGTAGTTGCAAGCAGGGAGGGTGAGCCTGCGCGGCACGGTGCGCGCATACGCGCCCCTGCGCACCATTTCAGCTTTTTTTCTTCGCCACTTTCTTGGGCGGTGCTGCTGCGCCGAAGACGCGATCAAGATTGTCCTTGATATGCCCTTCGAAGCTGGACCTGAAGGCCGACAGCAACAGGCCCAGCTTGACGCGGATTTCCACCGAGCCGCGAGCGAGCGCCAAAGTGCCGTTGACCCCGGCACGGGTGAAATGCAGGGTGTCGCCCTCCCATTGCGATTCGAGATCGAATTTTTCTGCCAGTTGACCGGCAAAGCGATCGGCCGCTTCGCGCGCCTTTTTGTGCGGCATCGCATGGCTGCGGGTGATTTGGATGTCGGCCATCTTGTTGTCTCCGTGGTGGTTCCGTTTTGCGGTGGCAGGCCGGGTTACGCGGCTTCCAGCCCGCGCCGGTATTGAATCGCTTCGGCCACGTGTGCGGCCGAGATCACATCCACCACAGCCAGATCGGCGATCGTGCGCGCCACTTTCAGCACGCGATGATAAGCGCGCGCCGTCAGGTTGAGGCGCTGTATGGCCTGGCGCAACAGTTTCTCGGCCGCGGCGTCAGGCCTGCAAAACAGATCGATTTCAGCCACTTCCAGGCGGCTGTTTGGCTTTGCCTGCCGGTCTGTCTGGCGCAGCGCGGCTGCGGCGACCCGGGTTCTGACGATGGCGCTGGATTCGCCGGCCGCAGGCGCCAGCAGTTCGTCTTCGCGCAGTGCCGGCACTTCTATTTGCAGGTCGATGCGATCGAGCAAAGGCCCGGAGATGCGGTTGCGGTAGCGGACAATCTGATCCGGCGTGCAATGGCACTTGCCCGAGAAGTGGCCAAGGTAGCCGCACGGGCAAGGATTCATGGCGGCCACCAGCTGAAACTGCGCCGGGAAGTCGGCTTGACGCGCAGCCCGCGAAATCGTGATGCGCCCGGATTCGAGCGGCTCGCGCAGCACCTCAAGCACCTTGCGCTCGAATTCGGGCAGTTCGTCCAGGAACAGCACGCCGTGATGCGCGAGTGAAATTTCGCCGGGGCGCGGGTGGCCGCCGCCGCCCACCAGCGCCACGGCGGAGGCGGTGTGGTGCGGGCTTCTGACCGGGCGCAGGCCGAAGTTCTCGATGCGGAAGTTGCCGTTCAGGCTCTGCACCGCGGCGGCTTCCACCGCTTCGGTGCTGCTCATTGCCGGCAGCAGGCCGGCCAGCCGCGCGGCCAGCATCGACTTGCCGGTACCGGGCGGACCGGACAGCAGGATCGAGTGGCTGCCTGCGGCGGCAATTTCCAGCGCGCGCTTGGCATGCGCCTGCCCCTTGACGTCGGCCAGTTCGGCATAGCGGGTGGCAAGGCTCGTGGTCGACGCGGCTTGCTCGGTCAATGCCGACTGGCCAGTCAGATGGGCGCACACCTGCAGCAGGGAATCCGCCGGCAGAATGCGCGCCGTGCCCGCCAGCGCGGCCTCGGCTGCGCTGCTGCGCGGCAGGACGAAGGCGCGGCCGGCGCGGCCGGCGTTGAGTGTCATCGCCAGCGCGCCGCGAATCGGCCGCAAGTCGCCGGTGAGCGAAAGTTCGCCGGCGAACTCGTACTGCGCGAGTTTGTCGGCGGGGATCTGGCCCGAGGCCGCCAGGATGCCCAGCGCGATGGGCAGGTCGAAGCGGCCGGATTCCTTGGGCAGGTCCGCGGGCGCCAGGTTGACCGTGATGCGCCGCGAAGGAAACTCGAAGCGCGAGGTTTGCAGGGCGGCGCGTACCCGGTCCTTGGATTCCTTGACCTCGGTATCGGGCAGGCCGACGATGGTAAACATCGGCAAGCCGCCGGCTAAATGCACCTCGACCGTGACTTCCGGTGCCAGCATGCCATCGAGCGCACGCGATTTGAGGACCGCGAGGCTCACGAATGCGCCAACCCTTGATCAGTGGCTGCGATCACCGGATTTGCAGCAACGCTAATCCGTGCGGGTCGGGCGCTCGAGTTCAGCCACGCGTGCTTCGAGGCTAGCGAGCTTCTCGCGGGTGCGCGCCAGCACCTGGGTCTGCACATCGAACTCCTCGCGGGTGACCAGATCAAGCTTGGTCAACGAAGAAGAAAGCAGAACCTTGAGGTTCTGCCCGACCTCGGCGACAGGCGTCTGTTGCAGGAAAGAAACAATCCGCGCGTTCAATTCATCGATAAATTTTGCGTTCATCGGGGAGGTAGGTATCATCCTTGCTAGAGAACAGTCTATCACGGAGAACCGCACTGGAAGCGGGTTTCCGGGCGATTGGTAAACAAAAAAAGCACCAAGTCGGGGCGCTTCTCGGAATTATGCACCGACTTCGTGCGAATCGAGTTTTAATCAACCTCCTCGAAAGGATGTCCATGCGCAAGTCGATCTTAGCCGCTGCAGTCGCGGCAGCATTTGTTTCCCCGGTGGCAGTTAACACCGCACAGGCGCAAGCCAAGCCGGCTTCGCCGCATACCTTTACCGGCAACATCAATTTTGTGTCGGACTATCGTTTTCGCAGCATTTCGCAAACCTACAAGTCGCCAGCCTTGCAGGGCGGATTCGACTATTCTCATTCAAGCGGCTTGTACGCTGGAACTTGGGCATCGAATGTGAGTGGCAATCAGTTCACTAACGGCAACGGGTTGGAGTGGGATTTCTACGGCGGGTGGAAAAAGTCGTGGGGTGATTTCGGAATCGATTTGGGCCTGCTCTACTATTGGTATCCCGATGCGCGGTACAACAACGTCGGCGCGGGCGGAAACACCCCTAGCGGAAAGTTCAACAATACCGAACTGTATATCGCCGGCTCATGGAAATGGTTCACACTCAAGTACAACTACGCGACCAGTGACTATTTCGGATTGAACAGCGGTACGCTTTTCCGCTCGAATTTCGGACCGGGCTTTGCCGCGAATCAGACTTTTTGCGGCTGGAATTCGGCTGGTCAGGCAACTGGGAATCTTGCTGCGGCCGCGCCTGCCTCAGGTAATTGCGTCGATACCAATCGGGGCAGCTCGAAGGGCTCCGGCTATCTTGATCTTTCAGCTAGTTTCGATCTTGGCAGTGGTTGGGGAATCAACGGGCATGTCGGCTCGCTGCGCGTCAAGAACTACGGCGAGTTCAATTACACAGACTACAAACTTGGCGTGACCAAGGATTTGGGAAATGGTTTCACCGTTGCTGCCTCATGGATCGGCAACAATGCGAAGACTCCCTACTACCTTGGTATCGATGGCGGCGGTATCAGCACCCCGACAAATACCAAAAACCTGCGCAACGATACGCTCGTGATTGGACTTTCCAAGACTTTTTAACTCTTGGCTGGATCAAAAAGCCGCGCTTGCGCGGCTTTTTGCATTTTGGCAACAGAGTCGCTGGTGCGTGCTCCGCATCGGTGCGCGCGCTTCCATTTGGTGCGTCGCTTTGCTGCGAGCAACCTCTCCTCTGAGTTGCCAACAGCTGAGTAAGTCGGTTGGTTCACAAGTTCGGGTTCGGTTTAGTAGCCGGTTCGGGGGTGCTGCGCCTTGATGCGACAAGAGCTCAGACTGTCGAGGATGTTGCGCACGATTGAGCGATACGAGTGCGTCGTCTTCGTCCCTGCTCTCTACGCGCTTTGGCACAAAAGCTGCTCCTGTGAAACTGGGGAATCATCCATCTCCTACATCGCAAGGAGTCAATCATGAAACTGGTAACAGCAATCATCAAGCCGTTCAAGCTTGACGAAGTGCGGGAAGCACTGAGCGCGATCGGCGTGCAGGGCATCACCGTCACCGAGGTCAAGGGCTTTGGCCGGCAAAAAGGGCACACCGAGCTGTATCGCGGTGCCGAGTACGTGGTCGACTTTCTGCCCAAGGTCAAGATCGAGGCGGCGGTCAAGACCGAACTGGTCGAGCAGGTGATCGAGGCCATCGAGAAATCGGCCAACACCGGCAAGATCGGTGACGGCAAGATTTTCGTTTTCGAACTCGAGCAAGTCATTCGCATTCGCACCGGTGAAACCGGCGGCGAAGCGCTGTAACGGGAGCTCATACAAATGAAAAAGCTGTTAACAATACTGGGGTTGGCCGCAACGCTTGCGCTTGCTTCCGGCGCCACCGTGTCAACGGTGGCTTTCGCGCAGGATGCCAAGAAGGAAGAGGCCAAGCCGGCGGATGCACCCAAGGCCGAGGCGCCCAAGGCCGAAGAGAAGAAGGATGCCGCACCGACTGCACCGGCCGCAGCGCCTGCTGCCGAAGCCAAGAAGGATGACGCCAAACCGGCCGAAGCCGCGCCGCCCAAGCTGCCGGAGCCCAATAAGGGCGACTTCACTTTCATGTATGTGGCCACCATCCTGGTGATCCTGATGACCATTCCAGGCCTTGCGCTGTTCTACGGTGGCCTCGTGCGCACCAAGAACATGCTGTCGGTGCTGATGCAGGTGTTCGTCACCTTCTGCCTGATCGCCATCCTGTGGGTGATCTACGGCTACAGCGTGGCATTCACCGGCGGCAACGCGTTCTTCGGGGGCTTTGGCAAGATGTTCCTCGAAGGTGTCGACATGGCGGGCGCGGGCGCCACCTTCTCCAAGGGCGTCTACATCCCGGAGATGATGTTTGCGATGTTCCAGCTGACTTTCGCCGCAATCACCCCGGCGCTGATCATCGGCGCGTTTGCAGAGCGCATCAAGTTTTCCGCCGTGCTGTGGTTCGTGGTGTTGTGGTTCACCTTTGCCTACCTGCCGATGGCGCACATGGTGTGGTTCTGGGACGGCCCCGATGCGATCAAGGATCAAGCTACATCGGACGCGGTTACCGCAGCAGCAGGTTGGTTGTGGGCCAAGGGCGCGCTGGACTTCGCAGGCGGCACGGTGGTGCACATCAATGCCGGTATCGCCGGGCTGGTGGCGGCGTTTGTGGTCGGCAAGCGCATCGGTTACGGCCGCGAAGCAATGACGCCGCACAGCCTGACGCTGACCATGGTTGGCGCCTGTTTGCTGTGGGTGGGCTGGTTCGGCTTCAATGTCGGCTCAAACCTGGAAGCCAACGGCACGGCCTCACTGGCGTTTGTCAATACCCTGGTGGCGACCGCGATGGCAACCCTGGCATGGCTCTTTTTCGAAAACGTGCTCAAGGGCAAGCCTTCGATGCTGGGTGCGGCTTCCGGCGCAGTGGCAGGTCTGGTGGCGATCACCCCGGCATGCGGTTTTGTCGGCATCAAGGGCGCAATGGTGATCGGTGCTGTGGCCGGCGGATTGTGCCTGTGGGGCGTGACGGGCCTGAAGAAAATGCTGGGTGCCGATGATGCGCTGGATGTGTTCGGGGTGCACGGCATCGGCGGCATCTGGGGTGCGATCGCCACTGGTATTTTCGCCGCGCCTTCGCTCGGCGGCGTGGGGATTTTCGACTACATCAAGAACGTGCCGAACCCCGAGTACTCGATTGCAGGCCAGGTCTGGGTCCAATCACAGGCGGTGCTGACGGCAATCGTTATCTCGGGTGTTGTTTCACTGGTCGCACTGAAGCTCATCGACATGGTGATCGGCTTGCGGGTTCCGGAAGATGCGGAACGCGAAGGGCTGGACGTGAC
>JBEIFV010000193.1:0-11021 GCA_040382235.1 Burkholderiales bacterium
ACGGTCCGAAGAGATCGAACAGGCATCGATTGCGATCAAGGCGATCGCACATCCCCTGAGGCTCAAGATACTGTGCCTGCTCAGCAGCGGCGAGATCGCGGTCCAGGAGATTGTCGAGGCTGTGGGCACGTCGCAAAGCAACATTTCGCAGCACCTTGCGATCCTTCGGGACAAGAAAATCCTGAAGACCCGCAAGGATTCCAACAAGGTGTATTACCGCATTGCCGATCAACGGATACTGCATCTGGTAGCGCTGATGCGCCAGGTCTTTTGCGGCGTGCCCGAAAAATGAAGTGCGAGGACAAGCAGTGATTGAAAAATTCGTGATGGACAACTGGCCCTTGATTGCGGTCGCCTTCGCCTCGGGCGCCATGCTGGTCTGGCCTTACGTGGCGGGGGCGCGCGGCGGCGCGAAACTGTCCACCCTGCAGGCGACCCAGCTGATCAACCAGAAGGACGCGGTGGTCATCGATATCCGCGACCAGGGTGAATACTCGCGTGGGCACATCGTCAATGCACGCAGCTTCCCGTCCAAGGTGTTCGACGAGCGCCGGGTGGAGCTCGAAAAGCTCAAGAGCGCTCCGGTGATCGTGAGTTGCGATACCGGCCAGCGCGCCGGGCCCGCGGCCGACAAGTTGCGCGCCTTCGGGCTATCTGAAGTGTATGTCCTGCAAGGCGGCCTGAATGCCTGGCGCGATGCCGGTTTGCCGGTCACCAAGTAATGGGCGAAGCACGCCCCCTTCGATCAACGTTCGACACGAATTCTTTGCCATGACCACACCCAAGGTTCGCATGTACGCCACCGGTTATTGCCCATATTGCCATCGAGCCCTGGCATTGCTCAAGGCCAAGGGGGTGACCGAGATCGACATGATCCGCATCGACCTCGATCCATCCAGGCGAGCTGTCATGATCGAGGAGTCGGGCAGAAGTACCGTGCCGCAGATCTACATCGGCGCGACCCATATAGGCGGTTGCGACGATCTGATGGCGCTTGACAAGGCGGGTGGCCTTGATGCGCTGTTGCATTCCGCCCCCGCCTGAACCGTCTCAAACACAAGTACCTATTCACCGCGGCCGTTTTGGGCCGCGGCCACGCAGCTTTCCACCGAACCGAGCAACAAGGACATTTTCATGGCTGAACAAACAGCGCCGGCAAACGGCACCCAGGCGCAAGACGCCGCAAGCGTCGTTTTCAATTTCGAGAAGATCTATGTCAAGGACATGTCGATCGAAATTCCGCACTCGCCGGGAATTTTCCTCGAAACCGAACCGCCGGCGCTCGAGACCCAGATCAACATCGACGCCAACAATTTCAGTGAAGGCATGTACGAAGTGGTGGTGACGGCGACGGTCACCACCAAAGTCAAGGAGCAGGTCGCGTTTCTGGTCGAACTGCGTCAGGCCGGAATTTTCGAGATACGCAACTTTCCCGCGGACCAGATCGATCCGCTCCTGGGCATTCACTGCGCCGGCGTGCTGTTTCCTTACTTGCGCGCCAATGTGGCTGATATCGTCACGCGCGCCGGATTTCCCGCCCTGCACCTGCCCAACGTGAATTTCGAGGCCTTTTATGCGCAGCGCCTGCAGCAAGTGGAAGAGGCGCGGCGCAGCGGCGAGTCGCCGGCCCCGACGCAGGTGCAGTAAGCGCGTGCGCTGATGCCTCGTCTCGTTGGCCGCGGCGCCGCCGCTCTATTGGTCCTGTGGCCGATGCTGGTGTCGGCTCAAAAGGGTGTCGACTATCGCGCGGTCGGCGACAGCCCGGCAATTCTTTACGACGCCCCCTCTTTGCGAGGCAAGAAGCTGTTCGTAGCGCCGCGCGGCATGCCGCTGGAGGTCGTGGTTTCGATTGAAGGCTGGCTCAAGGTGCGCGACCGCGCGGGCGACCTCGTGTGGATCGAGCGGCGCTCTGTAGCCGAGCGGCGCACCGTGGTCACAACCGTCGCGGCACAAGTGCGCGACCGACCGGAAGACGGTGCGCCGGTGGTGGTCGAGCTTGCCGCCGAGGTCGTGCTGGAACTGCAGGATCCGGCTTCTGCCGGTGGCTGGCTGCGCGTGCGGCATCGCGACGGCGCGACTGGTTTCATTCGTGCGTCCCAGGTCTGGGGTATTTGAGCCGTGGATATCGGTATTTTGGGCGCCGGTGCGTGGGGCAGCGCGCTGGCGCTCGCGCTGGCGCGCGGCGAGGGCAGGCGGGTACGCTTGTGGGCGCGGGAAACGGGCCTGGCTGCGAGCATGCGCCAAAGTCGGGAAAATGCGCTGTTTCTTCCCGGGTTTGAACTGCCATCCGCGGTCTTGCCGGTGGATGCCTTTGAAGAGGCCATTGCCGCCGATATCGTGATCGCCGCACCGGCGGTAGTGGGCCTGCGTGCAACCTTCGAGCGCTATGTGGCGGTCGGCGGCAAAGCCCCGTTGATCTGGCTGTGCAAGGGCTTCGAGCAGGGCAGTTCGCTGTTGCCGCACCAGGTGGCGGCCGAAGTGCTGCCGGCGGGGCATCCGAGTGGTGTATTGGCGGGCCCGAGTTTTGCGGCGGAAGTCGCGCGTGGACTGCCGGTGGCCTTGACGCTGGCTGCGGCCGACGAAGTGTTCGCGCGCGGGGCGGCGCAGTGCTTGCACGGCGGGCAGGTGCGCGTCTACTCAAGCGCTGACATCGCCGGTGTCGAGGTGGGTGGTGCGGTGAAGAACGTGATCGCGCTGGCAGCAGGAATCAGCGATGGGCTGGGCTTGGGCCTGAACGCGCGCGCCGCCCTGATCACCCGTGGCCTGGCCGAAATGGCGCGTCTGGGTGTGGCGCTTGGCGCGCGCTCCGAGACCTTCATGGGGCTGACCGGCATGGGCGACCTCACGCTGACTGCGACCGGTGACCTGTCGCGCAACCGCACCGTTGGCATGCGCCTGGCAGCCGGGCGCGATCTCGCGCAGGTTCTGGCCGAACTCGGGCATGTCGCCGAAGGCGTGCACAGCGCCCGCGAAACCCGCGCGCTGGCAGTGCGCCACGGGGTTGAAATGCCGATCACCGAGGCCGTGTGCGCGGTCCTGTTCGAAGGTGTCGAAGCACGCAGCGCGGTGTCGGCCTTGCTGTCACGTGATGCCAGGGCGGAGTGAGGTACGCATCGCAGGGCTTGGAGCCGGCCGCGTTCAGGCCGCGCCTTCGAAGCCGCACTGGCGCCAGGCCTCCATCACCACCACCGCCACGGCATTGGAAAGGTTGAGGCTGCGATTGGCGGGGCGCATGGGGATGCGCAAACACTGTGCGGCCGGCAACGCATCCAGTAGCTCCTGTGGCAAACCACGCGTTTCCGGTCCGAAAACGAATACATCCTCGTCTCGATAGGCGGGCTCCGCATACGACCGGCGGCCACGCGTTGACAGGGCGAACATTCGGCGTTCGCCCAGGCTTTGCCGACACCGGTCCCAGTTCGCGTGCAACCTGACGGTCGCGTATTCGTGATAGTCGAGGCCGGCGCGTTTCAGTGCGCGGTCGTCCATCGAAAAACCGAGTGGCGCCACCAGGTGCAATTGGGCGCCGCTGTTGGCTGCCAGCCGGATCACATTTCCGGCGTTGGGCGGGATTTCCGGCTGGTACAGGACGATATGCAGCATCGGGTCACCCGCGTGTCGGCCTGCGGCAACCGCTGTCGTCGGCAGGCCGGGTGCGGCGCCGTTTCAGTTGAGCGCAGTGGCCAATCTGCGCCTGAAGGCGAGCACCAGTTCCGCCGACCCTTCGTCGCCGGCGAGTATGTTGAAGACGTTGATCATGGCCTTGCGTGCGCCTTCTTCATTCCACTTGCGGTCGGCGCAGACGATCGTAAGCAGGTGTTCGAGCGCTTCCGCGAACGCACCTTCGGCAATCAGTGCGTGCGCCAGATCGAAGCGGGCTTTGTGGTCGCCGGGATTGGCAGCTACGGCCGCGCTCAATTCCTCGGTCGCCGGCAAATCCTTGACAGCCTCGAGTGCTGCCAGCCGTGCCTTGAGCGAATCGAAGCGCGTGGCCGTTTCGCGTTCACCGGGCGTCAATTCGACTTGGGCCAAGTGTTTGCCCGCCATATCGTAGTGTTCGGCGGCCATCTCGATTTCCGCCAGGTCGAGCCGGGCGTGCACCAGTGCCGGATCCAATACGAGTGCGGACTCCAGGGCTGCGATGGCTGCGTCGAAATCGCCGGCCGCCGCGAGTGCGGCGGCCTCGCCGCGTTTGCTTTCGGCTGGACTTGCCGGCGGTGCGGCGACTTCGGCGGCCGCAGCCTCCAGGGCCTTCGCAGCGTCCGGCAGCGCTTGGGCGAAAGCTTTCAGCACCTGCTCAAAAAAGGTCTTGACCTGGCCTTCCGGTTTGGCACCCATGAATTGCGCTGCCAGCTGGCCGCCCACGAGCGCGGCCACGAAAGGTATGCTGCGCACGCCAAAGGCTTGCGAAAGCCCCTGGTTTTCATCCGAATTGATCTTCACTACCTTAACCCGTCCCGCATACTCGACAGCCAGCTTTTCGAGTACCGGCGAGAGGGCGCGGCACGGACCGCACCAAGGCGCCCAGAAATCGATCACCACCGGTTGGTGCATGGACGCTTCCATCACCTCCAGATCGAAGGTGGCTTCAGTGACATCCGCGACTTGCGCGGCGGCAGGGGTGGGGCTTGCGTTCATGGATGTTCCGGTTTGTGCGTGCACTTGTGCTGTTTGCCAACATGGGTGCCGGAGGCCGCGCTTTCAAGGCGTGGCCGGACCGTACCCCGGGGAGCGACTAATTTTAAGGCATGTGGGCAGCCGGCCGCGGCAAGGTGCGCGCAACGACCCAGTTCACCACGCGCAACGCGCCGGCCGCCTTGAGTACGCGGGCCATCTCGTCCAAGGTGGCGCCGGTTGTCATGACGTCATCTATGACGGCTACATTGCAACCATCGAAGCGGCGTCGCGCGGCGAATGCGCCACGGATATTGCGGCGTCGCTCCTTCCAGGGCAACTCGGCCTGCGGCGGCGTGTGTCGCACGCGTGCGACCGCGCGGCCGTCGAGCGCCAGACCGCGTTGCCTGGCAAGCACCCGCGCCAGTTCGAGCGCCTGGTTGTAGCCGCGCTCCCTGATGCGTGCGGGCGCCAGCGGCAAGGGCACCAGGAGATCCACCGGCCAAGGGTCGTTGACCGGGATCGCCAAGTCCAGGTAGGCCGCAAGGGTGGTGGCCAGGCCAACGGCATGTTCATATTTGAAGGACTGGATCAGGCGGGTGACTGGAAAAGCGTACTCAAGTGCTGCGCGGGTCGCGTCATAGGCCGGCGTTGCGGACAGGCAGCGGCCGCAGATTTGTGCGCCCGGCGCGGGCAGTGCGCATACCGGACAGCGCTGCAGTGGCAGCCGCGGCAAGTCGGCGTCACAGGCTGCGCAAAGCGGGCGCGCAGACGCATCGCCGCACAGCCTGCAGTCCTGTTCGCTGGCGAGTTCGAGAAGCCGACTAAAAATGCTCACGGCGCAACCCGCAGGCGCTTCTCGGACCACAATACGGGTTTGGTGATCAGGCGTCTTTCAGACATGAAAAAGTGGTGTGCAGGGTGCCCGGGGCTACCGGGCGATTTTCAATGCTCGCGGCTGCCGGCTGAGGCAGCCTGGACGGCGGCGGACCGCCGTTCAAGTTCAAATTCGCGCAGTGTGCCGCGTGGATGATACCGGTGCGCGCGGCGCAGAACCGTTTTTTGCCGACCGCGCCGCACAGAAGCGCAATTTCGCGAAGGCCGCAACTTCGTTCGCGCGCGGCGCTGCACTGCATCGGGAAGTCGGCCTGCGCATGCTGGAACGCTTTGAAGTCATCAAACTCGCGCCGCGCCGCATCCTTGATCTGGGCTGCGGATCAGGCCAGGCCAGTGCGGGTTTGCTGACCAGGTTTCCCTTGGCCCGCATCGTCGGTCTTGATTTGGCGGCAGCCATGGCGCGCGCCGGGATGCCGCGCCTGGCGGGCTGGCGCCGCTTGCTGGGCGGCGCGCCGGCGGTGAGCACCGTGTGCGGCGACATGGCCACGCTGCCGTTCGCCTCCGGCGCGTTTGGACTGGTGTGGTCAAATCTGGCGCTGCACTGGCTTGACGACCCTTTGCCGGCGATTCGCGAAGCGCAACGCGCGCTCGAAGTCGATGGCCTTTTCATGTTCAGCACGCTGGGGCCGGATACACTGAAGGAGTTGCGTGCCGCATTCAACGAGGCCGGCCCGGGCTGGCACGTGAAGCGCTTTATCGACCTGCACGATATAGGCGATGCACTGGGCGCCTCGGGTTTCGGTGCGCCGGTGATGGACATGGAAATCCTGACGCTCACTTACGCAGATCTGGATGGCCTGTTCGCGGATTTGCGCGCGACTGGTTCGGCCAATGCCATGATCGGACGCCGCCGCACCCTGACCGGCCGTGCGCGCATGCAGCGGGTGCGCGCGGCCTACGAGAAGGCGCGCCGCGATGGCCGTCTGCCGGCGACGTTTGAGGTGATTTATGGTCATGCCTGGAAAGCCGCGCCGCGCCGCCGCGCCTCGGGAGAAGCGGTTGTAAGCTTCGCGCCGCGCCGCAAATAGGGGGCGAATCCACCTTCAGATCGTGCATTGGGCGCTAGCGTTGATCGTTCATCATGCCGCATCAGGAATCAAGCTTTCGGATGCTCATCATGCAAATGGCCTCTCCCCTCGACAGCAACCCGATGCGGCCTGCCGCATTGATCCTTAGCGGAGGCGACATCGCGGTCATCGCGCGGCAGCCAATTGTCGATGCCAAGCGCGTCGTGATCGGCTACGAACTTCTGCATCGCTGCCATCCCGGCGCCGATGCCGTAACAGAGGCCATGACCGCGGCGACAGACGCGGCATTGATGTTCAACGCGCTCTCTAATATTGGCAGTGAATCGCTGTTCGGCAGCAAGCTGGCGTTCATCAATTGCACCACCGAGACCCTGAGCGGCGTGCATCTCGAAATGGTCAATCCCGAACTTCTGGTGCTGGAAGTGCCGGCGATCGAAGGCAACCAGGCGGATTTGATCGCCGCCGCTGCCGAAGCGCTGGTGCAATTGAAGATGCGCGGCTTTCGTCTCGCTTTTGGCGCCTTCGTGCTGACCAGACCGTATGCCGCCTGGGTGCCGCTGGCGGCCTACATCAAGCTCGATATTCGCCGTCTCAAGCCTGAGACCTTGCCGGCCGCAGTGCGCATCGCCGGCAACCATTCGCATGTGCACGTGATTGCCGAGAAGGTCGAGTCAGCGCAGGAATTCGATTTGCTCGCGAAGCTGGGCGTCAAGTTATTCCAGGGCTTCTACTTCGAGCGACCCACAACGGTCACCGCCAAGCTGGCCAATCCGGCCTATTCAACCGTCATCCAGTTGATCAACCAGGTGCGCAAGGAGGCTGATCCGGGGATCATCGAGGATTTGCTCAAGCGCGATCCGACCCTGGCGTTCAAGCTTCTGCGCTATATCAATTCCGCCGGTTTCGGCCTTGGTTGCGAGGTGACATCGTTCCGTCACGCGGTCATGATTTTGGGACTCAAGAAACTGTTCCGCTGGGCGGCGTTGTTGCTGACATCGATCAAGAGCAGCAACGCGCCGCCAGTGGTGGCAAGTTTTGCGGTCACGCGAGCGCGCTTTATGGAGCTTCTCGCCGCGGAGTGCCTGCCTCAGGAAGATTGCGACAACGCATTCCTGGCCGGCGTATTTTCGCTGCTCGACGTGATGCTGGGTGTGCCGATGGAGCAGGCGATCGAAAACCTGGTCCTGCCGTCCGACATCAATGACGCCTTGCTTGAGCGCACCGGACTTCTGGCGCCGTTTCTTCAGTTGGTGGAGGCATGTGAGGCCGCCGATGGCGAAGAGATCGCAGAACTGGCGCGCTCGCTGCAATTGTCGAATGAGCAGATCAATCGCGCGCATATCGAGGCCCTGGCGTGGGCGGAACAGTTTACCGAAGGGTAAGCCCCTGATGCCCGTAGTGCCATGCAGGGATTGCATGGCGCGGCGCGTGCGTCCCACGCCGGTCATTGCCCACGCCGCCGCAATTCCTGTCGTTTGAATGCGGCAACGCATCAATCGCGCTTGCGTACCCCGTCGGACCGACGGTGGTGCAAGGCGCGACGCCGGTTACGCGCGCTAATTCGGCACCTGCGAACGCTGATATAATTTTGCTTGTGGACTCGATGAATGTCCATCAATGCAACCGAGTGGTTTTCAGGGAATGAATGTCGACCCGATTGAAGGTTTGGACGCAGTCTCGACGCCTGTCGCCGAGTTCATTTGTCGGCGTAATTGTTCGATCGGGCCACGCGCGATGATGTGGATTTTTGCCAGTCTTGCGGCGCTTTCATTTGGGATTGGCGCGGTATTCGCGGCCCTCGGTCCGTGGATGATCTTGCCCTTCGCGGGTATCGAAATGGCGGCGCTTGCGCTGGCGTTTTTGTTTTGTGGTCGTCGTACCGGGGATTTTGAGCGCATTCGTCTGCTTCCGCATCTGCTCACGGTCGAGCATGTGCATGGATCACGGCGGGTGGTGCACGAGTTCAATCCGCAATGGGCAAGACTTGAAATTTTACACGGCGCGTTATCGATCCGCGTCATGCTTTCGCAAGCCGGGCGCAACCTCGAACTCGGGGGGCATCTGGGATTGCAGCAACGCGGCGCCTTCGCGACCGCGTTCGCGGCTGCTCTCGGCAAAGTCGCCCGAACGTGAATCCGGCCCTTTTTTCCATGACACTTAAACTCAAACAAACGCGACAGAGGACATGATGGGCGTTGCAACTTATTGCAGGAAACCCTTGTGGCTGTTCACCGGACTGGCACTGGCTGCCGTTGCTGGCGGCGCGCTCGCTGCCGTGGTCGACATGCCGGGGGGGCCGGCGGTACGCCAACTCAACCTGGCGGCGCCTGTGACCACCATTGCCAGCCAGATCTATGACCTGCACCTGGTGATGCTGGCGATTTGCGCGGTGATTTTTTGCGCGGTCTTCGGCGTAATGTTCTATTCAGTGTATGCGCACCGCAAGTCCAAGGGCCACAAGCCGGCCACATTCCACGAGAGCACTACCGTTGAGATCGCCTGGACCATCGTGCCGATGATCATCGTGATCGTGATGGCCGGGCTGGCAACCAAAACGGTGCTGGCGATGAAGGACACCTCCAACGCCGACCTCACCATCAAGGCCACCGGTCACCAGTGGAAATGGGGCTACGACTACATCAAGGGCGAAGGAGAAGGCATCAGTTTCTACTCCACCATGTCGACGCCGCGCGACCAGATCGACGGCCTGGCCGAAAAGGGCGTCAACTACATGCTTGAGGTGGATAACGAAGTGGTGGTGCCGGTGGGCAAGAAGGTGCGCATCCTGACCACGGCGAATGATGTGATTCATGCATGGATGATTCCTGCGTTTGGCGTCAAACAGGATGCGATTCCCGGCTTCATCCGCGACACCTGGTTCAAGGCTGACAAGATTGGCACTTATCGAGGTCAGTGCGCGGAGCTGTGCGGCAAGGAGCACGGCTTCATGCCGATTGTGGTCAGCGTCAAGTCCGAAGCCGACTACTCCAAGTGGGTGGGCGAGCAGAAAACGCTCATGGCCGCCAAGATGGATGACCCGAACAAGCAGTGGACGCAACCTGAACTGGTCGCGCGCGGTGAAAAGGTCTATGCGGCCGCTTGTGTTGCCTGTCATCAAGCCACCGGCAAGGGTATGCCGCCGGCATTCCCGCCGCTTGACGGCTCCAAGGTGGTGATCGGTCCCAAGGACAACCAGGTCGCCTTGCTTCTCAACGGGCGCCAGGGCACGGCGATGGCCTCGTTCAAGAGCCTGTCCGATGTGGAGCTCGCGGCAGTTATCACCTATACGCGCAACAGCTGGACCAACAAAACCGGAGATATGCTCTCCCCGGCCGACATCAAGGCCGCCAAGGCTTGGGACGCAGCAAAACTGACCCAGCTTTCGGCCAAGGCACCGTAAGGCCACACGGCGCGAAATCCCTATTCAAATCCTGATTTAGAGGCACACATGAGCGCAGTTCTTGACAACCACGGCCACGCCCACGACCACGAAGACCACCATCACGGGCCTCCGGCCGGACTGATGAGATGGGTCAAGACGACCAACCACAAGGACATCGGGACCTTGTATTTGTGGTTCTCGTTCATGATGCTGCTCACCGGCGGAGTACTGGCACTGGGAATCCGGGCGGAGCTGTTCCAACCCGGCCTGCAGTACTGGAACCCGGAGTTCTTCAATCAGTTGACCACGATGCATGGCCTGATCATGGTGTTCGGCGCGATCATGCCGGCCTTTGTCGGCTTCGCCAACTGGATGATCCCGCTGCAGATTGGCGCCCCCGACATGGCCTTCGCACGCATGAACAACTGGTCATTCTGGTTGCTGGTGCCGGCGGCGGGCTTGCTGGTCGCTTCCTTCTTCGTGCCCGGTGGGGCTACAGCCGCCGGCTGGACACTCTATGCGCCGCTTTCGACCCAGATGGGCATTGGCATGGACATGGGCATCTTCGCCATGCACATCATGGGCGCCTCATCGATCATGGGCTCGATCAACATCATCACCACCATTCTCAACATGCGCGCGCCCGGCATGACCTTGATGAAGATGCCGATGTTTTGCTGGACCTGGCTGATCACCGCCTACCTGCTGATCGCGGTGATGCCGGTGTTGGCCGGTGCCATCACGATGGTCCTCACAGACCGGCATTTCGGCACCTCGTTTTTCAATGCCGCGGGCGGTGGCGATCCGGTGATGTACCAGCACATATTCTGGTTTTTCGGGCATCCCGAGGTGTACATCATGATCCTGCCGGCATTCGGCATCATCAGCCATGTGGTACCGGCCTTTGCCCGTAAGCAGCTATTTGGCTACGCCTCGATGGTGTACGCGACCTCGTCGATCGCGATCCTCTCGTTCATCGTCTGGGCGCACCACATGTTCACCACCGGCATGCCGGCGGCAGGACAATTGTTTTTCATGTACGCCACCATGCTGATCGCGGTACCGACCGGCGTGAAGGTTTTCAACTGGATCGCCACCAT
>JBEIFV010000194.1:0-11016 GCA_040382235.1 Burkholderiales bacterium
AGTTGCCGGCATCAGATTGCGGATGGGGCGGGGCGCGACGCGGTGCATGTGGCGCGGGTGCTGGCGGACGCCCTCACAGTGGGCGCGTAGGGCTTTAGATCAGGTTCAGATCCTGTCCTCGCAAGCGCATTGAAGATATGCCGCTTCCAGCGAAAGCTGAATCGGCATTTTTCTAGAGAAGCGCGGGATGCTCTTTCGCCAGCCAGTTGAGAAGGAGTTTCTGCAATGCTTGTGCGGACTCAATGAACGCCACGACTTCACTTTCGGTGGGTTCGTGCCCCGCGCCATAAAGGCTCATCGCGCGATGCCTGCGATAAACATCGAAGACAAACATTTCGGGGCCGGAAAGGCCGAGCGTCAGGGTCAGTGATTGAATTGCGGTTTGTTGATGGCCTGGCGTGGTTTTGATGCGATATCCGAGAGCACGCAACGCGACAATCGAAATTTGCAATACGCCCTCATATGCAATATCAAACGTGCTATCCAACCCGACCGCACGCTTTGCGGCGTCGGCGATCCGCTGATCGATCTTGCCCAGAAAGCGCGCGACTTCATCCCGGTCAGTGGGTTCTTGTTCCAGCTTGCCGATCTTGACCAGATTTTCCAGGCTCACGTTGGTAATTCCCCCTTCGCGACAAGCATCGGCTTCGCCAGGATGCTGGTGATAAAGCGATCACCGGCCGCCTTCTTTTGCTCAAATTCTTCATGCGTGAGCAGATGTGAATTGACTTCTTTACCAAACAGTTCTTCAACCGGCTTGAGCGCAATGACCAATTCCGCATACGGTAGCGTTCCGATGACAAGAAGGTCAATGTCGCTTCCATAGCTTGCCTTGTCACTGGCGGTCGATCCGTAAATATAGGCGCCCTTGATCTTGTCGCCAAATTTTTCCAGCGCGTCACGGACGACGATTGGCTCGCCCATCGTCTTCTGTACGATGGCCCGGAGTTCTGGATAAATCTGTGACTGCATGTTGGCCTTGTATGTGATCTGCCCATGCTCTTCAATCCGTTTCAGGATGCCGCCTTCCACCAGTTGGTTGAGGTCTTGCTGAACGGCACCGGAACTGATCCCCGTCAGCCGGGCAAGCTCGCGCAGCCGAAATCCTCTCGGGTTCAGCATGACCTGCGTCAGGATGGCCCGGCGGGTTTTGCCAAAGAGCGTAAGAGCAGATTTATCCATGTTGCACCTCAGTTTTTGAGAATTTGCACTCGTTTTAAGTGCGATTGATCTTAAATTAAGTTCTAAATGCTCTTAAGTCAAGTGCAATTGAGCTAGTTTTAAGTTCAAACAAAAAGTTCATGATCAAGACCGGCACGCTGTTTGTGCGCTGTTTGCCCCGATTGAAAGGGTTTGGCATTCGCTTCCTTGAGCGCCTTGGTTCTTCCGGTAACTCAATCTTGGCCGAACCGCCAGACTGGTTCGTCGTCAGTTGCGGCCAGCGATCCGGCTGAGGAGCAACATCAAGTACACGCAATTTAATGCGTTTTATGGTATATCTCTCGAAGATTTTGACAGGAGTGCTCGGCGTCAAATGTCATAATTTTATGCGTTTCAAGTAATATTTTGTTATTATTCTCTCCTACTCCACTTTTAACGCATATTTCATGAAATCCCTATCCGACTTGGGCGACGAGTTGCAGCGCCTTCGCAAATCGGCCAAGCGCAACCAGACGCATCTGGCGGAGGCGACCGGCATGCGTCAGGAAGCGCTGTCGCGATTCGAGCGTGGCCGCGGCAATGACTTCTCTGTAGCCAAGCTGTTGCGGCTGGCCCAGGCGCTCGGGTACGACTTGGCGTTCGTCCCTAGCCACGGCCGTCCGACGCTCGACGACGTGTTGGCCGAAACGCGGGCCTCGGCCAATACCGGCCCCGATTCGCGGTGACAGCCAGCCTCAACGTCTTCGTCAACGGCTCGCGCGTCGGCGTGCTGACCACTACCGACGGCTTCGCGCACCACCTCACCTACGATCGCGGTGTCGCGCCGGAAAATTTCGTTTCCATGCTGATGCCGGTGCGGCCGCAAACCTGGTCATGGCCTGCGCTGCACCCGTTCTTCCAGGTCAATCTGCCCGAGGGGTATCTGCTATCGGTACTCAAGGAGCAACTGGGCCCGCTGTTGGGTGCGCGAGCGCTGGACTTGCTCGCGGTGGTGGGGCAGAACATGATCGGGCGGGTGCAGGTAGTCCCGGGCGAGAGCATCTCTCCGGCGGCGACCTTGCTGGAACTCGAACCCCTGCTGCATGGCGAAGCGTCGAGCCGGGTCTTCATGGACTTGCTGCGCCGCTATGCGGTATCCGGTGTGTCCGGGGTCGTGCCCAAGTTCCTCACGCCTGCGACGCAGGCGCTGTTCCGCAAGGGCAGCATCGCGACCGAGCGCCATATCGTCAAGAGCAGTTCGGCGGAATTGCCGTTCATGGCGCTCAATGAGCACCTGTGTATGGAAGTGGCGCGGCGCACCGGTTTCGCCGCCGCAGCTACTCAGGTCTCCGACGATGGCCAGGTGTTGCTGGTGGAGCGCTTCGACATCGCCGGTGACCCCGGCGCGCGCCTGGGCTTCGAGGATTGCTGCAGCCTGCTCGGCCTTTCGACCGATGACAAGTACAACTCCACCTGGGAAAGAGTGGCGCGCCTGGCGCGCCAGATGGTGCGTCCGGGCGGGCATCGGCAGGCGCTGGAGCAACTCGCGGTGACCCTGCTCTTGAGCTACGCATTGGGCAACGCGGACTGCCACACCAAGAACCTGGCCTTCATGTACGCAAATGCCGACGACGTGCGCGTCGCGCCGATCTACGACATGCTCACCACCTTGGCCTACGAGAAATACGCCGACAACCCGCCCGGCATGTTCCTGGATGGCCGCAAGACCTGGGCGCCGCGCAACGCGCTGTGGCGGCTCATGCAACAGCACCTGCAAATCGAGCCGGCACGCCAGCGCGAACTGGTGCAAACGGTCTGCGACGCAACGGCCGCCGTGTTTCCGGATTTGCTGCAACGAACCCGTCACACACCGGGTTTCGAGCTGCTTGGCGCGCGCATGATCTGGCAGTGGGATCAGGGGCTGAAGCGATTGCAGGATCGCGTGCTGGTGAGCGTGCCGTCGTTCATCGACCAAGCCTTGGCCGTGCGAGTAGCCGCGCCGCCGGTCGCGCGAGCCGCGAAGGAGCGGATTGGCGAGTCGCCGCTACTGGGCACGCGCGGGAACCTCGCCGCAGGTACGCGGTCATCACTTTCTGATTGAAGTCGCGGTCGATGAGCCGCTGACAATTCCTTATGCCTCGATCAGCAGGTCGGGATCATCGTGCGACCGGCGCGCCGCACGCGGGCGGCCGGCACTATTGTTGTTGCGGCTTGAGAAACTGGGGAACCGTGATGCGGCTTATTCATGATTTCAATCCTTCTGGCGCCTGCGTGCCAATGCCAGCATTGTGCTAGTCTGGACCATACTGACCATTATGGTCATGCGAGCCCATCATGATCACTGAAACCAGCGCCGTCGCGTTTCGCCAAAACCTGGGCGAGATGCTCAATCTCGTGCAGTACCGCAACGACAGCATCCTGATCAAGAAGGACGGCAAGCCCGTGGCGGCCTTGATCGACGCGAAGCTGTTTGAGCGTATCCGGCGCATGCAGGAGCGCTTCGATGCGCTGTGTGACCGCTTGGCAAAGACCTGTGACGGGGTCCCGGAGGAAGCGGCGCTGGCCGAGATCGAACAGGCCACCTCGCTCGCGCGCCGCGAAACCGCGGACGCTTGGCGGGCTGCCGGACGGCTGCCGACACTCCCAGGCATTGCAGCCGGCGCGCCGGCCCATCAAGTGGCGGAACCGCCCGCCAAGCGCTACACGCAGCGCGATGCGGCCGATCCGCAGACCAAGGCTACGAAGCAAACCCGGGCCAAAGCAAAACCGGCGCGACGGACCGCACGCTAAAGGCGGCCCGTGCGAGTCGTGCTCGATACCAATGTGTTGATATCGGGCCTGCTTTTTCCCGGCGGCCCGCCCTCGCAACTGGTGGACGCGTGGCGAGGCGGCGCGTTTGATCTGGTGCTGTCGGACTTCATGATCGACGAGATCACACGTGCCTGGAACCACCTTGCGCCACGGTTGAAGCGGACGCCCTCCGACCTGAGCGATTTTCTCGACATGCTGGCCCTGCGCGGCGAGCTGCTGCAGCTGGACGTTGCCGGCTTGGCCAGTGCCGCCGCGACCGCGCTTCGCGACCCGAACGACGTGCCGATACTGGCCACATTGATGTGCGCAGGCGCCGACTGGCTCGTCACCGGCGACCGTGACTTGCTAGCCCTGGCGGGATCCTATCCAATCCTCACACCTGCAGTGTTCGTCACGCGCTTCATGCCATGACCTTGGTGGCCTTCCTGGGAGCCCAGTCATTACCTTGTTCCGGGCCGGAACTCAAGGCCGGTCGCCCTCCTCCGCATCCGGCTTGTTGCGCTCAAAGGTGACTGGATTGGCGATACGGGCGAACATGATCCCGCAACATATCGAAAGCGCCGACACCGGAGGTGCCCGCGCCAGCCGACGCGTAATTGACCGCGCCCGGCTTGCGCTTCACCAATGCGATGAATTCCTCGATAGTCCAGAACGGGTACCCGATCGTACAGGCCTTTTCAACGAGCGATCGTCAGTCGGTGGTCAATGCCGGCCCGGCGCCGCGCATGCGCGAACAAGCAGCCGCCTACCGCGCCTGCGGCGGATCGAATGCGAATAGCTTGGCGAAGGCGTTGACCACTTGGTCACCATAGTCGCCGCGCAGTTGCTGCTTGACCGAATCCGGCACCGATGCCTCGTCGCGCCCGTCGGCAAGCCCGGTGATCAGCGTCAGTTGCACCCCATCGGTGCTGCCGCAATTGTGGAAGCCGCGGTACACCCCCGGCGGGCATGAAAACGCATCCCACTGGTTGAGCGTGAGGGTGTGCGCGACCGGGTCGCCAATGCGGTATTCGATTCTCCCCTGCAGCACCATGAAGGTCTCGAAGGTGTCGTTGTGCGAGTGCAGGCAGGCGCCCTGCCCCGGCGGCATGATCGAGATGAACATGGTGCTGCGCGCCGCGCCGATGATCGGTGCCGTGCTGCCGAACGGGTTGTTGGTGTTTTCCAGGATCACCGGCAGGATCTTGCGGGCGAACACCACGTCGATCGCGCCCTGCGGCACCTGGGCCAGGTCCTGGGTGCGGGTGCTCATTTCCTGCAACTGGCCAAAGCGGCTGACGCGGGCTTCGAGTTCTTCGCGGGTGGGGGTGACGAATTTGCGCATGGCGGGTTCCCGCGATATTTGCCGGCGAGGCGTTACAACATGAAGCGTCGCTGCCCTTCCCGGGATAAACTGTGCCTCCAATCAATGTGTCAGCACGCGCCATCGCTGGCACGCCACCCGGCCAGGAACCCCGAAAGAACAAATCCCATGCCCCAGAATATCAAGTCAGTCCACCAAATCGTGGCCCAGCAGCTCAAGGATGCCGGCGTCGAATGCATGTTCGGCGTGATGGGCGAAGACACCGCGCCGATGGTGGTGTCGGCGGCGGCACTCGGGATTGTCTGCCACGCGGCGCGCCACGAGAACCAGGCCGCGGCGATGGCCGACGGTTACTCGCGAGCCACCGGGCGTACCGGCTTTGTCACCGTGACCGGCGGCCCTGGCTTCTCCAACGCGCTGACCGCGATACACACCGCGCACCGCGCAGGTTCGCGCGTGGTGGTGTTGGCCGGCGCCGGCAACCCGGCGGAAAACGATCGCCAGCGCGACTTCGTGCGCAAGGCTTCCGCGGTGGGCTGGCTCAAACAGTTTCCGCAGGCCTCCGCGCTGGAATTGCTCGGCATTCCGGTGGTCAAGCCACTCGAGGGCGCGGCAGCGGCGGCAGCCACACGCGAGGCCCTGGCGCTCGGCCAGCGCGGCACGGTGGTGCTGGTGCTGGGTCGCCAGCTGTTGCTGGAGAAGATTGAATCGCCCGCCGCGGCCGCACCGGCGGCCGCGGATGGTCCGCGCCACGCAGTTGCCGACGCGCAGGCGATCGAATCGCTCGCCGACCTGCTGGGCGAGAGCTGGGCGATCAGTCGCCCGATGATCCTGGCCGGCCGCGGCGCGATGTCAAGCGGCGCCGGGCCGGCGTTGAAACGCCTGGGCGAACTCACCGGCGCATTGCTCGCCACCAGCCTGCCGGGATCGGCCCTGTTCGATGGTGATCCCTACGACATCGGCGTCTGCGGCACCTACTCGACCGCGCTCGCCTCCGAGCTGATCCCGCAGGTCGATTGCGTGCTGGCCTTCGGCGCCACCCTGAACCCCTGGACCACCTACAACAACACCCTGTTCCCGCGCGCCCACGTGATCCAGGTCGACGCCGATCCGGAATCGCTCGGCCGCTTTCTCGACATCGATCTCGGCATCGCCGGCGACGCGCGTCAGGTGGCCGAAGCGCTGGTCGCCGAACTCGAGAAGCGCGGCCATGCGCAAGCGGGCTTTCGCACACCGGAATTCAAGGCCACCATCGCGTCGTTTGTGCCCGAATCCGACCATGTCGATCGCAGCAAGCCGGGTCTGCTCGATCCACGCAGCCTGATGCTGGAACTTAACCGGCTGTTGCCAACCGGGCGCATTCTTTGCATCGACGGCGGCCAGCATGCGCGCTTCGCGATCCGCAACCTGCGCGTGGCCGCGCCACGCAATTTCATGCAGGCGGTGGAAGCCGGTTCGATCGGGCTGGCGATGGGTGCCGGTGTCGGCGCGGCGGTCGGGCGTCCGGGCGAGCTGGTGGTGGTCTGCGCCGGCGACGCCGCCATGATGATGTCGGTGGGCGACCTTGAAACGGCGGTACGGCTGCGCCTGAAGATCCTGGTGGTGGTGAGCAACGACGCCGCCCTGGGCGCGGAAGTCAACGTGCTATCGGCGCTCGGCATGGATACCAGCCAGGCGCAGATCGCCGCGCCCTCGTTCGAGGCGATTGCCCGCGCCATGGGCGCGCAGGCGGCCACCGTGCGCTCGATCCGCGACCTGGGCGTGATCGCCGACTGGCTGGCCTCACCGGCCAGCGTGCCGCTGGTGCTCGACTGCCACGTCAACCCCGAGGTGCGCGCGCAATGAGCTGATTGGCCGCCGCTTGCATCGGCTACGCGTGCCGCTGCGCCGCAAATGGAAGTGTGCCCACGGTTGAATCCTGCACACCTGCAGCGCGGTGCCGGGGAGGCGCTACGATTTCGGACAGTCCATCATCCGATAAGGCCAGGTTGTGGTCGCGAAGAAATCGAGTTGCCCCTGGCCGCTGCCCTGGTAGGCCGAATTGGTCTGTTGCGCCAGCGTGGTGAACGGCATCGGGACGCCCTTGCTGCGCCCCCACTCGAGCGCCAGGTCGAGATCCTTGGCCACGATGTCGATGGTGGCCATCGCTGTCCAGTCGGATCGCTTGAGCATATCGAGCTTGTAGCCGATCACCGGCGATGCGGCGACACTGGCACCGATCGCATCCAGTATGGCGCCGCGCTCGAGACCGCTTTGCAGGCCAAAAGCCAGCGCCTCGCCGACCAGTGCGGGCGTCACGCCGACAATGATGTTGACCAGCAGCTTCAGCACACGTGCCTCTTCGGCGGCACCGCAGTAACTGGTACGGCTGCCGATGTGGTCCAGCACCGGCTTGTGCGCGTCGTAGGCTGCTCTATCGCCGGAGCAGAAGATGGCGAGCGTCGCCGCGGCCGCGTTCGCCGTGCTGCCGGATACCGGACAGCGCAGATAGGCACAGCCAGAATCGGCGAGCATCAGTGCCACCTGTTCCGAGCGCAGCGGCGACACCGTGCTCATGTCGATCAGGGTCTGGCCGCGGCGCATGGTTCTGGCCAGGCCGTCTTCGCCTCCGACCAGCGCGACCAGAACAGCATCTGAAGGCAGCATGGTGAAAACCACGTCGGATGCTCGCACCAGGTCGGAATGCGATTGGCATGCCAACGCCCCCTTCCTTGCCAGCCGTTCCACCGGTTCGCGCGCAACATCGTAGACCGTGAGTCGATAGCCGGCCGCAAGCAGGTTCTCGCAGATCGGGAACCCCATCTTCCCGGCTCCGATCCAGCCAATGCGCGGTGTGTCAGCGTGTTGCGTCATGTCCTTGGTTTCCCTTCGGTGTCAATCGGGTTTCCGGCCGCCGGCGCGCGCTATCCTGTGCCTTCTCGGAGCGCCAGATCGGCGATGCGACAGCATGCCAGGTTGAAGTCTTCCCTGTTGGTTGAATAGATCACATGGCCGTCTGCCACATCGGCGAGCCGGAAGGGGTAGCCATAGCGGCCATGCTTGAGGAAATCCGCCATGTGCGGCTCGCCCTGGGCGAGCGGAAATCACGACCTTGTTCGGCTTGTTCGCACCAACCAACACGCCGAACGTCACTCGGTCCATCACGCTGCGACGGGCATGCGTTGCGCCGGTTTCACTCTTATTTTTTTCGCGCGTTCTGTATGCCACAGGTCGTGCTGCGCCTGCGCGCGCAACCAGGTCTCGGCATCGCCGCCAAGCCACTGCGCGAAGCGGATTGCCATATCGGCGCTGATCGCTGCGCGGCCGTTGATGACGCGTGACAATGCCACGCGCGAAACACCCAGCTGGTTGGCGGCTTCCGTGACGGAAATTCCCAGGTCGGGCAAAACATCCTCCCGAATCATCAGGCCAGGATGTGGGGGATTGAACATCTTCATGATCGCTTCCTCAGTGATAGTCCAGATAGTCCACAACTTCGGCGTCCTCGCCATTGAATTTGAACGTCAGCCGCCAGCTGCCATTGACCCAAACTGACCAACGACCGGCGTCACGACCGATCAGCTTGTGCAGTTTCCAGCCTGGCTTGTCCATTTCACCAGGTGACCTGGCGACATTCAGAATCGCCAGCAGACGCGCCAGCTTTTCAGCATGCGCAGCTTGGATGCCTGCCTTGCTTCCGGTCAGGAAGAATTTCTCAAGGCCCTTGTGCGCGAAGCTCCTGATCATGAACCATTGTATCGTAATGCGATACACGCCTGCGGGCTCCAGGAAATTTTTGAGCCGCAGGGGCGCGCAATTTCAGGCAGGCGATCGAAGCCCGGCTGGCAATCCCCGAGAACTCGCCGTTGGTGCTCGATTGCCGCGTCAACCCCGAGGCGCGCGCGCGTTGATGCGGATCGTGCCTGCCACTATCGGAAATCGGATACTTCATGACAGGAACATGTCTCTGGCGAGGCGGTCATTTTTGGGGCAAGTATCAATAGCGCCATTTAGTGGCCCTGGCGGCGCAAGGCAAGGTGGGCCGCCAGTCCGCACAAGGTGAAGCCAAGCATCAGCAAGCCGAGATTGCGCGAACCCTGGTGCGACACCAGCCCGACACTGTAGCCGCCCAGCGCGCCCATCAGTTGCTGCGTCAACCCCGCCAGCGCCGCCGCAGAGCCGGCCAACGCCGGCACCACGCCCACCGTCCCGGCAAGGCTGGGCGGCACCAGGAAACCGTGGCCAATGCCCAGCAGAATCAGGGGCACACTGAAGGCCAGCGGTGAGTCCGCCCCAAAGAATGCCAGGCCAAGCATGAGCGCGAGACCGGCGACGGTGGCCACCTGGCCCAGGGCCATCACCCAACGCTCACCTTTGCCGTGGATCAGGCGGCTGGTCAAAAAATTCCCGGTCACGTAGGACAAGGGCACGACCATGAGGTACCAACCCACGCCGTCGGGCCCGACACCGTAGCTGCCCAATACGATCGGTGCGCCGGACAGGAACACATAAAACGCAGCCGTGCTCATGCAGAGGATCAGCACATACAACACCAGGGACTTTTGCGCAAGCAGGCTTGCATAGGCTGAAAGCATGCCGCCAAGCCAGTGCCCGCCAAGCCGGCTGGCGGCGGTGCGGTCCGGCAAGCCACGCCAGGCCGCCAGCAGCATGCATAAAGCCAGTGCCGTCACGAGCATGAAGTTGCTGGCCCAGCCAAAGCGGACATGCATTTGCCCGCCGATCACGGCTGCAAATGGCGGCGACAGCCCCATCGCCATGCCAACATAGGCCATCACCTTGGTGCGTTGCGAGCCCGCAAACCGGTCTTGCACCATGGCGCGGCCCACCACCGAGCCAGCGGCGCTGCCCACCCCCTGCAGAACCCGCGCGGCAATCAAGACATCGAGGCTTTGCGCCAGGGCGGCGATCAGGGATCCTGCGGCCAGGATTGCAAGGCCGGTCACCAGCACGACCTTGCGGCCATAGCGATCCGACAGCGGGCCATACACCAGTTGGCAAACGCCATAAGCCACCACGAACGCGCTGAAGGTCAGTTGCACCTGCGCCTGGCTGGCACCAAACAGGGCGCCCCACTCCTGCATCGAGGGCAGGCAGATGGTCATGGCGACCAAGCCCAGGGCCAACTGGGCGAGCAGGTTGAAGAGCAGCATGAGGGGCGGGTTTGCGGAAGGGACTGGCGAAGATATCAGCAATCGCCCAAACAACGGAGCGTGCGCGAATTGCAGCGCGCCCGCTCGCTCACTCCATCCGCGCGACCGGCACTGGAGCCGCTGCGTGAAAATGGAAGAGCCCCGATCGAACCGAAGAATCTCTCCGGACCTTATCGAGGCTCCCTGGTCAATGCGGACCCGTGCGGGCCTGCCCGGCAACATCAAGCCAGGTCGTAACGATCGAGGTTCATCACCTTGTTCCAGGCTGCCACGAAATCCCGCACAAACATCTGCTGCGCGTCGCTCGATGCATACACTTCGGCCAGGGCTCGCAGCTGCGAGTTCGAACCGAAAACCAGATCGACCACAGTGCCGGTCCACTTGACCGCCCCGGTCGTGCGTTCGCGTCCCTCAAGCACGCCCGCAGCGGCTGATTTCTGCCACCTGGTGCCCATGTCGAGCAGGTGCACGAAGAAGTCGTTGGTGAGCGTTTCCGGGCGCTGGGTGAAGACGCCATTCCTGGACTGGCCAACATTGGCCCCCAGCACGCGCAGGCCGCCGATCAGCACCGTCATCTCGGGCGCGGTCAGCGTCAGGAGATTCGCTCGGTCG
>JBEIFV010000195.1:0-10953 GCA_040382235.1 Burkholderiales bacterium
ATGCCGGCGTCTTCGAGCACGTCGGCCAGGCGCGCTTCGGCCGCCAGCGCCAAGGGCGGCGTGATGTATTCCTCCAGCACCATGCGTGCAACCCGTTCGACGCGCGTTTCGATCACCACCAGGCGCGTGCCGTGATCGTCCAGGGCATGCATCAGGGCCGCGCCGCTCTGGCCGTACCCGCACACGATGTAGAACGGCTCGGCGATGCCGCGCACCCGCCAGTTGAAGATGCTGCGTGCCAACATGGCGCGAAAGGTCGTGTCGTTGGTCATCGCGATCACGGTGCCCAGTGAATAGGCCCAGGCCACCACCGAAAGGTAAATCGAGAAGGTCACCCACATGCGCTGCGCGTCGGTGAACGGATTGGGCAGCTCACCGAAGCCAATGGTGGTGGCCGTGTAGCTCACCACGTAGAAGGCGTGGAAGAAGCTCATGGTCTCGGGCTTGCCGGCGGCGTCCAGGCCCGGAATCAGGGTCAGCCCGCCGATCGAGATGGCGTAGACGCAGATGATGGTGATCAGCGGTGCGCGCAGGCGCCGCAGCGCGAGGAAGAGGACGTCGCCCATCGGGGTTAAGCGCGCGCTTGCGGCTCCTGGTACCGTGACCCGAAAATCTCGACACATGAAAGCGCGCCTTCGACCCCAGGGCGTTGTTGCAAATCCTCGCCATAGCTGCGGCTATGGCTGCGGTTTGCGCCTAGCCCTGAGGCCGAATCCATCGCTTTCATTGTGTGTCGAAACTTCCGTGTCACGGTACTAGCGCCCCTGACGCAGGGTTTCGCCGATCAGGAGGATCACCGAGATCAGATTCGCCACCAGTGCGCCGCCCGACAAGGAGACGATGATCGACATGACTTCGCCATCCATCGGCACGCGCGTGATGTAGAGCTGCCAGGCCCACACCATCGATGCCGCCAGCAACTGCAGGGTCGCCACCAGGCTGGTGGCCAGGTGGGTCGCACCGAGCTGTGTACGATCACCGAACTTGAGCACCGTGACGATCAGGCTGACCACGATGGCGGTGAACAACTCGAACGGATGGTGCAACTCGGGGCGGTCGAGGTCGCCGATGAAAAAGCCGAAATTGAGGGTGCAGGCGAGGATGTTGAAAAAACCGAAAATGACTTTCTCGAGATTCATGCCTGCCCCGCTTTAGCTTGTCTTGAATGGCGCATGTTACTGCGGCTTCAGGCCATCAACGCGCGGCCTGCATCGTGTGCGGCGGGCCGCGTCATTGGGCCTGCAGCTCGAGCTCGACCCGGCCCGGCAGGCTGTTGCGCAGGGCCGCATGCAGGTAGCAGGTGTTTTCCGCCACCTCCAGCAGGTTTTGCATCACTTCGTCCGGTTCCTCGGCATGCAGGAACACATGGGTGTCAACCGGTTCCAGCCCGCCCGCAAGCGTGCCGGCGGCGCTGTCGCCGGCGAGCGTGAAGGGCAGGGTCTGCACAAAGCGGATCGCGCGCACACGGTGCTTGCGGTGCTCGATGTAGCGGGTGAATTGCGTCATGTAGCAAAAGGCGATGCCGGCGGCGATCATGGCCAGGCCTGACGGCGCCTCGCCGCCATCCGGACGTTCGTCGCAGCTGATGCGGAAGGCGGCACCCGGCGAGCGTGGCGCCACCGTGGTGGCAACGATTCCGCTGGCATCGCGCAGCACGCTTTCGCCCGGGATGGTGATCGGCACGCGGCCTTCGGCCGGCATCGCCGGCGGCCCGCCCTCGGGCAGCGGGCGCAGGATGCGTTCGACGATTTCGTAGGCGGGCGCGGCGCCGGTCAGCGGTGCCGGCGCGCTGGCATGCGCCTTGAACGGGTCTTGTTCATCGGCCGCGGTGGAGGCGGCGACGCGCGTCACCGGGCAGCGCCGGCCGTTGACATACAGTGCGAAGGTGTTGACCTGCGGCATGGCCATCGCCGCGTGGGCCGGCGAGGCCGCCAGCGCGGCTTCGAGCACCCGCATCACCGCCTCGCGCGGCGCGGCCGAACGGGCCCGAACCTGCACGGTCACCGCTTCAGCGCTGCCTTCGCCGGTGCCGCGGAAGAAAGAACCGTTGAAGTAATACTGGTTATCGAGCGTGATGCCGTCGATGGTCAGCGGCACGCCGCTGGCACGTGCAATCGCCAGTGCGCGGTTGACGAAGTCGGCATGCAGGCCGGCGTTGAAGAAAGCCAGCGGAAACGGTGCCAGGTCGGTGCCTTTGAGGATCGCACCCTCGTCGCTGGTCAGGCGCCAGGTAGGGCCGGCCAGACCTTCGGTGACCACCACTTCCTTCTGGTGCCCGCCCATGGTGCGCGCTTCGACGCGAAACACGTCGCGCGCCGGCGCGGTGCCTGCGATCGTGGCGGCACTGCTGCCATTGCGAACCTTGAATGCCAGCGGGTAGCCGGTGCCGTCGATGCGGTCGAAATTCATGGCGAGACTCCATATGCGGGGACGCGTATGCTAAAGGCTTTTGGCGTGCGTGGTGAAGCGGGCGGCACAAAGGCTGGTTGGCACGTTATCGTCGGCACACCCGGCAGACAATGCGCAGGATCAAATGGAGAGGCGCGACAGATGAGCGGGAACTACCTGGCGGAAATCAGTACCGAATCGGCTGGCGGTGAGATCGCGCGCATTTACGCGCAGATCCGCCGCCTTGGGGCCGGCCCGCTGGTGGCTTTGCTATACCGTCATCTGGCCAGCCAGCCGGGCGCGCTTGAGGCGCTGTGGCGCAGCGTCGGGCCTATTCTCGAAACCGGCGAATTGCAGGAGCGCGCTTGGGACCTGGCGCGCGAGGCACGGTCCGGGCCGGTTCCGGCTGTGACCGAGGAGCTGCGCAGTATCGACAGCGACGCCCTGGCGCGCGCGGTGGCGGTGATCGAAGCCTACAACCGCGCCAATCCGCTGAACTACATGGTGATCTGCATGTTGCGCTTGGCCGGGTTGGCGGCATCACCGGTGCAGCGGTCGGCCAAGGCGGGGGCGTGGACGCCGCCGGCCCGATCGGCGCGATCGCGCCCATTCCTGCGATGGAAGCGCTGCCCGCCCACGTGCGCGCCGTGGTCGACAGCTTCGCCAAGGCCGATGCGCCCGGCGCGCCGCTGCTGGTGCCGACCCTGTACCGGCACATCGCGCACTGGCCCGCGGTGCTCACCTTGGTGGCGCGCGCGGTCCAGCCGCGCCTTGCGCAGGGCGTTTTCTCCCCTGCGATACGGTCCTTCGAAAGCGACATGATGAAGGCGGCGGCCGAGCTGGCGGCACGCCACGGGTTTGCCGTCGATCCATTGCTGGCGACGCCGGCTTTGCGCGCGGTGTTCGAGCGCTTCGGCCAGGTGATTCCCGAAATGGTCGTGATCGGCAGCTTTTTGCGGCGCCTGCTGCGAAAGGCTTGATGCTTCCGGCCACGCGATGCAAGGCAAGGCCGGCGGCGCATCCTTGCGGACGCCCGCGAAGTCGTTAAAATCCGTTGATGCGGCGCGCGTGTGCCGCCAACCCGATTGGAAGAGAATCGTCCCCGGTGGGGCGCCCGGACTTCAAACCCGGAGAGGGGCGTCAGACGTTCCTGGTGGGTTCGACTCCCACTCACTTCCGCCAGTCAAGTGCATGTGGCGGCGGGCGAATGAAACGGGGTCGCGCAAGGCGACCCCGAAATCCGCGTTATTGCGCGGGATGCACTACGTCCGCATCATTTTTTCTGCGATTCGAGAAAATTGATCATTTTGATCACATCGGCCGCCTCGATGCGTCCGATCGGGCCGGAGCTGTAGCTCGAAGTGACCACCTTGCCGCTTGCAGCGATGATGAATTCCGACGGTTGCATGATGCTGCGCCGGTCTTCCCACCATGAACCGAGCGCATCCGACTGCGCCCGCGTGACGCCATAGCCCACCGGGAACGAGACCTCGGCAGCCACCAGTTTGGCCTTGTCTTCCGGATCAACGCTGGCGGCGAATACCGATGCGCCGATGGCGGCAAGTTCGTTCTTGAGTTTTTCGAAGCCGACCAACTGCCGGCGACAATACGGTCACCAGTGGCCGCGATAAAACAGCGCCACATGGTATTTGGCATCGCTGCCGGGGAGTTGGATGCTGCCGCCGCCGACCAGGGGTATGGTCATTGCCGGGAATGCGTCACCCGTGTTGAGTTTTTCGGCCATGTGAATCTTTCCTTTGTTTCCTGGGATGGGTGGATGAGCACACCTTTGCCGGTGCGCGCGACGCGAGTCTACTTCACGGTACCGAGTCGAGCCGCTGTGTGTCCCGTCAGCCGGCCGGCGCCGCCAGCGGCCGGGCGTCGAGCGTGCGCATGAACACCTGCATGCCGTAGTGAAACGCGATGAAGCCGCCCAGCTCCATGATCTGCGCTTCGCTGTAGTGGCGTTTCATCTCATCATAAAAGGCGGCATCGACCTTTTGCGGATCGAGGTACATCTGGTCGGCATAGCGCAGGGCGACCCGCTCGGCCTTACTGAAGCGCGGGTCATCGTCGTAGTCGCCGCAGCCGGCGTCGATGCGTGCTTCATCAAGGCCGGCGGCCAGGGCCTGTTTCGAGCGCACGCCGCCGAAGTAGCTGTCGCCGGCGAAACGCGCCAGCTGGATGCGGATGATTTCCTTCAGGGTGTGATTGATGCGCCCGGTGTTGAAGCAGGTGCTCCAGGCCACGAACATGGCCCAGGCCTGGTCCGGGTTGTGTCCCATCATGGCGTGGAAAGCCGGGTCCGGCGCGCGATGCTCGAGGCATTGCTCGATCAGCGGCCTGAGCTTGGTTTTCTTCAGCTCCTCGATATCCAGCATCGTGATATCGGGCATGCGCTGCTCCGCTTGGTGTGGACCGGCCGACAGCCCGGGATGAGCGTCTGGTGTTACAGATGTGTTCCGATCGCGCGGCGCAGCACCTGCTTGCGGTCGATGCCGGTGCGCGTTTCGACCAGCGCACCGTCCTTGAACAGCAGCAGGGTCGGCAAGCCACGCACACCGAAACGCGCAAGCAGTGCCGGACTGCGGTCGGCGTCGACCTGGCCAATCAGCACTTCAGGTGGAACTTCGCCGGCTACCTGCTGCAAAAGGCGGGTCATCGGGCGGCAGGGAATGCAGGTCTCCGACCAGAATTCGACCACGCTTACGCCGGCATGCGTGATGACGGTCGTGTCGAAATTGGCATCGTCAAGGGCGGTGAACCGGGCTGCTTTCATGTGGCCCCAGCACACGCGATCGCGTAGCGCGTGTCAATTGCAGCAGCAGGGCAAGGGTCGAAAAGTCATGACTGGCAGCCCGCGATGCACGGTCGTTCGGCAAGCTGCACGCCCCGCGTTATCCGGAAATCCGCGCCCACACCCATACCAGCGGGTCGAACCAGTCGTAACGCACGGCGCGCCCGCCGAGGCAGCCCTGCAGGAAGGTTTCGGTCTCGCGCATGACTTGGTAATGATGTGCCCACCAGCTCGGGTTGTGCCCCATGTGGCGAAGCGGCACGAAACGCACCGGCTTGCCGGCCTTGACAAGCGCATCGGCCATGCGTTGCGACTGGTTGATCCTGACGCGAACGTCACGCTCGCCATGCAGGATCAGCACCGGTCGTTCAAGCTTTGCGGCATGGGTCAGGGGCGAGCGGCGCGTCATCTCGGCGCGGTCCACCGGGTTCTTGGGGTTGCCCACGAAGTCGTACCAGTTGCTCAGGTCAACGCTCCAGTAAGGCGGGAAATTCTCGATCAACGAGGCCAAGTCCGTCGGCCCGGCGATCGAAATGCCGCAGGCGAAGGTGTGCGGTGTGGCGGTCAGCGCGGTCAGGGCCGCATAGCCGCCGTAGCTGAAACCCATGATGGCGACCTTCGCCGGGTCGGCGATGCCGCGCGCCTTGGCCCATTCGACCGCGTCTTGCAGATCGTCCTGCATGCGCCCGGCGAATTCACCCATACCGGCACGCAGGAATGCGCGGCCATAGCCGGTGGATCCGCGGAAATCCACCTGCAAGACCGCATAGCCGCGGTTGACCAGGAACTGCGCGCGCGCGGCATCCTCGGAGCGGAACGGATCGGCCCAGGCGGTACGTGCCCACGGGCCGCCGTGCACCATCAGTACCATTGGCAGTCCCTTGGGTTCGACCCCGCGCGGCACGGTGAGATAGCCAGGCAAGGCCAGGCCGTCGCGTGCGGGAATAGTCACCGGCTGCATTGGTGAGAGCACAGCTTCCATTTCTTCAGGAACGCCTCGCGCCAGCAGTTCATGGGTGCCGCGCTTGCGGTCGAGCAAGAAGGTTTCGCCGCCGGTGGAAGTCGAGAATGCGACGATCACCTGCTGCTCGGTGCGATCGCTGCTGACCAGTTCGAAACCAAACGGGCGTCCCTGGTAGCGCTCGATCAGCGGTCCCAGGTCCGCCTTGAATCTGGCATCCGGAAACTCGACGCGCGGATAGCCTGGCGTTGCAAACACCGCCAGCGGCGCGCGCGTGACCCGGCTGATCGCGGCGCCACTGACATCGACCTTGGGGTCTTCGAACTCGACCCGCTCCCAGCCGGGCCCGAGATGCAGCGCCACCAGTGCGTTGCGCTCGCGGCCACGGTTCGACAATGCCCACACCACCCGCTCCTGTGGTGTGGGCCCGATGATCTGCACGCTGCCTTCCTCGCGCTTCATAAGCTCCGGCGCGCGCACCGCCTGCGGCTGGCTTTTCTGCTCCGGCGTGCGCTGCGCCTCGCGCGACTTCTGCCAGCCGCGCAGGGTGCCGTTGTCCAGCGTGATCGGCGCCACCGCGTCGCCCGGATTGCGCGCCACCAGCGTCTCGCGACCGGTTTCAAGGTCGATGCTGTAAAGATCGAAGAGTTTCGGGTTGCGCCGGTTGTGGGTGACCAGCAACTTTTTCGGATCGGTTTCGCTCAACTGATGAATCGCTGCCTTGACGCCGGCATAGGGCGTCAAGTCGACGGCCGCTGACGATGACTCGGTATCGATCATGTAGACGTGCGGATTCTCGGTGCCGCTGCGGTCATGCAGGTAGAGCAGGCGGCGGCTGTCGCTGGTCCATTGCACAGCCCCAGGGGCGCGCCAGCTGCGCACCTCGCCGGTGCTGCGGTCGCGCACGAACAGTCTTGCCCGCAACCAGGATGGGCCGGTCCAGGCGATCTTGTTGCCGTCGGGCGAAAGCAGGTGACCGCCAGTGTGTGTGCCGCGGTAGGTGAAGCGCTGTGCCGCCAGCAGTTCCGGCAGCGCGGCGTCGCGCAACTGTGCATGCCGGGCAGGCTCGGTGCAGCCGGCCGCAGCCAGACAGGCTGCGAGACTTACGAATAAGCGACGAAACGAAATCAAGTCCGGGGCTCGGCAAAAGCTCTATTTTGAGGCTTCCGCGCTGACAGAAAACTGCAAAAATTCATGACAAAACCCTGCCCACATCGCGATGGTGACGCTCTTGACAAGGCTTGGGAGCGCGCGCTTGCAGGCAGGTCACCTGTCACAGTGTAACGGCCCCGCGGACGGCGCTGTTTGCCGATGGTCGCCCTGCAAGACCGTCTGGCCGTCGCCGGATGGGCATGGGTTCGATGCGCCGGTGCGCAATTCACTGACAATACGCCACCAGCTCTGATTCCACACCTTACCCGCTTGTCGATCGCCTATTCCGCCTTCCGTCGTGACGAACTGCGCATTCCCATTGTCTGGGTGGCGTTGCTGCTGTCATTGTTGCTGCATCTGGGCGTCCTGTGGCAATGGCGCCTGCCGATCCTGCCGCCCAGTCCGGGCGACCAAACCAAGGGCGCTACGACCGGCCAGCTAAGCGCACGCATCGCGCCACGGCCTGGGCCCGCGCCGCCGGCATCGCGTCCTTCATCATCCCCGGCGCCGGCGGCACCGGCTGTGCCCGCACCACTGGGCAAGGCTGCACCACCGAAACCGGCGCCCGCGCCGCCGCTGCGCCCGCCGGCGACACCCCCTCCACCGCTCGCGGAGCGCATGCCTCCTTCGATGCCGATGCCCGCGCCGCCGCCGCAGGCGCCAACCGAGCAGCCGGACATGGCGACGCAAATCGCGGCGCGGCAGCGCGCTCGTGCCGGTGGCGCGCCTTCCGCGCCGAGCCCGCAAGTGGGCGAGTCACAGCCGATCGCGGGCGAGGATGACAATGCGAAGCGTGATCGCAACATCGCGGCCAACCTGGGCTCGCTGCGTGCGCCCGCGCCGGGCGAAAATTCAAGGCGCGGCGGCGGCGTGTTCCAGATCCGCCGCATCGGCTACGAGGATGCCGAATTCATGTTCTTCGGCTGGAACAAGGACATGGGGCGCAACAACACCCAATTGGTCGAGGTGCGCAAGGGCGACAACCCTGACATGCGCATTGCGGTGGTGCGCAGGATGATCGTCATCATTCGCGAGCACGAAAACGGCGATTTCGTCTGGGAGTCGCGCCGCGCCGGGCGTAACGTCAGTCTCTCGGCACGGGCGTCCGACACGGCCAAACTCGAGGCATTCCTGTTGCAGGAGTTTTTTTGAGAGGGTCACCGCGCTTCATCGCTTGCGCCCCGCGCACTCCAGCGGCAGGAACACATTGGGCACGCTGGTCCGGTTGTCGCCCTTCACCGTCATCTTGTCCGGCACAGCGGCGTTGCCGCAGACCCACGCCACCGGCACGATCGGCGCGTCTTCGACTACCGCAGGCCGGATCGTCAGTATCTTGCCCTTGATCGAGCCGGCCACGCTATTGCCGAAGGTCAGGTGGATCACGCCATCCTGTACGGTCACGGCGCTGACCTGGTTGCCGACAATCCGGTCCGCGGCCGGCAGGCCGGCGGCGGCGTTGTCGGCGGGAAACGCCTGGGTCAGCGCCCAGGCGGCGCCAAGCGGCCGTTTGGCGACGTCGGCCAAGGGCAGCGCCGCCTCGATTTGCTGGCGCACGATACGGTCGAGGTAGGAGGGCAGGGCGATCAGCGAAAGGATCGCGATCATGCCCAGCACCACCAACATTTCGAGCAGCGTGAAGCCGGGAGGGGGGCGTGGCAGCGGTGCCCGCATCATTTGCGCATCAACGTGGATTTGCCGAACAGGCTTTCGATCAGGTCCACCGCAAGCGTCGCGGTGCGATTCCTCACGTCGAACGCCGGATTGAGCTCCATCACGTCGAGTGACGCCAGGCGTCCGCTGTCGGCGATCATTTCCATGCACAACTGCGCTTCGCGATAGGTCGGTCCGCCGCGCACGGTGGTACCCACGCCGGGGGCGATCTCGGGGTCGAGAAAATCGACATCGAAGCTCACATGCAGGTGCGTGTCCTGGCTCATGTCGGACAGCGCGCGCTCCATGGTCAGGCGCATCCCCATCTCGTCGATGGTGCGCATGTCGAACACTTCAAGCCCGAGGTCATGGACCAGGCGCTTCTCACCCGCATCGACGCTGCGGATGCCGATCAGGCGCACCTGGCGCGCCTCGAGTGCCGGCGTGCTGCCGCCAAGGCTTGTGAGTGCACTTGGTCCGTGGCCGGCAAGGCAGGCAACGGGCATGCCATGCAGGTTGCCGCTGGGTGTGATGGCGCTGGTGTTGCAATCGGCATGCGCGTCCAGCCACAGCACGCGCAAGGGGTGCTGCCGCAGGCGGCAGTGGGCGGCGATCGCACCGATCGAGCCGATGGCCAGGCTATGGTCGCCCCCCATGAGCAAGGGCAGGCGCTGCAGGTCGAGTTCGGCCAATACTGCGTCGTGCACCGCTTGCGCCCACGCGGTCACCTGGGCCAGATGACGGTAGCCCCCTTCCGCAGCGGCCCATGGGTTGGCGGGGCCCGCCAGATTGCCGCGATCGGCAACTTCGAGGCCGCGCGCGGTCAAAGCCTCGCCCAGGCCGGCCACGCGCAGCGCCTCCGGCCCCATGCTTGCGCCGCGGGTGCCCGCGCCGATGTCGGTGGGAGCGCCGATCAGGCTGATCGCTGGGCGCATGCTCAACTGAAGCTACGAGCGAGTACGTGGAGTTTCATCCGTGCAGGGTACCAAAAGAGGCGGTGCCGCCGCATTCGTGGTTGGTGTCGTGGCGCCGCACTCGTGGCACACTTCCACGCATGTGCGGAAGATACGTGTCCCCTGAAGCGGCCGACATCGAGCGACAGTGGAATCTGCGCCATGTGCCGAATCCGTTCGATCGCGTCAACTACAACGTCGCTCCCACGCAGCAGGTGCCGGTGGTGCGCCGTGGGGCCGACGGCTTGCCGGCACTGGCGGCCCTGCGCTGGGGTTTGATCCCTTTCTGGGCCAAGGGGGTGGCGCCCAAATACAGCACCATCAATGCCACCATCGAGCGCATCCTTGATGCCCCCAGTTATCGCGGCCCATGGCGACGCGCGCAGCGCTGCATCGTGCCCGCGCTCGGCTTCTACGAGTGGCAAGTGATTGAAGCTGCCGGCGGCAAGCCCGCCAAGCAGCCCTGGTACATCGAGATCGGCGACCAGGCGATCTTCGGCATGGCCGGTGTGTGGGACGCCTCGACCGCGGAGGATGGCACGGTGGTCGAATCCTGCACCCTGATCACCCTGCCGGCCAATCGCATGATGGCGGTGATTCACAACACTCGGCAACGCATGCCGGCGATTCTCGAAGCGTCGCAGCACGCGGCGTGGCTGCAAGGTGACGCCGACCAGGCCTTCGCCTGCCTCACGCCCTATGCCGATGAGTTGATGATCGCGCGGCCGGTATCGAACCGCGTCAACAGTCCGCACAACAACGACGCTGTGATGTTGCAGGAGGTGCCGCATCCCTGAGGCCGGCACGATCGCGCGCGATTGCGTCGAACCAGGTCGCAGTGCGCGGATTGTTCGAACGCAAGCTTCGCTATCCGACAAAGCGCAGAGGCAAACTGCGCTCACGGCGACTATGCAAACGTTGCACCGGCAGGCGGATTCAGGCCTTCCAGTGCGGTGGGTAGGTGCGCGCGAAATAAGGCAGGCTGGCGACGCTGGCCATCCATGCGCGCAGTCGCTCCGGTATCAGCGACTGCAGGTGCTGCCCGGGCAGTC
>JBEIFV010000196.1:0-10867 GCA_040382235.1 Burkholderiales bacterium
GCTGGGGCGCAAGGCGGGCAAGTGGGTGATGGCCGCCGAACTGGTGGAAACCACGCGCCTGTATGCGCGGACGCTCGCCAACGTCGACCCGAAATGGATCGAGGAGGCCGGTGCGCACCTGCTCAAGCGTTCCTGGCACGACCCGCGCTGGGAGAAAAACGCGGCGCGCGCGATCGCGCTGGAACGCGGCACGCTGTACGGCATCCCGATCTACACCCAGCGGCGTATCGAGTACGCCAAGGTCGATCCCAGGCATGCGCGTGAACTGTTCATTCGCCAGGGCCTGGTGGCCGGCGAGCTTGAAACCCGGGCGCCCTTCTTCGCCCACAACCAGCGCCTGGTGCGCGAGATCGAGGAGCTCGAGCACAAATCGCGCCGCCCGGACGTGCTGGTCGACGAGGAACTGATTTTCGCGTTCTACGATGCCTTGATCCCGGTCCAGGTGGTGGATGAAACCACCTTCGAGATCTGGCGCATCGCCACCGAACGCGGCGACCCGAAACACCTGTTTCTCAAGCGCGACGACCTGATGCGCCATGAGGCGGCGGGCATCACCACCGAGCTTTTTCCCAAGCGTGCCAGGTTGTCCGCCAGCCCGCTCGAATTCGCCCTCACCTATCACTTCGAGCCGGGATCGCCGCGCGACGGCGTGACCGCCAGCGTGCCGCTGGCAGCGCTCAACCAGATCGACGCCGATCGCTGCGACTGGCTGGTGCCCGGCATGCGCCGCGAGAAGACGCACGCGCTACTCAAGTCGCTGCCGCAAAAGCTTAGGCGTGGATGCGTGCCACTGCCCGAGTTCGCCGCCGGCTTCGCCGCCGCGCATGCGGGCGAGGCGGTGCCGGCGGGACCGTTGTCACTGGCCCTGGCGCGGACGATTCGCGAGCGCACGGGGGTGGCCATTCCACAGGATGCGTTCAAGCTGGAAACCTTGCCCGCGCACCTGGTGATGAATTTCAAGCTGGTTGATGAGCATGGCCGGCAGCTCGACATGGGGCGCAACCTGGCGCAACTGCGTGCCGCGCATGCCGCGCAGGCCAGCGCCAGCTTCGCCGGCGCAGCCGCTGCGCGCGCCGGCGGTGCGCGCCCGGGTGGTGGTGCAACGCCTGCAGCCGGCGCCACGCCGAGCGTGTCGCCGGGACGCATCCTGCACAGCGGCCGCAGCGCCTGGGATTTCGGCACACTCGAAGAGCTGCAGGAGGTCGGCGCGCTGATCGGCTATCCGGCTCTGGTGGATACCGGTGAGCGCGTCAATGTCGAGCTGTTCGATGAACCGGTGGCGGCGCAGGCCGCGCATGCCAAGGGCCTGGTGCGGCTATTGCGCCTGCAACTGGCCGAGCCGATCCGCTATCTCGAAAAAAGCCTGAATGTGCGCGCCATCGGCCTCATGTACACGCCCTTCGGTGGCGAGCGCGACCTGGTGGCGCAGCTGATCGAAGCGGGCTTAAGGCGCGCCTGCCTGGCGCCACCGCTGCCGCGCAGCGAGGCCGATTTCAGCGCCCGTCGCGACGAAGGGCGCGCCAGGCTCACGCTCATCACCCAGGAAATCACCGGGCTCATCACGCGCGTGCTCGAAGCGCACCTGGCCATGCAGAAAAAGCTGGCCGGCGCCAAGGCCTTTCCCCAGGTGACGCAGGATATCGCCGGGCAACTGGAGCGCCTGCTGCCGAAAGGCTTCATCGTCGCCTTGCCGTATGAACGGCTGGCGCACCTGCCGCGTTATCTGCAGGCCATCGGCGTGCGGCTGGACAAGCTGCGTGCCGATCCGGCCCGCGACGCGCGCCTGATGGCCGAGTTTGCGCCGCTTGCGCAAAACCACCAGCGGCGCGTGATCGAACTGGCGCGGGCCGGCAGCGCCGATCCGCGGCTGGAGGAGTTTCGCTGGCTGCTGGAGGAGCTGCGGGTCTCGCTTTATGCGCAGGAACTGCGCACGCCGATGCCGGTGTCGGTCAAGCGGCTGGCGAAGGCGTGGGAGGCGTATCGCTCGTTGTGACGCCGGCTGCCTCCGGGTTAGGGCTCGCCCGCCTTTTACCGATGCGTATTGCAACGGGTGTGGAGAAGCGTGGGCGAGAAGCCCAAACAAATCGCAGTTACTGCCGCAATAGCCGCCCCGGCTCTAATCGAACACGCCGAATTCCAAAGGTAGGCGGCACCCTGACGCGCGACGCGTGCATGGTGCTTGCGCAAGGCGAGGTGGTGGAAGAGGGGCCGCATGCAGATGGGATAGGGCGAAGCGCGATGAAGAAACGCCTGCCCACCGCTATTTCGACGCCTTTGACCGAGGCGATTGCGCAACCCCCGCCTGCGCCTTGTGCAGGCGCGTCCGCAGGCGCTTGCGCAGAGCGTCTGAGATTCGATCTTCTTTCGCCGGCGGAGAGTGCGGTACCTTCGCGAGCACCGCCAGTGCCGCGACCGGATCAGCCTGCGCCGCACGTTCGGAAAAAAACTGGGCGGTCTTCATTGAAGACACCTTCTCCGCGATCGCGATCGCAAGAAACTGGTTCAGCGTTGTGTTTTCGGCACTGGCCAGTTCTTTCGCGCTCAACAGCAGGGAGTCTGGAATCCGCAGAGCGATACTGCTCATGGCAACACCTCATCAATAAATTTCGCGGGGCTCATGATCGCGATGCCGAAAAATGATGCCGCCGGTAGGAAATCGCTACGACGATAAGTGATGATCGCATCAGCTTGGCCATTGATCGCCGCTTCCAGCACGAATTCGTCGCCGGGGTCGCGCAACTGCGGTCGGCAACGCATGTGAATGGCGGTACTGACGCTGTTGATCAAGGAGCCGCAGGTTCGTTATGCGCGATTGCATGCACTGCAGGTGGGTTGACGCAATGATGCCGACAAACAAGCATCTATCTGCGCGCTACTTTGGAAGGCCGCTTGGCGGCGACGGCGCGAGCTGGCTCTTCGTACTCCGCCTTGAAGCGCCGGCGCAGATCTTCCGGCAACTGGTCGCCTGGCATCGGAGCGACATCGGGCGCCGTCCGCAGCACGTCCAATGCGGCATCGAGGTCGGCGCGCGCCGCGCGTTCGATATATCGCCTGCGAAACTCCTCCAACTCGATGCGCTGCGCCAAGGTTTGCGCGATGAAATCGTTGATCGACACCTTGCTTTCCGCAGCCAGTCGCTTGACGGCGCTGGCAAGAGTGGTGGGCAATTCGACCGCAAGCTGGCTCATCGCAACATCCTCAGAAATTCGCCTGGCGCGAGCAGGGAAAGTCCCAGCGCGGTTACATGCACTTCAGATGGGGGTGGCGTGATGCAGCGACGCCACTTTGCATCAAAGCGCGGCCCACATCGCCAGCTTCAACCCCCGTGCGCCGGAAAGGCACTCGAAATCCGCATCCGCTGTCGCCAACGTCGCCCCGGAATCCAGCGCCTGCGCCGCGATCATGAGATCGAAATACTTCATCGTGAGACCGTGTCGCCCCAGTTCGTACATCAAACGTCCCGCCCGCCGCGCTGCGGCCGGTTCGAAAGGCAGGATCCGATACTTCGCGAACAAGCGTTCCAATTCTTCCCGTGCCTGCTTGCGGCGCTGCGAGAGATAAACGCCGTGCTCCAACTCGACCACTGCATGCGCGGGAATGAAGACGTCACGGGATTTGAACGCCATCAGCCGTTCGACAGTCGGTCCGTGGCGTCGCAAAAAGCCGATGCAAACGCTGGTGTCCAGCAGTGCCTTCATGCCGCTTTTTTTGCCACCTTCGGCTTGAAGACGGGGCCGCCTTGTGCGGCCTTCATCAAACCCTTGATGGTGCTGACGGAAACATTATCGAGAATCTCGATCATGTCCGCATGCCCGGCCTTGCGCATGCGCACCTTGAGTTCCGGCGTGAGCGGCGGGTACAGAAGAGGTTCGGCTTTGCGACGTGCGCTGGGCATGATGGTCTCCGGAAGCGAAACAACATGGAATTGTAGCGCGCGGATATGAACAACCCGGCTCTGCAAATCACCGCCTTTGGCGACCTGTTGGCCCGCTACGCCCGCGTGTTCAGCGCCGCCTGGGGCCAACGCGACCAACTCACCCCCAAAGCCCGCACCCCGCTGGAACGCCAGTTTCTCCCGGCCGCCCTGGAGATCATCGAAACCCCGGCCCCGGCCTTGCCGCGCGCCATCATCGCAACCATCGTCACAGCCTTCCTCTTGGCCATCGCCTGGGCCAGCATCGGCATGATCGACATGGTCGCCATCGCTCCCGGCAAGATCATCTCGGCGGACCGCGCCAAAGTCATCCAGCCCGCCGAAACCGCGGTAGTCAAGCGCCTGTTGGTCAGAGACGGCCAACAAGCAAAAGCCGGCGAACCGCTAATGGAGCTGGAAGCCGCCGCCACAGCAGCCGAAACCGAACGCCTACGCGACGCCATAAGTGCCGCCCGCCTCGAATCAGCCGCTACGAGGCCTTGGCTGTCGCCAACGGGCGCTTGGCATGGCGGCGATCTTGGTGGCAAAAATTCTCGTAACTGGCTGGTCGTTACCACTCGGCGACACGCCGAAGCGCGACGCCTAGTCCAAACGGATCACGCAAACGCCGGCGACCTGCACGATCTAATCAAAAGTGATCATTAAAGAGCGTAAACCCTAATACAGTTTCTCATTTGGATAGCGGAGTCTTTGCGTTCTTTCTGTCTGACGCGCGCGCACCTGACGCCCCGTACCCCCCGAGCGCTGCGCCGTGTCCTTGATCCCCCCACGCGATTCCACCGCGCCGCACATGAGCAGCGACGCCGGGCTCACTTGCTTAGCCCTGGTGGCGCGCCTGCATGGCGTTGCTGCTGAACCGCAGCAATTGCGCCACAGCCTGGGGCTTACGCAGGCCGCTTCGGTTGAGGATGTGCTGCGCGCCGCTCGCCTCATCTCGCTCAAGGCAAGGGCGGGGCGCATCGACCTTGATCGCGTCGCCGAAGGCCACCTCAATCTGCCGTGCATCCTGATCCTGCGACCGGCCGAGAACGCTGCGGCAAGCGAGGTGATCGTTGCACCGGAAGCGCCCGCCGCCGCGCCACCGGAAGAACTTCTGTTCATGGTGTTAGCCCGCGTCGAGCACGGCCAAGCGCTATTGCACGACCCAGTAGAAGGGCGCCCAATCACCCTGCCGGTGGCCATCCTCAAAGAGCGCTTGGCCGGCCCGGCGATCTTCATCACCTCGCGCGCCCAACTGGCGGCCGAACTCGCCCGCTTCGATTTTTCGTGGTTTGTGCCGGCCATCGTCAAGTACCGCCGGCTGCTTAGCGAAGTGCTGGTCGCAAGCCTATTCATCCAGATATTCGCCCTGCTCACCCCGCTTTTCTTCCAGGTGGTGAGGGACAAGGTGCTGGTGCACAAGGGCATATCCACGCTCACCGTGATTGGCGTTGGCCTGATGGCGGTGGTGGTGTTCGAATCGCTGCTGTCGGCCCTGCGCAATTACGTGATGGCGCATACCACCAGCCGCATCGATGTTGAGCTCGGTGCGCAGTTGTTCCGCCACCTGCTGGCCCTGCCGCTGGCCTACTTCGAAGCGCGCCGGGTCGGCGATTCGGTGGCGCGTGTGCGCGAGCTGGAGAACATCCGCCAATTCCTGACCGGCCAGGCCTTGACCTCGGTGATCGACCTGGCCTTCACCGTCGTGTTCCTGGCCGTGATGCTCTATTACAGCCCGATCCTCACCCTGCTGGTGGCCTTGTCGATTCCCTGCTACATCGTGCTGATGGCCCTGGCGATGCCGGTGTTTCGCAAACGGCTCAACGAAAAATTCACCCGTGGCGCCGAGAACCAGGCCTTTCTGGTGGAATCGGTCACCAATCTGCAAACGCTGAAAGCCGGTGCGGTCGAGCCGCAGGCGATCCGCCGGTGGGATGAGCAACTGGCCGGCTACGTGGCAGCCAGCTTCAAGGTCACCCGCTTGTCGGTGGTGGCAGGTGAGGCGATCCAGCTGATTCAAAAACTGGTGACCGTCGGCATACTGTGGCTGGGTGCCTATGAGGTGATCGATGGTGCCATGACCGTGGGTGCCCTGATCGCTTTCAACATGCTGGCCGGGCGCGTCTCGCAACCGGTGATTCGCTTAGCGCAGTTGTGGCAGGAGCTGCAGCAAACCGGCATCTCGGTGGCACGCTTGGGCGACATTCTCAACACCCGCCCGGAAAACGCCGCCGCCAACGGCGCGCCGGCGGCTGCCAGCCGCGCCCAGCTACCGGCGATCCAGGGCGCGATCGAATTCGACCAGGTGCGCTTTCGCTACCGGCCCGATGGCGCCGAAGTCTTGCGCGGTATCAGCTTCAAGCTGGCCCCCGGCGCGGTGCTGGGCTTAGTCGGCCGCTCCGGTTCCGGCAAAAGCACGGTAGCCAAGTTGTTGCAGCGCCTCTATGTACCCGAGCGTGGGCGAGTGATGGTCGATGGTGTTGATCTGGCACTGGTGGACCCGGCCTGGCTGCGCCGGCAAATCGGCGTGGTGCTGCAGGAAAACCGCCTGTTCGCCCGCAGCGTGCGCGAGAACATCGCCTTGGCCGACCCCGGTACCTCGATGGAAGCCGTGATCGTCGCCGCCAAGTTAGCCGGTGCCCATGAATTCATTCTTGAATTGCCCGAAGGCTACGACACCATGGTGGGCGAGCAGGGCGCCACCCTCTCCGGCGGCCAGCGGCAACGCATCGCCATTGCCCGCGCGCTGATGACCAACCCGCGCATCCTCATCCTCGACGAAGCCACTTCCGCACTGGATTACGAAAGCGAGCGCATCATCGGCGACAACATGCGTTTCATCGCCAAAGGCCGCACGGTCATCATCATCGCGCACCGATTGTCAGCGGTGCGCGACGCGCAGCGCATCATGGTGCTGGAGCAGGGCGACGTGGTGGAAGAGGGGCCGCATGCGGAGTTGATCAAGCGGCCCAATGGGCGCTATGCAAGACTGCATGCGATGCAGATGGGGGTGGCGTGAAATCGACGCGCCAGTCAGGCCTCAACCGCCCGTTCCAGCGTCTGCGCCACCCATTGGTTCAGGCTCACCCCTTTGCGGCGCGCCGCCGAACTGGCGCGCGCATGCAGCTCAGGCGCGACTCGCACCAGCAAACGCCCGGAAAAGGCCTTGTCGGGTTCTTGCCCAAGCTTTTCACAGGTCGCCAGATAATCGTTGACGGCTTCGTGAAACGCGCGCTCCAACTGCGCGACCGTTTTGCCGTGAAAGCCGATGATGTCGCGGATGCCGGCCAAGTGGCCGACGAACAGCTTGTCTTGTGCGTCGTACTCAACGCGCGCGGTATAGCCTTTGTAGATCATGTCGCTCATGGAGTCACTCCTATGCTCTGCAGGAACAAGCGGGCGTCGGCCACCCGATATCGCAAGGATTCGCGCTGCGGGTGCGGCCGATGGAAGCGCACCTTGATGCCATCTTTCTCAAACGTCACCGCCGAACCGCTCCCTTCGATCCTGCGGCAATCCACCGCCATCAACAGGGATTCGACATGCCGCCATTCCAGGTTGCCATTCAGCGGGTCGGCGAAGATGACCTTAAGCGTCTTGCGCTGCCGATTGTTCATCGAAGAATAGTATCAAAAATGCTATCGAATCGACCATGACAACCTCTAGCGCTTCAACCACCCAGGCCTACGGCGATATCCTCGCCCGCTACGTCCGCGTATTCAAAGCGGCCTGGAGCGCACGCGCCAGCCTCACCCCGAAACAACGCACCCCGCTGGAACGCCAGTTCCTCCCTGCGGCATTGGAAATCATCGAGACCCCAGCCCCGGCCCTACCGCGCGCCATCATCGCAACCATCGTCACAGCCTTCTTACTGGCCATCGCGTGGGCCAGCATCGGCATGATCGACATGGTCGCAATCGCCCCCGGAAAAATCATCTCGGCGGACCGCGCCAAAGTGATCCAGCCCGCCGAAACCGCGGTAGTCAAGCGCCTATTGGTCCGCGACGGCCAACAAGTAAAAGCCGGTGAACCCCTGATAGAACTGGAAGCCGCCGCCACCGCCACCGCAGCAGAAACCGAACGCCTGCGCGACGCCCTAAGCGCCGCAAGACTAGAGTCCGCTCGCTACGACGCATTAGCGCAGGCAGCGCAAGGCACCCGAGCCCACGCTACTCTGTCAACTCCCTCGCCCCGCTTGCGGGGAGAGGGTTGGGGTGAGGGGCCGGCCACAAAAGCACGCATAGCAAACGAACAACGCACCCTCCAAACCCAATACCAGGAACACCGCGCCCGCCTAGCAAGCCTGGACGCCGAAATCACCAAACGCCAAGCCGAACTAGCCAGCGCAAAAGAACTAGCCAACAAACTATCCCAAACCGCCCCCATAGCCAAACGCCGCGCCGAAGACTATAAGGACTTGGTCAAACAAAACTTCATGTCCCAACACGGGTACCTCGAAAAACACCAAACCAGCATCGAGCAAGAGCGCGACCACGCCTACCAGGAAGCTCGTGTAAAAGAACTCATGGCCGCGATAGAAGAAACCCGCACCCGCCGCCACAGCCAAACCGCCGAATTCGAACGCATGGCAGTAGGCAGCAAAACCGATGCCGACAAAAAAGCCGCGCAACTCGAACAAGAACTCATCAAGGCCCAAACCCGTGAAAAGCAGCAACTACTCACAAGCCCGGTAGACGGCACCGTGCAGCAACTAGCCATCCACACCATAGGCGGCGTAGTCACCCCGGCCCAAGCCCTGATGGTGATAGCCCCCAGCGACTATTCAGCCGAAGTCGAATCCGTGCTCGAAAACAAGGACGTGGGCTTCGTAAAAGTCGGCCAGAAGGTCGAAGTGAAAGTCGAGACCTTTCCCTTCACCCGCTACGGCACCTTGATCGGCACCGTGAGCTTCGTCTCGAACGACGCGGTGAATGACGAGAAGAAAGGCCCAGTCTTCCAGGCGCGGGTGAAGCTGGATCGGGGAACGCTCAAGGTGGGTGAGCGTGATGTCAACATGACGCCGGGGATGGCGGTGACGGCGGAGATCGCGACTGGGCAGCGCAGGTTGATCACGTTTTTTCTGGATCCGTTGCGGAAGACCACGACTGAGAGTTTGCGGGAGAGATGATTGTGAATCGCACGACATCAAAAAGCGTTTCTAAACGCGTAGACGATCGACGTTCTTCGTCGCCAACAATTGGTGGGGTCTGGGCGTTTGCATCGAGAAGAAACGTTCGAAAGAAAGGGCAATGCAAGAGAACAGAATCGAATTCGAGCCTGGCCCGTTTCGCCCGTTTCGGTTACAAGAGCTTGGAACCTAGTTCGAGCGTGGCCCGTTTCGGACGCTTTGCAAATTCGTCATCAATGTAAGAGTCAAGATGAAGCCCTTACGAGCAGTAACTCTTACGTCGTTTGTGGCGATTCTCCTCATTTTTGGTGCAACCACTTGGTTGAGCCCTTCCGAAAATGACCAGACAAGCGCCCCTTTATTGCGCCTTACTTTAGGCCGCACAGAAAAAGACCAAGTGCATTTGGCTGTACCCAAGACTTACCTTGATCCGACGAGCCGGCAGAAAGGCGATGACAACTATGTAGAGCTGGTTGGCTCGATCGGAAAGTTTGAACCTCTCTCCCCGACTCAGTTGACTGAATTGGCTAGAACGCTACGTTTCGATACTGCCACCGTCAAGGTTTCCTTATCCTTGGCGCCACGGACATACAAGACGCGTGCAACGCGTGACCCGAAAGCCGATTCCTCAATTCTCGAGGTGGATGAGATTGACATCAAGCGTCTGTCCGAAAAAATGCTTTTGAGAACAAATGAATCCGAATACCTTCACGTCAAAGTCCGGCTCCCAGAGGCGTCGCTTGACGGTGGATGCACGTTTGCAGCATGCGATTTTGCGATGTGGTCATCGGTTCGTCCACTTGGAATGAAAATCGTGATTCGGCCGGACGCATTGAAAGACCTTCCCAATACTGCTAGAGCTATAGATAAGCTAATCGTGACCGCTTCGCAATCCATCGTTGAAGGAAGAAAATGACTATTTCGCTATCAACCAATGTCCTTTCACAAGTCCAGTCATTGAAAGACGCCGGCAATTACACTGGGGCGTACAACTTACTGGCAGGTACCGCATCTACCTATGCGCAATCGCAGGGTATTTCTGTCGCGCAGAAGATCGATGCGCTCTACACCGCACAGTGGCTCAATGTGGCCGCGCATGTGAACGCGAATGATGGAAGCTTTTGGTCCAATTTTGTTCGTGAAGCTACTGCGGAATCTGCCTATCAAAGCGGCACGCCTATAACCCCCGCGCAGTTCGACAACGCATCAGATATCCTGGCGCAGCGAGTTCTCGCCAGGGTCTTAGATCGAGGAGGGATTCCCGATCGGAAAGAAATTATTGATCTTGATGTCGAGACCGCGGTCGAGGAACTGGGTCTCAGCTTTAAGAATTGGGCAGGTACATTGGGGGCACCCCTAGTGCTTGGGTACGACACAAGATCGTTCTACAGCTTAGCGGATCTCCGGAGACTGCTTCTTGACAACGTGCACGCAGCCACGTACGCGTTCGGGGGTGGTTCACCAGTGGTTATGAACACAAGTGATCTCGAGTTTCCGGGCATGACACCTCATACGAACGACTTTTTCGCAGATGCGCGAAACTGGCACCCCCACCGCCGCGACCCCCTAACCCTAGACCTAGACAACGACGGCCTCCTGGAAGCCACCACCCCCAACCCCTTCTACGCCATCCAGTTCGACCACGACGGCGATGGCGCTAAAACCGCTTCCGGTTGGATCAATTCCGACGATGCCTTCCTCGTTCTCGATCGCAACGGCAACGGCACCATCGATTCCGGCGCCGAGCTATTCGGTGATTCCACGCCCTTGGCCGGCGGCGGCAAGGCGCAAGATGGCTTCGCTGCGCTGAAGCAGGAAGACACCAA
>JBEIFV010000197.1:0-10836 GCA_040382235.1 Burkholderiales bacterium
GGCGCAGTTTCAAAAACCGTAGCAGCGATTCCGGAAGGCAGGCATGGCAAAAGGAATGATCCTCGCAGCAGGGCAGGGCACCCGCGTGCGTCCATTGACGCGTGACCTGCCCAAACCGATGGTGCCGATCCTTGGCAAGCCGGTCATGGAATACCTGATCGAGCACCTGGCGCGCTATGGCGTCACGGAAATCATGGTCAACGTGGCTTATCACCATCGGCGTATCGAGGAGTATTTTGGCGATGGCCACCGCTGGGGCGTGCAAATCGGCTACTCCTACGAGGGCGTGCGGGATCATGGCGAAGTACTGCCGCGGCCGATGGGCTCGGCCGGCGGCATGCGCCGGATTCAGGACTTCAGCGGATTTTTTGACGAGACCGCGCTGGTGCTGTGCGGCGACGCACTGATCGACCTGGATATCGGTGCGGCGCTGCACGAACACAAAACCAAGGGCGCGCTGGCCAGTGTGGTGACGCTCGATGTGCCGCTGGATCAGGTGCAGAACTACGGCGTGGTGGTGGCTGATGACGAAGGGCGGATCCAGTCATTCCAGGAGAAGCCCAAGCCGGAAGAAGCCAAATCGACCCTGGCCTCGACCGGCATTTACCTGTTCGAGCCGGCGGTGCTGGAGCGCGTGCCGCCCGGACGCAACTACGACATCGGATCGCAGCTTTTTCCGCAACTGGTGCAGGAGAAGGTGCCGTTTTACGCGCAAAGCCGCTTTTTCAACTGGATCGATATCGGCCGCGTCAGCGACTACTGGTCGGTGCTGCAGCGCGTGCTGCGTGGTGAGGTCGCTGAAATGAACATGCCGGGCCGCGAAGTGCAGCCCGGCATCTGGGTCGGGCTCAACACCTCGATCGCCTGGAGCACAGTGCACATCGCCGGGCCGGTGTATATCGGTTCTTCGGTGCGCATCGATGCTGGCGCGTCCATCATCGGGCCGGCCTGGATCGGCCACGGCAGCCATATCCGCGCCGGCGCCAAGGTGCGCCGCAGTGTGCTGTTCGAATACACCCGCATCGCGCCGGACATGGAATTCACCGAGATGATCGTGTCGCCCGACTATTGCGTCGACCGGGGCGGCGACACGTTTTATCTGGGCGACGAGCGCACGCAACTGCGCTGGGGCGACGCGCGCGCTTAGGGAAATACTGAGTGAGTCCGCAGGCCGAGAAGGCCGCCTCTGCAACCGATTGTGGCTATGGCAGGCGCGCCAGTGCATCCGACTCCATGCGCGTACCCGGCATGTAATCCCGCTGCAAGGTGACTTGCAGGGGCGGCAGCGGCACCGGCTTGGCGGGTTTGTACTTGCTCATTACCGCCGGCACGTAACCGCGGGTTTCCCGATACGGCGGAATCGAATTCTTGTACTTGCGTACCGCCCCTTCGCCGGCGTTATAGGCGGCCAGCACCAGATCGAGCCGATCGCCGAACATGTCTATCAGGGTGCGCAGGTGCCTGCTGCCGGCACGCAGGTTGTTTTGTATATCGGCCGGGTTGCTGATGCCGTAGCGCTTTGCCGTGCCCGGCATCACCTGCATCAGGCCGATCGCGCCCTTGGGCGAAACGGCTTCCGGTCGATAGGCTGATTCGACCGAGATGACGGCGTGTACAAGCGCCGGTTCGACACCGGCATCGCGCGCGGCAGCGGTGATTTCCCGGTCGAAAGGCTTGCCGTCGTTCGGCTGCGGGCCGGGCTCGACTGCAGGCTTAGGGGCGGGGGCGTCCACGGCGATGCGATAGCCGGTGTCATTCTGGTAGGGCTCTGCTGCCCGCACAGGTGCCGCCTTGAGTGTCGACGGCACGTAAACCACGCTGTCGGCAGTGTCGGCCGCCGCCTTGGCGCAGGCGAGTGCCAGGATTGCACTGCCGGCAATCAACGCCAGTCGGCGAGCGATGCAGCGCGGAAATCGATTCATGCGACAGAGGATACCAAGGTTACGTGAAACGCGCGCGCGCCCGTTGCGCGGCGTCAAACGGCCGATCATCGGTTGCCCATGCCGGCAGCGCGTCAGGCAACAGGGGATGCAGCCAGCCGCAGGCCACGCGCTGGTGCCCGCCGACGCGCAAGGGCAAGCGTTCCCGGGGCAATCAGCAGCAGCGCCCACGATTCCGGTTCGGGTACGGCCAGCAAGGGCGCAAATGTCGGGACTGCGGTCAAGCTGCCGGTGTAGCCGCCACCCAAAAAGCCGGAACCAAACCCGCCGATCTCGAGCCGGTATGCACCGGCGGCCAGCGACGCGGCGTAGAACTGCTTGTTGGTGAGGTTGCTACCCGGCGCGCTGTCGGTTCCGGAAAGGAGCGGAATCGATCCAGTCGCGGTGAAAAGGTTGGCGGTGAAACTGCTGACCATGCCTACGCCGATCCGTTTGCTGCAATTGACGGAGTCATTCAAGCCGAAGGTCCGGCCAAGGGTGAAGAAGCAGACATCAAGGAAACTGCCTTGTATGCCGGTGCCAGACAAGGAAATGCCGGCACCGGCACTATTCAGGGGTGTGGCGTGTACCGCCGGGACCGCAGCCATGCACCATGTGCCCAAAACGATGGCGAGGTCGATTACAAAACGTCTCGCAAGCTTTGAAAGGTCATGATGAGTTCGCCACTGGACTTGGTGATCTACCCATTCTAGACCAGGGCTACGAAAGCGAAACGTGATGTTTCGCACAAGAAAAATCAATACACAATATTCCTTTCCGTTAATTGAACATTTCGAATCGGAGGCCTGTTCTTGCCGATTCGTTCAAACAAAAATTTTCCACGGCAGGATACTCCTAATATATTGTTATATATAATAAAAACAGAGAATAACGGTCTTGGAACTGATTGTCTGGCAGGATTCGGCGAACTTGTTTCCGGACCTGGATTCAAGGAAAGTTTAAAGAAAATGCAAAATCCACTATGCCGCGCCTCGACTTGCCAATGCTTGCGCAGGGTCGCATTTATGCCAGGATCCGAATGATTTCAAGATAAACTCAACGTTTTCCTTGTTGCATCGAGCGCGAAACATTGGGGCGTCACCGACGGCACCACCTACGACGGCTGATACTGATTACCTGTCGAGCCAAGCTACAATTGTCCTGGTTGGCCTGGGTGGTGAAATTGGTAGACACAAGGGACTTAAAATCCCTCGGCCGGCAACGGCTGTACGGGTTCGATTCCCGTCCCAGGCACCATGCCACCGACGAACGTCAATAGAGGGTCCGGTCTTGATCGTATTCAATCTCGGTTGTGCCGCCCAGCATCGCTTCGAGGGCTGGTTCGCCTCGGCAGACGATTTCGAGTCGCAGCGCACGCGGGGTCTGCTCGCCTGTCCGATGTGCGGGTCGCCGGAGGTGACCAAGCAGTTGTCCGCGCCGCGGCTGAACCTTTCAGCAAGCGCAGATGCGCCCCCGTCCCCGGCACCTTCAACCGACGTTGCAGTGATCGACCCCGAGCAACGCCATTTGCGCGAATTGATTCGTCGCGTGATCGAATCGACCGAGGATGTGGGCCAGAATTTCACCGAAGAAGCACGGCGCATCCACTACAAGGAGGCGCCGGTACGCGCGATTCGCGGCATCGCATCAAAGGAAGAGGCGCAGTCGCTGGCGGAGGAAGGTATCGCCGTGGCGCAGTTGCCGTTTCCTGTGGTCGACAAATCACAGCTCAACTAGGCCGGTGCGGGCTGATTTGGCGTCGCGCGAAGCGCGGCCTCGGTTATCATCCGGCGCGCCGCGTGATTGAAGGGCATCAATGGACCTGAACTACAGTACTGCCGACAACGCATTCCGGGCTGACGTGAGGGCCTGGCTTGAAGCCCATCTGCCCGCCGACCTCAAGGCCAAGGTGCTCAATCACCGGCGTATGGGCAAGGCCGATTATGTGCGCTGGCACAAGATCATGGCTGACCGCGGCTGGGCGGCGCCGAACTGGCCGGTCGAGTGGGGCGGCACCGGATGGACGGCTACTCAGAAGCATATTTTCGATGACGAATGCGCGCGCGCCGGCACCCCGCAGATCATGCCGTTCGGGGTGGCGATGGTAGCGCCGGTGCTGATGCGCTTCGGCAACGAAGGGCAAAAACGCTATTTCCTGCCGCGCATTCTTGATTGCACCGACTGGTGGTGCCAGGGATACTCGGAGCCCGATTCAGGGTCCGACTTGGCATCACTCAAGACGCGTGGTGAGCGGAAGGGCGACCATTACGTTGTCAATGGCCAGAAAACCTGGACCACCCTTGGACGGCATGCCGACTGGATTTTTTGCCTGGTGCGCACCGATCCGGATGCGAAGAAACAGGAAGGCATCTCGTTTCTGTTGATCGACATGAAGTCGCCCGGCATCACGGTGCGGCCGATCATTACGCTGGACGAGGACCACGAAGTCAACGAAGTTTTTTTCGATGATGTCAAGGTGCCTGTGGAGAACCTGGTGGGCGAGGAGAATCGGGGCTGGACTTGCGCCAAGTACCTGCTCGGGCATGAGCGCACCAGCATCGCGGCGGTTGGTCGCGCCAAGCGCGAACTGGCGTTTCTCAAGGGCGTTGCGGCCGATGAGCGGTGCGGCGGCGCCTCGCTGATGCAGGATATCCGCTTCGCCAGCAAGGTGGCCGATCTGGAGATCGAGATCATGGCCCTCGAGATCACGGTGTTGCGGGTTGTCTCGGCCGAGTCGCACGGCATGGGTCCGGGGCCGGAGGCGTCTCTTCTCAAAGTGAAGGGCACCGAGATCCAGCAGTGGTTGACCGAATTGATGGTCGAGGCCATTGGTCCGCGCGCACTGCCGTTTCATGTCGAGAGATTCGACGATCCGCATGCAGGGGAGCCGATCGACCAATTGGCGGCCCATTATTTCAATTACCGCAAGACCTCGATCTACGGTGGTTCCAACGAGATCCAGAAGAACATCATGACCCAAATGATTCTCGGCCTCTGATCCGGAGCTTGCGATCAACCAGGATTGAGCATGGATTTTTCATTCACCTCCGAGCAAGAGCAGTTGCGCGAAGCGATCAGGCGCTACCTCGGGCAGCAATATTCGTTCGCGGCGCGCAAGGCGATCATTCGTGGTGCCGGCACGAGCGATACGGCCTGGCGCGGATTGGCGGAACTGGGCTTGCTGGGCGTGCCCGTTCCAGAAGTGCATGGCGGGTTTGGCGGCAGCGGGGTCGACTGCCTGGTGGTGATGGAAGAGCTTGGCCGCGGCCTGGTCGTCGAGCCGTTTTTCGCCACCGCGATCCTCGGTGTTGCCTGCCTGCGTCTGGCCGGTAGCGCGCAGCAGCAGGCGGCGGTATTGCCGGGCGTCGCGGATGGCGCGCAGAAGCTGGCGCTGGCGTTGACTGAAACGCAGTCACGCCACGAGCTCTTCAATATAGAGGCAAGCGCGGCCAAGGCAGGCGACGGCTGGGTACTCAACGGATCAAAGGCGGTGGTGCTGCATGGTGCGCAGGCGGATCGCCTGATCGTCGCTGCGCGCACCAGCGGCGCCGCGCGCGATCATGCCGGCCTGAGTTTGTTCATGCTTGAACGTGGCGCGCAAGGTGTGTCGATTGTCGACTATCGAACTATCGACGGCATGCGCGCAGCCGATATCCGGTTTGACAACGCGGCGCTGGCTGGCGACGCCTTGCTGGGGCGTGCCGGTGCGGCCTGGCCGGCGATCCGCGCCACAGCCGAGATTGGAATAGCTGCCTTGTGCGCGGAAGCGGTGGGTTGCATGCTGGCATTGAATGAAGCCACGCTTGAGTATCTCAAGACGCGCAAGCAGTTTGGCCTGCCGATCGGCAAGTTTCAGGTGCTGCAGCACAAGGCGGTAGAAATGTTCATGGAAACCGAGCAGGCGCGCTCGCTCGCTCTGCTGGCGGCGGTCAAGATTGACAGCGACGATGCGGCGGAACGGGCACGCGCTACACACGCGGCCAAGGTGCGCGTTGGCCGTGCTGCGAAATTTGTCGGGCAGACCGCTGTTCAACTGCATGGCGGCATGGGCATGACCGATGAGTTGCCGGTCGGGCACTACTTCAAGAGGCTGGCGATGATCGAGGCCACGCTGGGCGATACCGACCATCACCTGGCGGCGTTCGCCACCCTTGCAGACGCCGCCTGATTCGAGCGACCCATGCCCGTCAAATACTACTTCGAGGATTTCAACGTCGGCGAGACCGTGGAGATCGGTCGCCACGCGATCAGCGAAGCCGCCATTCTGGAGTTCGGTCGGCAATACGATCCGCAACCCTTTCACACCGATCCGGAGCGCGCGCGCACGTCGATTTACGGCGGGCTGATCGCCAGTGGCTGGCAGACCTGCTCCATCGTCATGCGGGTGATGTGCGATGCCTATCTTTCCGAAGCCGCGAGCATGGGATCGCCGGGGATGGAAGAGATTCGCTGGCTCAAGCCGGTGCGGCCGGGCGACGTGCTGGTGGTGATGCGTACAATCGAAGAGGCGCGCCCGACCAGCAAGGCCGATCGTGGTCTGGTGTTGTCGCGCTGGGATGTCTACAACCAGCGTGATGAGCACGTCATGATGATGCGGGGCTATGGCCTGTTTGGCAGGAATCCGGACGCACTACCTTGATGGTCAGGCAGCCTTAACGCGGCCACATGAACTTGTAGCGCGGGCGCCGGCCGGGCGGTCGCGCCGGAGCCGCGCAGATGGCCGTCAGGGCAATGCTTCCTGCATTTCCCTCACATAACGCGCCGATCGCGCCACGTAGCCCAGCGCAATGCGTCGCAAGTTCGAGGCTTCCTCGTCGCTGATCTGGCGCACTACTTTTCCTGGCGAACCCAGTACCATCGAGTTGTCCGGGATCACCTTGCCCTCGGGCAGGAAGGCATTGGCGCCGATGATGCAGTTCTTGCCGACGGTGCAGCCGTTGAGGATGACCGCGTTGATGCCGACCAAGGTGTTCTCGCCAATGATTGAGCCATGCAGCATTGCCAGGTGCCCGACGGTCACGTCGCGCGCCAGGCGCAACGGAAAACCCGGGTCTGCGTGGAGCACCGCCCCGTCCTGCACATTGACGTTGTCACCGAGTTCTATGATTTCGTTGTCGGCTCGGACCACGGCACTGAACCAGATTGACACGTTGTCGCCGAACGTGACGCTTCCGATGACGCTTGCCGTCGGTGCAATGAAGTAGTCGGCGCTTTTGAAAGTCGCTTGGCGGTCGCCTAGGGTGTATACGGGCATGGTCGGAGACTCATGAAATGGTTGAAGGCGCGCGGCGTGCATGAGCGCGTCGAATCGTGATTGTGAACTAACGCGCGCCGCAGCCTGTCGGCGCTTGTAGCGCGCGCTATATTGCGGGGCGGGAATATTTCGAAAGGAGAGGCAATTGACGATTCGCGGCAGGCGCTATGGTGAAGTCACGGTCGGGCAGACATTCACCGAGTCGATGTTCATAACCGAGGCGCATTTGAGCCTTGGCGCCGCATTGATCGGGGACTTCAATCCGCTCCATGTGGACGAGGCGTTCGCGCGCCGTTCCCGCTTTGGTAGTCGCATTCTTCACGGTGTGATCACCAGCGCGATCATCGGTGCGCCGGCCGGGATGATGTTCGCCGGGTCGGCGATCGGCTATCTCGAACACAACTGCCGGTTCCTGGGCCCGGTGCGCGCCGGCGACACGCTCACGACAACCTGGACGGTGACAGGCCTCGACCCCAAGCCCAGGCACGCTGGCGGAATCGTGCGCATGCAAGCGCAATGCGTGAACCAGCGTGGTGAACGCGTGGCCGAGGCGAACGGTGCGATGCTGGTCAAGGACGGCGCAGTCGCCTGAACCGGGATGACTTCAATTTGCCTCATTCAGCGTGAGACGCCCGGTCAGCAACGTGTCAAGCAGTCAGAACTGGCTGGCGCCGCCAGGCAGTTGACGATTTCCTCGCCCCTAGTTCAAGTAAGCCATTGAACAACCGGCGTTTTTGCTATACTTCGATCGTTTTCTCGGTTCGCCGCGTCCTCGGCACGTCATGCTTCAAACGACGCAGCCCGGCTTACTGGGATCACGCATTTTCAACCTTCAGAGGATCTGTCATGACCATTACCGCTCTCAGCAAGGCTGAGGTCGTCGCCACTTATCAACGTGCGCAAGGAGACACCGGCTCTCCCGAAGTTCAGGTCGCCTTGCTGACCGCGCGCATCAACGATCTCACCGACCATTTCAAGGCCCACACCAAGGACCATCATTCACGTCGCGGTTTGCTGCGAATGGTCAGCACCCGCCGCAAACTGCTCGATTACCTGAAGGGGCGCAACCCCGATGGTTACCGGCAGCTGATCGAAAAGCTGGGTCTGCGCAAGTAAGTTGCGGACTGGACAAATGCCTGCGGCCTCTCATGCGCAGGCATTTGTGCTTCCGTTCCCGTTCATTTCAAGCGGCCAACCGGTTCTTGCGACGCTTCCAGGGGAAGTGAAATCAGGCAATCCGCTGCTGCGGCGCGTGCGTCGCATCAGCGGATTGATCCGGTCTGCCGACACCACAGATTAAGGAAACGATCTTGTTCAACATCCATAAAAAATCATTTCAGTATGGTCAGCACACTGTCACCATCGAGACCGGCGAGATCGCGCGCCAGGCCAACGGTGCGGTGATGGTCAGCATTGAAGACACAGTCGTGCTGGTCGCGGTTACCGCCTCCAAGCGCGCGAAGCCTGGCCAGGATTTTTTTCCCCTGACTGTCGACTACATGGAAAAAACCTATGCGGCCGGCAAGATTCCGGGCGGTTTTTTCAAGCGCGAAGGCCGGCCGTCGGAAAAGGAAACCCTGACCTCGCGCCTGATTGACCGTCCGATTCGCCCACCGTTTCCGGATGGCTTTTACAATGAAGTCCAGGTGGTGGCGACGGTCATGTCGTGCAACCCGGAAATCGACCCCGACATCGCCGCGCTGTTGGGCGCTTCGGCCGCGCTGGCGATTTCCGGCGTGCCCTTCAGCGGCCCGATCGGCGCGGCTCGGGTTGGCTATATCGATGGCCAGTATGTGCTCAACCCGACCAAGTCACAACTCGCTACTACCCGCCTCGACTTGATCGTCGCCGGTACCGCCCAAGCCGTTTTGATGGTGGAATCCGAGGCGGACCAACTGCCTGAGGACGTGATGCTGGGCGCGGTCGTATTCGGCCACGACCAGATGCAGGCGGCGATCAAGGCGATCAACGAACTGGTGATCGACGCAGGCAAGCCGGAATGGGATTGGCAGCCTGCCAAGAAGGACGAGGCTTTGATCGCCAAGGTCACAGCCCTGGCCGAAGCCGATGTCCGCGGCGCCTTCCAGATCAAGCAAAAACAGGCGCGTACCCAGGCGCTCAAGGAAGTGCACAACAGGGTGGTGGCGGGCCTGACTGCGGACAACACCGCATATGACGACAACGCGCTTGGCGACATCATGTTCGGTCTGGAATCGAAGACCGTGCGTTCGCAGATACTCGAGGGCGAGCCACGTATCGACGGCCGCGATACCCGCACGGTGCGGCCGATCGCGATCCGCACCGGCGTGCTGCCACGCTCGCATGGCTCAGCGCTCTTTACCCGTGGTGAAACCCAGGCTCTGGTGGTCGCCACGCTCGGAACCGCACGCGACGAGCAACGCATCGACGCCCTGATGGGCGAATTCTCGGATCGCTTCATGCTCCACTACAACATGCCGCCCTATGCAACCGGTGAAACCGGCCGCGTGGGCACGCCCAAGCGCCGTGAAATCGGCCACGGCCGCCTGGCCAAGCGCGCCTTGCTGGCAGTGCTTCCCAAGCATGAGGATTTCGCCTACACCATGCGGGTGGTGTCGGAGATCACAGAGTCCAACGGTTCGTCATCGATGGCGTCGGTGTGCGGCGGCTGCCTGTCGCTGATGGATGCCGGCGTGCCGCTCAAGGCGCATGTGGCCGGCATTGCCATGGGGCTGATCAAGGAAGGCGCCAAGTTCGCGGTGCTGACAGACATCCTGGGTGACGAGGACCATCTTGGCGACATGGATTTCAAGGTGGCGGGTTCCGAAACAGGAATTACCGCGTTGCAAATGGACATCAAGATTCAGGGCATCACCAAGGAAATCATGAAGGTTGCGCTCGACCAGGCGCTTGAGGCGCGCCTGCATATCCTGGCGCAGATGAAGCAGGCCGTAGGTGGGGCCAAGACCGAGCTGTCCGATTTCGCGCCGCGCATGATCACCATGAAGATCAATCCGGAAAAAATTCGCGACGTGATCGGCAAGGGCGGCGCCGTGATTCGCGCTCTGTGCGAGGAAACGGGGGCTACCATCGACATCCAGGATGACGGCTCGGTGACCATCGCCAGCGTCTCGGCCGAAGCCGGGCGTGCCGCACAGGAACGCATCGCGCAGATCACGGCCGAAGTCGAAGTCGGCCGCATTTACGAAGGCCCGGTGCTGCGCCTGCTTGATTTCGGCGCGATCGTTCAGGTATTGCCCGGCAAGGATGGGCTGCTGCACATCTCGCAGATTGCCAACGAGCGCGTCAATGCGGTTGCTGACTATCTCAAGGAAGGCCAGATCATCAAAGTCAAGGTGCTCGAAGCTGACGACAAAGGCCGTTTGCGTCTTTCGATGAAGGCTGCCATGGCCGATGCTGCTGCTGCGGCACCGGCGGTCTGACGCGAAACGCATTGTTTCGGTGCCGCTGACAAGATATAATCAAAAGTCCTCGGGGTGTCGCGTAGCCTGGTAGCGCGCCTGGGTTGGGACCAGGATGTCGGGAGTTCAAAGCTCTCCACCCCGACCAGTGTGCTTTGAGTTGTTTGAAGTGGTTAATGTGTTTTGCGGTTGTTTCATGCCAGCCTGGGCGGCAACGCCTCTGCCCGTAGCTCAACCGGATAGAGCACCGGCCTTCTAAGCC
>JBEIFV010000198.1:0-10834 GCA_040382235.1 Burkholderiales bacterium
CCAATGCGCGTTCGGCGCGGTCGATCACCGGTGCGATCGGCCACAGCGTGTCGTCCAGATCCAGCACCACTGCCTTTATCGTGTTTTTAACCATGGCGGAATTATGCGTTACATTGCCCGCGCATGATGAACAAGTGACACCCGAGTCGGCCGCTCATGGCTCGGGCAAATAGGGGGGGACATGGAACACATGGTGATGGTGGTGACCTACGGACTGGGAACGGTCATCGCGTTCGCCGTGATCGTGGGCCTGGTTTACCTGTTTATCCGCGATGTCACGCAGAAGCAGCACACGATTCTGCGCAACTTCCCCGTGGTCGGCCACCTGCGCTACTACTTCGAGGAATTGGGTGAATACTTCCGCCAGTATTTCTTCATGGGCGATCGCGACGAGATGCCCTTCAATCGCGCCACGCGTTCCTGGATCTATCGCCTGGCCAAGAACGAAGGCGGGATCGTCGGCTTTGGTTCCACCTATGACCTGCACACGCCCGGCGCGCTGATTTTCGTCAACGCGGGCTTCCCGGTGCTTGAGGAAGAGCGGGTGCCGACGCCACCGCTGATCATCGGCGCCGGCTACGCCGCCAAACCCTACCAGGCACAATCGATTTTCAATATCAGCGGCATGAGTTTCGGTGCGATTTCGGCGCCAGCGGTGCAGGCGCTTTCACGCGGCGCCAGACAAGCAGGCTGCTGGATGGATACCGGCGAGGGCGGCTTGTCGCCATTTCACCTGGAAGGCGGCTGCGACGTGATCATGCAGATCGGCACCGCCAAGTACGGTGTGCGCGACGATGCGGGCAACCTGTCTGACGCCAAGTTGCGCGAGCTTGCCGCGCATGATCAGGTGCGCGCCTTCGAGATCAAGCTGTCGCAGGGCGCCAAGCCCGGCAAAGGCGGCGTCTTGCCCGGTGCCAAAGTCACATCGATCATCGCGCAGGTGCGCGGCATTCCGGAAGGGCACGATTCGATCAGCCCGAATCGCCATCACGACATTGCCAATGTCGACCAGTTGTTGGACAAGATCGCGCATATCCGCGCGGTCACCGGCAAGCCGGTGGGCGTGAAAACCGCGATCGGCGGCTGGCGCTTCGTCAACGACCTGTGCGATGCGATCAACCGGCGCGGCCTCGACCTGGCGCCGGATTTTCTGGTGATCGACGGCGGCGAGGGCGGCACCGGTGCCGCGCCGCAGGCGCTGGCCGATCACGTGGGGCTGTCGATCGACGAAGCCTTGCCGCGGGTGGCGGATTCACTGCTGCAGTCGGGCCTCAAGGACCGCGTGCGCCTGGTGGCCTCGGGCAAAATCGTCACCTCCGCACGCGCCGCCTGGGCCCTGTGCGCGGGGGCCGACTTCATCAACTCGGCGCGCGGCTTCATGTTTTCACTGGGCTGCATCCAGGCGCTGCGCTGCCATCAGAACACCTGCCCGACCGGCATCACCACCCACAATGCGCGCCTGCAACGCGGGCTGGTGGTCGAGGAAAAATTCACGCGGGTAGCCAACTACTGCCTCAACATGAACAAGGACATCGACATGATCGCGCATTCATGCGGCTTGACGCATGCGCGCGAGTTTCGTCGCGAACATGTGCGCCTGGTGCAGCAAGGCGGCATGTCGCAGGCCCTCAACATGCTGTATCCCTATCCCGAACCGCGGCGTCGCGCGGCGTGAGCCGGCGCGCGACTGCAGCCTATTTCTCGTTCGGGCCGAGCGCGGCCCAGCGATTGAACAGCAGCCGCGCGCGGTCGATGGTGTCGCCCGCTGTCAATCCCGCCGGGCCGATACCGTCCGCCACCAGCGCGTCGGCCGCCGCACCATGCAGGTAGACCGCACATTGCAGCGCCGCCAGAGGCGCCATGCCCTGCGCCGCCAGCGCGCCGATGAGGCCGGCCAGCACGTCGCCCATGCCGCCGGTGGCCATGCCGGGATTGCCGGTCGAATTGATCCACCAATCGCCGTCGGGGGCGGCGATTACGCTCCCGGCGCCTTTGAGCACGACCCAGCCACGGTATAGCCGCGCCAGCGCGCAAGCCGCTGCAATGCGGTCATCCTGAACCGCGTCAATGGATTGCCCCAAAAGGCGCGCAGCTTCCAGCGGGTGCGGGGTCAGGAACGAGGGTTCTTTACGACGCGTGATCGCCGCCGCAAGCTTGGCATCCTGCGCCAGCAGGTTGAGCGCGTCGGCGTCCAGCACCAGCGGGCATGCGAGCAGGGCGGCGCGTGCCAGCAGGGCGCGAGCGGCATCGCTCTGACCGAGGCCCGGGCCAAGCACGGCCGCATCCAGCGCGCCGCCCAGCACCTGGGCGGCGCTGCGCAGCATCAGTTCAGGTTGCAGCGGATCGACTGCCAGACCGGCATCGAGCATGCCCACCAGCACCCGCCCAGCGCCAAGCTTCAACGCAGCGCGCCCGGCCAGCAACGCGGCGCCGGCCATTCCGGCGGCACCACCGATGATGCCGGCGCAGCCATACGAGCCCTTGTGGCTGTTGCGTAGCCGAGGTGCCAGCGCCGACTGAAATGCAGCGCGTCCAAGCAGGACTCCGGCGTGTGCGCTGGGCGCCGGCGTGGGCCGCAGGTCAAGCGTGGCCAGGGACACGCAACCGGCGTGATCGACGCCGTGATGGGTGTGCAGCCCCGGCTTGTCGGCGATGAAGGTCAATGTGCGCGTCGCGCGCATGGCAAGCCGGTGGATGCGGCCGGTATCGGCGTCCAGGCCCGATGGGATATCCAGCGCCAGCACCGGGACCTGCGCGGCATTGACCGCCTCGATCCAGTTCGCATGGGGCGCGGCCAGGGGCCGTGCCAGGCCGATGCCGAAGAGGGCGTCGATCACCAGGTCGAAGTCGCGCGGGCTCGGCAAATCAGTGACGCTGCTTCCGCCTGCGGCATGCCACGCAGATGCGGCAGCACGCGCATCGGGCGGCAGCTTTTCGGGATCGGCTGCACAACAGAGCGCTACTTCGAAGCCCGATTGTGCAAGGTGGCGTGCGGCCACATAGCCATCGCCGCCGTTGTTGCCGGGCCCGGCCAGCACCAGCACTCGCGCGGGTTGCCGCGTGGCGCCCGCCAGCATGTCGCGCGCGACGCCAGCCGCCGCCAGCCCGGCACGCGCCATCAAGGGCAGGCCGGCGGCGAGCGCGGCTTCTTCGATCGCGCGAATCGCCGCCGCGCGCAGCAACAGGCTCATGCGCCCGACAGTCCCTGCAGCAGGGAGACGATCTCGGCTTCGCCGACCACCTCGGCGTATTTGGCTTGCAGATCGAACAGATTGGCCTCATGCGGACGCGGGTCACGATCGCCGACGGCGTCGCGCACGACAAACGGGATGAAGCCGTACTGGCAGGCGTCAAGCGCGGTGGCGCGCACACAGCCGCTGGTCGATACGCCGGTAATGATGACCGTATCGATACCCTGCGCGGTCAGGGTTGGCGCGAGGGTGGTGCCAAAAAAGGCCGACGCGTATTGCTTCAGCAGCAGCCATTCTCCGGCCCGCGGTTCGAGTCCGTTGCAATACTCGGCCAGGCGCGAGTCGCGGTCGAATACCTTGAGTGCGCCAACCTTGCGATAAAAGACGCCGCCATTGATGCCGCCCGGCTCGTACTCGACGCCGGTAAAAATGACCGGGATGCCGGCTGCGCGTGCCGCTGCCAGCACTCGCTTGGCCGATTCGAACGCGCTCTCGCAACCGGCATAGAGCGGCGAGCCCTTTTCGATGTAGGCGCGCACGAAGTCGACAATCACCAGGGCAGGGCGGCGGCCGAAGGCCAGCTTGCCGCCAAACCCCGCTTCTTTGTAGTCGGCGCCAAGATCGGCTTTTTCACTTTGGGTCATGGCCGGCCTCTTCTAGAGTTCGCGATACTTCGCTTCGAAACGATAAACGTCCTCGAAATTCATCAGGCCGGTCAGGTCCTTGAATTCGATCAGCGGCGCGTCCAGGGTCACACCGTCACGTGCCGGCAGCAGCGAGGCATAGGTCTGTTGCAGTGCATGCACCGCCGCCATCAGGCCGGTGGCCGGATAAATCGCCAGACTGAAGCCGAGTTGTTTCAGGCGGGCACGCGGCAGCACCGGCGTGCGGCCCGACTCGACGCAATTGATCAGGAGCGGCTTGCCGCAGGATTCGGAGAGGCGTTTGCAGGTCAGCGCCATCTCGTCTTCGGACTCCGGCGATTCGACGAACAACACGTCGGCACCGGCCTCGGCATACGCTTCGGCGCGCTTCAAGGCTTCTTCGAGGCCCAGCGTGGTGCGTGCGTCGGTGCGTGCCACGATCTGGAAATTCGCATCCTCGCGCGCATCCGCTGCCACCCGGATCTTGGCCACCATGTCGGCCATCGGGATCACCCGACGGCCCAGGGTGTGGCCGCACTTCTTCGGAAACTCCTGGTCTTCGAGCTGGATTCCGGAGGCGCCGGCGCGTTCATAGCCACGTACAGTGTGTCGCACGTTGAGCAACCCGCCGTAGCCGGTATCGCCGTCGCAGATGATCGGTTTTGTGATGTTGTCGCAAATGCGCTCGACGATCGCCACCATGTCGGTGTAGGTGGCCAGACCTGCGTCGGGCAGGCCGTAGGCCGATGCCACCACGCCGAAGCCGGTCATGTACAAGGCGTCGAAGTCGAAGCGGTCGGCGACGCGCGCCGACACCATGTCGTAGACGCCGGGGGCGGCGATGAATGCGCCGCGCGCATGCAGTTTGGCCGCAAGTGTCGCGCGGCGTTGCTTGAAATCATTCATGGAGTAGGTTCGCCTGAGGTTGACCGAGATTGGGTGAATTGTTCGAGAGTACCAAGTCGGTGCTTACCATTGTGCACATCCATCCGGGCGCTGTAAATCCGCTGCTGGGGCGCGCCGCATAAGCGTTTGTTTCGTATCGAGAATATTTTGGGAAGGGAACTGGTATCTGCTCGCCATGATGGCTGTGTACAATTTGCCGGGTGCGGCAAGCTCAAAGATCAGTGATGAACTTGGCGCGCGCGTTTCCCCAGGAGTTTTGAATGCATGACGCAGAACGTGTGTTGATCGCAGGTGCCGGCCCGGTCGGATTGATCGGGGCGCTGTGGCTGGCTCGCCAAGGGGTGCCCGTCACCGTGATCGACGCCTTGGTGGCACCGGCTGAAGACTTGCGTGCATCGACCTTCCACCCCCCGACGCTCGACATGCTCGAGGATATGGGGTTGCTCGAATGGTTGCTGCCGCGCGGCCTCAGATCGCCGGTGTTTCAGCATCGTGATCGGCCCACGGGCGAAATTTTCGCCTTTGATCTGGGTTTGCTCGCAGGGGAGGTACGCAACCCGTACCGGCTGCAGTGCGAGCAATGGAAAATGATGCAGCATGTAGGTGATTTGCTCGCGGCCATGCCACACGTCGAACTTTGCTTCAACGAGCGAGTGGTGCATGTCGCGCAGGACGCCGCCGGCGTGCGCCTGGCCACCGAGACGCCGCTGGCGATCCGTCACCATCGCGGCCGTTTCCTGATCGCCTGCGACGGCGCCAATTCGATCATCCGCAAATGGCTGGATATCGAGTTCGAGGGGCTGACGTTCCCCGAGAAGTTTTACTGCGTGACCACGCCGCATCCGCTCGAGGACAGTTTCGACAATCTGTGCAACGTCAATTACGTGGCCGATCCCGACCAGTGGTTCGTGCTGTTGCGGGTGCCTGAGTTGTGGCGGGTCCTGATACCGGTTGCGGAAACGGTGCCGGATGCGGAGATTTTGTCCGATGCCCACACCCAGGCAGCGTTGCAACGCATCGCGGCGAAGCATGGCGACTATCCCGTGCGCCACCGCACCATTTACCGGGTGCACCAGCGCGTTGCCAAGCGTTACCGTGACGGCAATGTGTTTTTGGCGGGCGATGCCGCGCACATCAACAATCCGCTGGGCGGCATGGGGATGAACGGCGGATTGCATGATGTGCTCAATCTGGCCGAGAAGCTGTTTGCGGTGATGGGCGGCGCTGACGTCGCGCAACTCGATCGTTACGAGCGGCAGCGCCGCACCGTCTGTTACAAGTACGTGCAGGCACAGACCATTCGCAATCGCGAAGACCTGGCTGAAAAGGGCGGGGCTGCGCGCGAACGACGTTTGGGCGAGATGCGAACCATGCTGGCTGACCGCCACGCCACGCGTGAGTTTCTGTTGAAAAACTCGATGATTGCCGGTTTGCGCGAAGCTGCGGCGATCGAGTGAACCGGCCCGCAAGCGGCGCGCAAGGGCCAATCGATCGGACCGCGCGGCCAAGCGGCAAGCCGTGAAGAAGAGTGCGCCATCGATCCAAATCTTCTCAATTGCAACCAAGGGGACAAGCCATGAGCGACCATCTGGGCTACCGCAAGAAATTCGGCGTGCTGGGACCCTCCACCAATACCATCGTGCAGCCCGATTTCGATGATCTGCGCGTGCGTGGCGTGACCAATCACTACAGCCGCATCGCCATTCCCAACAACCCGGTGTCCGACAACGAGGGCTTTCTGAAACTGGTGGCCAGCATCAACGAAGCCACCCTGCAGGCGGTCGACATCCTCAAGACCTGCGAAATGGACTACATGGTGATGGGCATGTCGGCGGCGACTTTCTGGGATGGCCGCGCCGGCGCCGACAAGTACCTCGGCATGATGCGTGAGCGCGCCGGTGTCGGGGTTTCCTGCGGCTCCTTCGCGACCGAAGCGGCTTTGAATGTCTACAAGGCCAAGCGCATCGCCTTCCTGTCGCCGTATTTCCCGGTGGCCAACGAGCAGGTGCGCAATTTTTACCAGGACTGCGGCTTCACCGTCGTGCGCGACGTATGCCTGCGGCGACCCAGCCCGGTTCTGATCGCCCATGCCACCGATGACATGTGTCGGCAGGCGATCCGCGAACTCGACGGCGACGATGTCGATGCGATCGTTCAGGTGGGCACCAACCTTTCGATGATCCGCTTGGCCGCCGCCGCCGAATTGTTCCTGGGCAAGCCGGTGATAGCGATCAATACCGCGACCTACTGGCATGCCCTGCGAGCAGTGGGTATCGAAGATCGCGTCGAAGGCTTCGGCAACCTGATGGAGCATCACTGAAGTCTTGGTCGGTGCGGCGCGGGGCCGCGCCAGCTTGTTGAAAAGCGGGCGAAGAAGCCAATATTCGCGTCAGCTGGCAAGTCCAAAATATACTTGACAAATTCGCTAGGGAATCGGTATACTTGAGTTAATCGCTCGGCTTCTATCGGATTCCACAATCCGGGCTTGTCTGGTGCCAGTGACACTTTCGTGAAAGGCTGATTTCCATGAGACTGACGACCAAAGGACGGTTCGCCGTCACCGCGATGATCGATCTGGCGCAGCGCGATGCGAACGGCCCGGTGACGCTGGCGGCGATCAGTGAACGGCAGGGCATTTCGCTGTCGTATCTGGAGCAGTTGTTCGGCAAGTTGCGGCGTCACGGGATTGTCGATTCAGTGCGCGGCCCGGGGGGCGGCTACACCATCGCGCGCGTGCTTTATCGGGTGACGGTGGCCGTCGTGATCGGAGCGGTCGACGAACCGCTGGACGCGACCATGTGCGGCGGTCGCCAGGATTGTCGCGAAACCGGGCGGGTCGGTGGCGGCAACACCGAAGACAAGAACCCCAAGGGCCAATGCATGACCCATGACCTGTGGGCAACGCTCAATCGCAAGATGCATGAGTATCTCGAGTCGGTGAGCCTGGCCGACCTGATTCGCCAGCAGCGTGAGCGCGAGGCGGCGGCTGGCGTGAGCCCGGTGCAGACAGTAGTTGTTGAGCGGCGGCGCGTAGCGCCGCGCTCGGTGGTTCCCGCCTGAGGAACACCGAATAAGCGCGCAGGGAACGAGAACAGCTTTTGCAACGCATTGATTTGATTAAGGACTGTCGTACGGAAGTCCGCGATACAGGTACTTATTCAGTGTTTCTAAATTCTGATCAAGGTAATGCCAAATGAAATTCCCGATTTATCTCGACTACTCGGCAACCACGCCGGTCGATCCGCGCGTAGCCAAGCGCATGGTCACCTTCTTGACCGAGGAATACGGCAATCCCGCATCGCGCTCGCATGCCTACGGCTGGACCGCCGAAGCCGCGGTTGAAGAGGCGCGTGAGAACGTGGCCAAGTTGATCGGCGCGGACGCCAAGGAGATCGTCTGGACCTCGGGCGCAACCGAGTCGAACAATCTGGCGATCAAGGGCGCAGCGCAGTTTTACAAGGGCCGTGGCCGCCATATCATCACCATGAGCATCGAGCACAAGGCCGTGCTCGACACTTGCCGCGAACTTGAGCGCCAGGGTTTCGAGGTGACCTATCTCGACCCCGAGCCCAATGGCTTGCTCGATCTCGAGAAATTCAGGGCGGCGGTTCGCCCTGACACCATCCTGGCTTCGATCATGTTCGTCAACAACGAGATCGGCGTGATTCAGCCGATCACCGAAATCGGCGAGATCTGCCGCGCCAAGGGCATCATCTTTCACGTCGATGCGGCGCAGGCGACCGGCAAGGTGGCCATTGACCTGAATACGCTGAAGATCGACCTGATGTCGATGTGTGCCCACAAGACCTATGGTCCGAAAGGCATCGGTGCCCTGTATGTGCGCCGCAAGCCGCGCGTGCGCCTGGAAGCGCAGATGCACGGCGGCGGGCACGAGCGCGGATTCCGGTCAGGCACCCTGCCCACGCACCAGATCGTCGGCATGGGCGAAAGCTTTCGCCTGGCGCGCGAGGAAATGGGCGCGGAGAACGAGCGCGTGCGCATGCTGCGCGACAAGTTGCTCCAAGGGCTTTCTGAAATGGAAGAGGTTTATGTCAACGGCGATCTGGAGCAGCGGGTCGCCCACAACCTCAACATCAGTTTCAATTTTGTGGAAGGCGAGTCGCTGATCATGGCGATCAAGGAGATCGCGGTATCGAGCGGTTCGGCCTGCACCTCCGCCAGTCTCGAGCCCTCGTATGTGCTGCGTGCGCTGGGACGCAGCGATGAACTCGCACATTCCTCGATCCGCTTCACCCTGGGTCGCTTCACCACCGAGGACGAAATCGATTACACCATCAAGTTGCTCAAGGCCAAGATTGGTAAACTGCGTGATCTTTCGCCGCTGTGGGAAATGTTCAAGGACGGCGTCGATCTGAACACGGTGCAATGGGCGGCACACTAGTTGAGTTGCCTGGAAGAGTCGGCGCTGCCGATCGATTCCAGGATGCGAAGTGCAACGTAACAGCGAAGAGGTATTGCAATGGCATATAGCGAGAAATTGCTGGATCACTACGAAAACCCGCGCAACGTCGGCTCGTTTGCCAAGGGCGACGACACGGTGGGTACAGGCATGGTCGGCGCACCCGCCTGCGGCGACGTGATGAAGCTGCAGATCAAGGTGGGCAGCGACGGTCGCATCGAGGACGCGAAGTTCAAGACCTACGGCTGCGGCTCGGCCATCGCCTCGTCGAGCCTGGTGACCGAATGGGTCAAGGGCAAGACGTTGGACGAAGCCATGGGTATCAGGAACACCCATATCGCCGAGGAGCTGGCGTTGCCGCCGGTGAAGATCCACTGCTCGATCCTGGCTGAGGATGCGATCAAGGCGGCGATCACCGACTACCAGTCCAAGCACGGCGTGCAAGCCGGTGCGCAAGCGGTCGAACACAAGCAAGCTGCCTGAAGGGGCCCCCATGCCAGTCACGCTGACCGAAAACGCCGCCCGTCACGTCTCGAGCTACATCGCCAAGCGCGGCCGCGGCATGGGCCTGCGCCTGGGCGTCAAGACCACCGGCTGCTCCGGGCTTGCCTACAAGCTTGAGTTCGCCGATGCCCCCAATGCCGAAGACCAGTTGTTCGAGAGCCATGGTGTGAAGGTGCTTATCGACCCCAAGAGCCTGGCCTATCTCGAAGGCACCGAGCTTGACTACACACGAGAGGGGCTCAACGAAGGTTTCAAGTTCAACAATCCGAACGAAAAGGATCGTTGCGGCTGCGGCGAGAGCTTTCATATCTGAACCTGCCGCTGCGCGTGCAGCTGCAATTCATCCGGGCGGCCTGACCGCCCCTTTTTTTTCCGTGTCCAAGGTCTTCTCCCAAAATTACTTCGAATGGTTCGGCTTGCCGCTGGCATTCAGCGTCGATCCGGCAGTCTTGACAAACGCCTACCGCGAGATTCAGGGGCAGGTGCATCCGGATCGCCATGCGCAATCCGGCGAGACCGGCAAGCGGGTGGCGATGCAACTCTCCACGCGCGCCAACGAAGCGTTCGAGACCCTGAAGAACCCGCTCAAGCGCGCCATTTACTTGCTGGAGTTGCGCGGCGTGGATGTCGGGGCGGAAAACAATACCGCGATGGAACCGGCATTTCTGATTGATCAAATGGAATGCCGCGAAGCGGTCGAAGATGCGCTGGCGGCGAAAAACGTGGATGAACTCGAACGGCTGCTGGACCAACTGTGCGCCGACGCCAGGCTGCGCTACGCCAAGCTGGGTGCCTTGCTCGACGCCAATGCGGACCAGCCTGCGGTGGAAGCGGTGCGGCAACTGATGTTTCTTGAAAAAGTGCAAAGCGAGATCGGCGACAGTCTCGCCGCGCTGGAGAACGCCTGACATGGCCTTGCTGCAGATTTTTGAACCGGGCCTGGCTACCGCGCCGCATGAGCACAAGCTTGCGGTGGGCATCGACCTTGGCACCACCAATTCATTGGTGGCTGCGGTCAGAAGCGGCGTTGCCGCGGTTTTGCCCGACCATCAGGGACGACCTCTCCTTCCTTCCGTGGTGCGCTATGACGCGCACGGGGTCAATGCGGTCGGCCATGCGGCGGCGGCGCAGGCATTGAGCGATCCCAGGAACACCATCGCCTCGGTCAA
>JBEIFV010000199.1:0-10802 GCA_040382235.1 Burkholderiales bacterium
TCATCATGATCATTTATGTGTCGTCGATTCAAGTACTCTGCGCACATGTTTTCGAAGTCAGGTACAACGATTCGAAAAATCCCCGCACTCCGCAGAACGCGCTTACATTCGGCCAAAAACGCAACTATTGAGGAACGTGGGATGTGCTCCACAAAATGAGAGCAGTAGATCAAGTCGATTGACGCGTCGGGCAATGGTAACGGCCCTAAAAGGTTTACTTTCTTGACCACACTACTTGATGGTGTGAAGTCAAAATTTATCCATTCCGCACTTTCGATGAATGCATTGCCACAAGCGAGATTTAGATATCGCCGTTGCATCGGATTCTGAATGCCATCTTTGTTACCTGAAATTTTGTTCACCTATTCATAGAGACGTTTCGAAACATTCCAATCATTTTCCGCAATCAAGAAATGTCGCAACATCCCCAGAAAATCGCAACATTCCCGTCTTCAAGTTAGTGATAACTTGGCAGCCCGCCATAGCAGGCAAAGCGTGTTCAATGATCCGAAAAGTACGTCCTACTGTTCCAACTGAAATATCTAGGGGCGATGGCCCGACGACCCAACTCCGTGAACTTGGGGCAGAGGCACCGTTCCGAAACTCAAGCCCTGAGAGTACTTTGTTCGCATCCGCAGGTAGTGTGGATTCTTGCCGATATGCGGGTTGCTCAAACCCAGCAACATTCTCTATCCAAGAAATCGCTCGCTGCCCTGAACCCCCGCCAATTTGCGTGGCACCAAACTCCGCAAACGGCTCAAGTCGAACTCGGCGAACAACCGACAGCGCTTTCGCCTCTATTGTCGGAAACATGAAGCTATCGGATATCCTGTTTCTCAATCCGGGCATGGAAGCGAGTGCCTGGTGATTGGAATCGACATGCATGCTGAAGGATTCTTCACGATCTCCAACCGTGATGTTGCGCGTCAACCGATGCGCGAACGAATTGTGCAGGTATATCCCTTGTCGCGCTCCGAAAATTATGTTGTCTTCGGCAGCCACGAGGGTCGTGTTGTCGTCAAGATAGATTCCAGCGGCATGAACCTTAGCTCCCAACTTGACTTCATCGTTTCCAACGACATTTACAACCAAATTCCCAGTAACTCGCGAAGGCCGTCGGCTAGCGATTGGCGAGCTTACCCACGTGTATATCGCAGCGCAATCACTCAATCGCAGACAACTATCGACAATCAGATTCGAGCGAATTTCGGCCCCTTCGCCAAAGCGAATTCCAACGTAGCCTGATCTCTCGATTCGTGTGTGAGCTACGACAGCGCTGCGCGCCCGCTCGACGTGTAGTGTCGCAACTGATGGCATTAGCGGCTCCAGAGTCGCGGTGTCTTCGATAAGACTGCGCACTACAGCGACACGACCTGCGGCAGTCACGTTAATCGCATGCTCACCAGCACCGCTGATGCGGCTTTCAATCGAACTGAAGCCCTCCGCGGAACGAATCTCAATTCCGTGCCGAGCTGGTGCGATTATGGAAGAACCTCTCAAGGTAGCCACGCCCCTGATTTCGATCTCGAGAGCGTTCTCACCAGCAAACTCAAGCTGCAAGCCGTCGAGCAATACAGACCCAGCCCCGCGTACATGTACCAAAGGCTTGGGCTCGGCGACCCGAACTCTGCCCTTGGCGCCCGCCACTACGATCTCACCGGATTCGCGGTCATATATCCAGCCTTCCCGACCAAGCACCCACTCCTTTCCAGTAATAGCTAGTGCTACGCCCGCTTGTATCGGGTACTGAGTAACAGGGCTCCCCAGTCCGAGCGAACCGCCGCGCGAGGCCAATCGAACCGGCTCGACCAACCAATCACGACTACGTACCATGGCCAGTGCCTGGCTGATTGACGCATCCGGTGGCAGTTGTGGCTGCAACTTCAGGGAGCCGGCAATCGTCTGATCGGGAATCACGCGGTAGCGTGCGAAGCTGCGTGCAAGCGGTTTTCCGTCAAGCACGACCTTGCCTGGCTCGAACATTAGCTTCGCCCGCAATCGCCCACCACTCTCAACCCCTTGCAGCGCCACAGTTCCATCAATTACCGGCGGTTGACCTGTCGGGCAATCTCCGTACGGAGCGATACGCAAAAGCCCCTCTCCGTCGGCGACGCGAATGTCCAAACGGCCTTCAAATCGCTCACCACAGCGCAATAGCAGTGAATCACCGTTTCGGTATTCCTGAAACGAGGCGCGGGCAAGGCTTTTCCATGGGCGCTCCACACCTTCACTATTTGACGTGCGACCGCTGGCTGTGTCGTCGCCGGATTGGCTGCTGACGTAATAGGTCACTGCCGAACTCATGCTGGAAAAGCAGAGGAGCATAGCCGCGCCTCCCAACAAAGCGCATGTCATGAAGCGGTTCATACTTGCTCGCCTCTCAGCCGGCGTGCCTTCAGTTCGACTCGCAGCATCAAGTTGCCCAAGCGCCATTGCAATGGTTTGCGGAAACGATAGCGCACGACGAAACGTTCGGCTTCACAAGCAGCCGCGTTCTTGACATGGGCGCCGCCCTTGAAAAAAATCGCAACACTGCGCTTCAGGTAGTGCGGGCGCGCGCCAGCCTTGAAAATTCGAAGTAGCCAATCGAAGTCGGCGTTGTACTTGAGCGAAAGATCAAACATCCCATGTTGTTCAAAAAGCGAGCGTCTGGCAAACACCACCTGGTGGCAAAGATCGCCGTAGACCAGCTTCTCCGGCGTAATCCAGGCAAAGCTCTTTGGCCACTCGCGCGTACCGTCGGTATAGATCACGTCTCCATAGACCAGGTCCGCCTTCGATGCGGCGCATGCCTGCGCCACATCGGCCAGCACCATGGGATCAGCCAGGCGATCATCGGCATTCAGAAAAAAAATCCATTCCCCACTCGCAAGGGCAAGTCCCTTGTTCATGGCGTCGTAGATGCCAGCATCCTTTTCTGACACGAAAGCAGACGCCGCATTGCCTTGGGCGCGAACCCATTCCGCAGTACCGTCGGTGGAAGCACCATCGACCACGATCCATTCATAGTCGCCAAAGCTTTGCGCGGCTAGTGAAGCCCTTGCGTTCGGCAGGGTCGTGAGTGCGTTGAAACACACAGTGATGACCGAAAAAACCGGAGCATTCATGCTCTCGGCCTTTCCGTAACGATATCCCGGTACAAGGCCAGGAGTCGCTCCGCGGCATGCGCAACATCAGCTGAACACCCATGAGTAAGTGATGTACTCACGCCGCCGGTGACGATGCTTGGCTTGCCGGCCCGCAGTACTTCAATCAGGCCATCCACCAGCGAGTTCATATCCGGAAAAAGCCGCAATTGCCCGGGTGCACCATAGATCGCAAGTTCAGGTGTTCCGCCATGCGCCAGCGCAAAACAAAGTTTACCCAGGCGCAAAGCCTCGAGTGTTGTCGTGCCGAACGGCTCTTGCCAAACAGATGGAACAACCGACACGTCTGCCGCCGCTGTCGCCGCCAACACGACAGCGTTGAGTTGATGACCGCGAAACACGACGCGCGGATCGCGGTGCCGCTTCTCGACCACTGCGCGGGCCGGGCCATCGCCAATGATCTCGATTGAGACGTTGTTGTCAAGTTTAGGCAAAGCAGCTTCCAGAAAAGCGCCGAAACCCTTCGCCTCGTCCATCCTTCCTGCAATCACGATGCGCCAAACCGTGCTGGCGGACGCGTTCAAATCGACTGCCTGCGACGCTCCCCACAATGCCGCTTCGCTCACAAAGTTGTGTACAACGTGGGCCTTGGTCATGTCTGCGTCGGGCATAACCTTTGCGAAAGCCTCTTGCAGAAAATTTGAAACAAATACTACGGGGTGCTGAGCAAACGCGTCTGCCGTCTCACGCCGGTAACGAGACACGGCGTGGGCGCTGAACGCGGTGCGAAGCGGCCCGGGCGCCTGATGAATGCATGACGCACACGCCCTTGGATCAAGTTCACGACACACATCCCCGTTTCTAAATCGCAGATGAATGATGCATTCACTGCCTTGGTCGTGTCGCGTTTGCACAAACGGCACTGCGGACGGAACATAGCGGCCGACCATCGGTAAATGGCCGTGGTAATGCACGATGTCGAACCCTCTCGCATGGCGTCGGATGGCCTTTGCAATGCGTCGCGCAAAAAACGGCCGCTTCCAGGGATTGAAAAATCCAAGTGCGGGCTCTTTCCAGCCTGAGTGCGTCATATCCAGAGCGGGGATGAAACGGCCACGAAAGCCTACTTCAGTTGAGCATGACTGATAGTCAGGTTCAGTCCGGCCGAGCAGCGCAACTTCGTGTCCTTTCGCTAGCAAAGCGTTTGACAAGGTAACCACATGCTTGCCGAGCCCTCCTAATTGAAGTGCCGGAATGTCTTCGCACACCATGAGTATCTTCACGATCGCCTCGCCCATGCGCTAAGCCGACGCCGGTGCTCAGGCTCAAGGATGAAAGAAAAGCCCATTACCCCAAGAAGCGTTGAGACAAGTGCACCGCAGGTCAACAAAGCTACGACACTTTCTATCGCATATCCACGCAAGAACCAGGCCGGCACGGACACTAGCGCAATGACCAGTCCTGCCGGTGCATACGCTCGCCGCATAACTGCGTATAGCTTGACCGGTACTGTGCGACCATGAACGTAGAACATGAACGCAAGGCCCATTAGCGCCGATACGATCAGGTGGCCCAGGGCCGCGCCGACGATCCCAAACGGTTCGACCAGCAGGACAATCAACCCAAGCGCCACGACAGCATGTGAAACCGCGAACAGGCCGGTAACCCTGGGGTGGCCCAACCCATCGTTGACCAACGAAGGCAGATTGGACAGCGATTCGATCCACGCCGCCATCGCAAGGATCGTAAGCACAAGCGCACCGTTGGCAGCGAGTTCGGCGCTGATCCAGTAACGCAGCAATCCTTCTGAAAACATCGCCAGCAATAAGGCGACGGTACCGTTCACAAAAAACACATAGCGACTTGCGCCTATATACACACGCTCAAGTTCAAGCCAATCGCCGCGCGCGCTCAGTGCGCTCGCATGCGGAAACACTACTCGCGGCAGGCGCCCGACCAGTGCCATCACGCGGTTTATCAAGGTTGCGGGAATCGCGTAGTAGGTCAACATCTGCACCCCAACGGCAGCGCTGATGATCAGCTTGTCCAGATGCAGTAGAGAGAGACTTGCAAACCTGCTCAAAAACGAATATGCACTGAATGCCAGTATCTTCTTTCGAATCTCGAAGCCCGGCCACGCAATCGCAAATGCCGGAAGCAGTCGCTTGAGTGCCAGCCACAAAACCACGCAGTTCAGGACGCTCAGCAGCACACGCACCAACACAATGGCGAGAAGCCCGTAGCCCGCTGCCAGGACGGCAACCGATGCAAGTGAGACTGCCACACCAAAAATACTCTCTAGGCGCCCCGAGACGTCGAAACGCAATAGCGCCCCAGGCAAGGAGTGTAGATAAACCTGCAATTGCCCGAAAAGGAAGCCGATGGCCGCAACTTGCACGCTGGCGATCGCCTCAGTACGCAATTCCGCTGGGATGGAGAAAAAACGTTCCACAAGCGACGGGCCGGCCAGAAAGACTGCAGTCGCGCCAACAACGCCAATGATCACGTAGATCAGTAGCCCGAAATTGATCGCATCGCGCAACTTCTGCTGATCATTGCGCGCGTGATACTCTGCGATGAACTTGGTTGAACCGGCGGTAACGTTGATATCGATTAGCGCGAAGTAGCCAACGATCGACGTGATCAGTGTCAATACGCCAAAGCCAGCACTGCCTAGACGATTGACAATAAACGGGATCGTCAGAATGGTAACCAGCGCGGGGATCACGCCGCCGGCGAGATTCGACGCCGCGTTTTGCAACAAACTCCGCCGGATCAACGTACGACACTCGGCAGTGATGCAGACGCGCGCACCAGATAAGGAAGTGCCAAGGCAAAGGCAATCAGCTGCATCGTGCGAAACTCGATAACCGGTGTGCCGATCAGCCAGGTGGGCAGGTAGAACAGTGAGCCGGCCACTCCTGCAAGCAACAAACCCCGCTCCTGCGGCGCAAGTTGTGGTAACACAACGCGCACAAACCGAGCGTATGCGACGAAGAGCCCCAGTAAGACAACTACACCCACGAATCCAGCCTTCAGCCACACATGCAACACGCCGCTATGCATCCAGCCGAAGTTACCGCGATGAAACGCGACATCGGCAAGGCCTTCGCTGCGGAATTGTCCCCAGGTGCCAAGCCCGAAGATCGGGCTTTCCCGGATCGAAAGCCACGCGGCATAGAGTTCGGCGAATCGTCCACTCGAAAACGAAAACTGGCCGCGCGTGAAAACATCAGGCATCAACTTAACCAGAATGCTCTCGCCGCTACCAGCCGAGCCTACACGTCTCAATGTAAGGAACACGATTGCCGGCACGCCAACCAAGCCATAGATTGCAAGCAGCCAGATACGCGCTTTCGCACGCATCGCGAACGCGAGCACGAGAGCGGCCAAGCCAAAGCCAAGCCAGCCGGTGCGTCGATACGAGAACACAACAATGAACAACTCAAGAAGCACGATGGCGCCATACATTGCACGCTTGGCTGGTTGTTGATCGACGGCCAGCGCTCGCCATGCAGCAATAAAGCAAGCCACGGTCGCTATGAATACATCATTGATGTCGAAGAACGTCAATTTGACCGATGCGCCCTGGAAGTTGGCGTAAAAGTTAGCCGGGTCTCCGCCAAGGGCCACAAAACGCACGGCCCCAAACAATGCGCGAGTAACTGCACAAACGAGAAATACGTTGATCACCAGGTTAAGGTCTTCTCTTTTCTGGACCGCCATGACCAGCACATAAAAGCCAAGCGCCATGTTGACCATGTTGAGCAGCCCGGAATAGCCAATCACGTTGAACCACCGCACATCGTCAAAGTAAAAGCTGATGGCAAAGCAGCCCGCAAAGAAAAAGCCGAAAAACCATAAGTACGCAGTCAGGTTGTGCTCGGCCTTCGCGAGTGCGCCCAATCGGCGACCTATGAATGCCTGGAGCGCCAAGCCAAACAAGAGCAAATTGATTGCGGAAAAGAAAAACGTGCCGGTCGCCCGGTTATAGAAGTTATCGAGCCCGGCTGCTGCTTCGCTATCGACCAGACCGTAGGAGGCGTTCGGAAAATAGAGGATACAAACAAGATAAGGCACCACAAAGTAAATCGGGCGCCTGGAACCCACCACCAGCCAGGTTATGAACGCAAACGCGGTGCCGCTTACGATCATGAACGGGACGATGTACGAGAAAAAAATGATCACAACTTCATCGTCCCCGCGCCTGCGCCTGGCCTGTCAGGCGGACAACCATATGCCCGCCAGGATTCACGGATTGCACTTGATGGAGTGGCGTCGCCGTTCCGACGCGATCAACGCCGCCACACGCGAAGTACAGCAATCCGGTCAAGCTGGCGGCCACCATGAGTTCAAGGAACCGAAGGCGCACCGACCAGGCGTCGCCGGTGCTCAACCGCCACGGCACCGACCATGGCTTCCGCGAACTGGCCATGCAATTCAAACGCCCGCCGAGACTCGCCATCGATCGACGAAACGCGAATCAGCATGCCATCCGGAATCTTGCCACCGAGACCGAAGCCAATCTCGACCAGCTTCTTTTGGATTCCGCTAGCCACTACACGATCCCCGATCGTAGTCCAGTATGTGATCGGTTCTTTGCGCTGACCCAAAGTCGTCAAGAGACGCGTAGCGGGAATCGCACCGTCCGGCAACGTGAGTACACCGACCTGTTTGTCCGTCAACTGAAAGCCTTGGGCGGGATAGCAAACTTCGGGCTTGTGCAGCTGCAGCGCGTCACTCTGATCACTGCCATAGGCGATTGACAGCATGATCGCGTAGCCGCGCGGGTTCACATAGGTGCGCGAGAGCGTTTGGTTATAAATCTTGTCGAGCAACTCTTTAGTTTGAGGGTCGACGATCTGCGAAGAACCGAATTTCGCCTCGCTCCATTCGCCGAACTGGCGCGGAATCATGCTCTCGAGATTGATCTTTGGCCCAGCGTCAGCCACCTTTACCGTGGGCTTCAAGGCAAGCGCGAGGCCCGAGGCCGCGACCATTGCCGCCAGCAAAATGCCATTGCGCAGCCAACTGGTCATTTTCACGCACCCGCCCGACGTTGGTTAACCTTGAGACCGAAATGCAGCACGGAGTCGACCCCGATGATCAGCAATAAGGCGCTCAAAAATAGAACCATGCCGGCGAAGCCATGCAAGAAGCCCTGCCCTGCGGCATCCCCGAAGTGGTACGTGATGAGCGTCAAGGTCATCACACGAATCACGTTTGCCGTGAATGAAATCGGCACGATCAGGATCGCCAGCGAGATGTTGCGCACCAGGGAGTCGCGCTGAACCAGGTTCAGGTACAAAAGGCCCAGTGCTTCCAGCGTGAAGAGCGTATGCAGGCCGGCGCAGGCATCCGCCACCAGGAGCTTGTATTGCCCCACTTGCAGGATCACTCCGCTGCGTGCGATCGGGTAGCCCACGTTGAAAAGCACAAGCTCGGCCACGTATGAGACGGCCATTTTCATCGGCATGGTCACCGCATCGACCACCGGCCCCGGCAGCGGCACCATGAACATCATGAAAAATAGCGGGAACCACATCGCCTTCAATGCGGCTGTGCCGCGCATGAGCAGCACGAACGCGGCCAGCAGCCAGATCACCGACCCGATCTCGAAAATCAGTATGTCTTGCGAGCGGCCCAGCACATAGAGAAACAGGCCAACTACGAAGAGCGGCCAACCCGCAGCCGAAGGCGCCCCGCCTTCGCTCAAGCGCATCATTTCCGGCCACTTGCGGTACATCAGCCAACACGCGATCGAAAGCACGATCGGCCCGTGGGCTTGCTCGTCGCTGGTCCATATGCCGGTAAACAAACTGTAAAGACTGGGCAGGTAGAGTACCGATAGCCCGGCGATAATCGGCAGCCACGGCACAAACGCATCCAGCCAGCCTTTTGGCTTTCCGGCTTCGTCCACCCCGATAGACTGCATGTTTGCGCTCATGACTAATTTGACCCGGCTTCTCTCACGCTACTCGCGCGTTGTCGCGGCGCTGCTGCTTGCGGTGATGACTGGCGCGCTTTTCATCGGCGGCGCACAGCCTTTCGCAGTGAATTTGATTCCTGCCCCCTGGGATAAGTTCGTGCATCTCGCGCTTTTCGCGCTGATCAGCGCCGCCATTGGCCTGGCTAGCGGCCGCTCCGGCGTGCGCATGGTTCTGCTGGCTGTGGCCGGCGCGTTGTTGCTGGGCTTGGTCGATGAATGGCATCAGGGTTTTTTGCCGGGTCGCAATGCCGGGCTGGACGATCTGGCTGCGGACTTGCTGGGGGCGCTGGCAGGCGCGCTTGGGCTGGCGTTCTGCCAACGGGGTCGAACCGGCTAACGTGCTTGCGCGCTGCGAGCTTATTTCAGGCCGCCCAATGCTACGCGAACAGTATTGCGGCTTGATGAATTCCGCCTCTGGCCTTGATTTTCGCTTGGCGCGCATGGCTTCCGCCGGCTCAAACGTCGTTCAACACCGAACCGACCAGCTCGGCACCACCCTGCTGCAGCGAGCGCGCGAGCTTCTGCAATTCCGGCGCCGGAGTGCGGTTCTTTCGCGCCACCATCAGCGCCGCACCCGCTCTTGCGGCCACGGTTTGTGCGTCCGCATATTCGTGGGTGGCTGGTGTGTCGATGATGATGGTGTCGAAATTCTTCGCTAGCCCCTGCAGCAGCTCGCTGAACGCTGGGCGCCCGAGCAATTCCTGCGGATTGGGCGGCTCCACACCGGCCGGCAAGACCGACAAGCCCAGCAGTGAAGGAATGCGCACCACCGCCTCTGGCCCGGCACGTGCGGCGATGACGTCGGACAAGCCATGCGCGTTGGCGGGCAGGTGAAACAACACGTGCTGGCGCGGCTTGCGCAAATCCGCATCCACCAGCAGGGTGCGCTCCCCCAGCTGTGAAAACACGATCGCCAGGTTGGCCGCGATGAAGCTGCGCCCATCGCCCTCGCTCGGGCTCACCACCGCCAGCGCCTTGCGCTCGGCCTCGCCATCAAACCAGCGCAGCATCAGCTGGCTGCGCAGCGCCCGCAGTTGCTCCACCGTTTCGCCAAACGGGCGATAGGCGGCCACCAGTTCCTGCGACAGGCTAGGGTCGCTTGCAGTCAGGTAGGGATAATCGAATTGCCGCGCCAGGGCGAAGCGAATGTCTTCTTCGGTCAAGAGCTTCAATTGCAGGGCGGCGTCGCCGAAGCGCATGCCCTTTTCTTTTTGCAGTCGCAGGATTTTTTCCGCGTTCTCAGCCGTCAACCGCCCGGCATCGATCAGCAGGGCACCGATGGAGCGGCCGCGCACGACCGGCTTGGCGGGTGTAACAGGTGGCACGGCGCTCATGATTGGGGCTCGGGTTGGGTGGTGGGTTGCGCGGCTAGCCGCCGGGCTGCGGTGGGTGTGTGCATGAGACCCTCAGGCGCGCGCGCGGCGGCCGCCGAACATGCCGCCCAGGGAGGATGGCTTGGGGGCACGCGGAATGGATGCCAATAGCGGGAGGCCGATCACTTCCATCAGGTCTTCGGCCGAACGCACACGGCGGTTGCCGAGCTCGCGCATCAAGGCCAGGCCCACACCCAGCAAGGTGCCCAGGAACACCGCCACCAGCACGTTGAGCAGGATTCTCGGGCGCGAGGGCTCGAGCGGTTCGGAAGCCGCGTTGAGGATCGCGATATTGGTCTGGCTGGAAAGGCTCTCCAGCCGGGTTTGCGAAGAGCGCAAACTAACCTGCTCGAA